>CAIVKH010000081.1 GCA_903906425.1 uncultured bacterium
ACGGCAAATTCCCGGTTATTTCCGGTTCTTAACCGGGCCCGGCACCAGGCGAAATTTTCCTGATATTCCCTGCACAGATCAGGAGCAGGTCACCTTGATTTCAGTGAGATTTCTTTCACGATTCGACTCCATCAGTGAATACATTTCCCCGTGTCGTCACTTTGCGCAACGCGCTCTCTCGAAAAATGGGCGAGGCGGATGATTACTTTATGAACGCTCATGATGAGCGGAATGCAAAAGACGAGAGGAGCATGAATGCGCATCGGGCATATTGATAATATGCCTGTATTTATTGACTAAATCGCATTTTTCAATGGTGCCCGGGGGGGGACTCGAACCCCCACGACCTTTCGATCTACGGATTTTAAGTCCGATGCGTCTGCCATTTCGCCACCCGGGCAATGCACGATGAAAATACGCGGTGCGTATAGCGCAACAAGAACAAAGGTTGAAAGCGGGTCAATGTGTCTTGAGCATTCGTCCGAGCACGACGCCAAGCAGGACGAGAAGCGGTATGGCGCAAATCAAAATCCACGTGAGCGAACGATTCTTGTAAAATCGTTTCATGATATCGCGGCTTTGCAGCGCGCGATCAATACGCACCTTGATCTCCTCGGCACGAACCGGTTTTTGCAGATAATCCACAGCGCCCATTCGGATGAGTTCCACCGCGTCATTGATCGATGGATAGCCGGTCAGAATCAGAATCAACGCACTCGGGTCTTTTTCAAGCAGCGCCTTCGTCAGTTCGCGGCCATCCAAACTCTGCATCCGCACGTCGGTGATGATCGCGTCGGCAGCGCGGGGGTGGTAGGCATCGAGAAGTTCTTTCGGATAGGCGAAGAGACGGATTTCATGCCCCATGTCGGCAACCAAGTCGCCCATGAGGTCGCGCACCGCCTCGTCATCATCAACGATCCAGATTCTTGCCATCGTTCTTTCCCCGATTGAAACAAAGTTATCACGCCCGCCCTGCCGTTGTCCACCGGCGCGGATTGACACGATCATACCCGCGCGTCATCGTTCTTGTCATGAATCACCGGTCAACGCAGCTCTACGCCGGCATGTTCATCATAGCGTTTTCCGCGCTGGCGCTCGAAGTGACGCTCGCGCGATTCCTTAGCGTCGTGACGTGGTATCACCTCGCCTTCTTCGCCGTTTCCGTTGCGATGCTCGGCATGACGGCCGGGGCCGTCCGAGTTTATCTGCGGCCTGATGAATTTTCCGCAGACTGCATCGAAAAAACGCTTCGCAGCGCAGCCCGCAGCTACGCGATTGACGTCGTGCTGATGCTCGCGCTCCTCTGTCTCGCGCCAATGGAACTTCGCCGAAGCGCATGGACGCCGTTCTTCTTCCTGCTCGTCACGCTCGGTTGTTCGCTGCCGTTTTATCAGGCCGGCATCATCGTAAGCGCACTTCTCACGCGCTCCGATCTGCCGACCGGCAAACTCTACGCCTGCGATCTCATCGGCGCGGCGCTGGGCTGTCTCTTCGTTCTTTTCGCGCTACCCATAATCGACGCGCCCGGTGTTTTCATTTTGTGCGCAGGTCTCGGCGCACTTGCTGCCGTCGTATTTCGCACAACCGGATCGCGCGCGGCTGACGTTGCACTGGTTGTGCTCTCGATTGTCGCAGCCATCGGAAATTCCGTTGCGCCGGTGAAAATCGGTCCGCGTTATGTCAAAGGACATCTCGAAGATCCGAGCAGTCATCTTGTTGACCGCTGGAACACGATCTCGCGCGTCATCGTTTATCAAGGCAGCCTGAACCGGCCGCAGTTGTGGGGGCCGAGCGACATCGCGCCGACAAACGCCGTCTTCAGCTATTACATGAACATTGACGGCGAAGCCGCGACGGTTCTCCGGCAATTCAAGTCTCCGGCCGACATCGAGCATCTGCGCTACGACGTGACGAACATCGGCCACACGATTCAGCCAACGGGTCAGACGGCGTGCGTAATCGGCGTCGGCGGCGGACGCGACATCCAGTCGGCGCTGCTCTTCGACTGCCGCGATGTCATCGGCGTCGAAATAAATCCGATCTTCACCGATTTGCTCGCCGGCAAATTTCGCGACGTCGCCGGCATCGCAAACCGACCGGACGTTCATCTCGTCGTTGATGACGCGCGCAGTTGGCTCACGACGACGACGAATCAATTCGATTTCATCCAGATGTCGCTCATTGACACGTGGGCCTCAACCGGCGCGGGAGCGTTTTCGCTGAGCGAAAACGGCCTCTACACCGTCGAGGCGTGGCAGACCTTTTTCCGCCGACTGACAGCCGGCGGAATTTTCACCGTCTCGCGCTGGCACAAACAAAATGACCTCGGCGAAACCGGCCGGCTTGTCAGTCTCGCCATCGAATCGCTGTTTCGATTTGGCGTGCGCGAACCCGCGCGCCATCTCGCGCTCATCACCACCGACCGTTGCTGCACGCTGCTCGTATGCAGGCGCGCATTCATGGATGACGAAGTCCGCCGGCTCGACGAACAATGCCGCCATTTCCAATTCATCCCCGCAATTATTCCCGGCCAGCCGCCCGCACACGAACGGCTGCGCGCGATGCTCGCCGCCACCGATTCAAAATCGCTCCGCGCGGCCATCGCCGGCAGCGATCTGAACTACGAACCACCCACCGATGACAGCCCGTATTTTTTCAACATGCTACGCCTCTCGAACCTCGGCTGCTACCGCCACGAAACCTTCAGCATCGTCCGCGGCAACATGGTTGCGACGCTCACGCTGCTCGGCCTGCTTGCCGCGCTCACTTTCATCGCTGCGGCGACCATCGTCGTGCCGCTTGCTCTAAAACGAAAACAACTATTGAATACAGATTACTCTGCAGTGAACAGCTCTGTCTTTCGGTGGGGCGCGTTGTATTTCTCGCTGCTCGGCGCCGGTTTCATGCTCGCCGAAATCGCGTTGATGCAGCGCCTCTCCGTCTTCCTCGGCCATCCGGTTTACGCAATGGGCGTCCTGCTTTTCACGCTCATCGCCTCCACCGGCGCGGGGAGTGTCCTCAGCGAAAACATCCGCGCCGACCGCGCCGCCTGGCGCACGACCGCACCGCTGCTCGCCGCCGCGATGTTGCTGGCCATGACCGTGCTCGTGCCCGCCATTGCGCACCGTTACATGGCCTCATCGCTCATGACGCGCTGTCTGATCACCATCGCGATGATCGCGCCGCTCGGCCTGTTGCTCGGCGGATTTTTCCCGACCGGCCTGCGACTCGCGCGCCGCTGCGGCATCGCGGACACGCCGTGGTATTGGGCGCTCAACGGCGTATTCGGCGTCCTCTGCTCCGCGCTCGCCGTCTTCATTTCGATTTACGGCGCGATCTCGTGGAACCTCGTCATCGCCGCCGCCTGCTACGCCCTCACGCTTCCCTGCCTCCGCGCGCTCTCGGCCAAACCGCAACTTCCAATCATTGGAAATCCCGATTGCGCATTTTGCCAATGATTGGAACGGTGCGTCGTCACGCCGTCGCGAGGACGACGCGCTGCGGCTGGTCGCGGCGCGGTGGCGCGAGCCGGAGCTGGATTTTTACGGCGCGCCAGCCGCCGTCGTTCGAGAGACCGCGAATTTCCAGCGCGGAAATTTCCGGAATTTCCTCGACCATCAGCGATACGCGCTGGAGCAGTTCGCCGAGACCGTCCGGTGGCGCGCCGTCTTCGCCTTGAAGTTGCGCAACCATTTCCGCGGCGTCGCGGTCGGTCAGCGGCGTTGTACGGATGTTGTCCGCATCGTGCCGGTGGCCTTCAATCGTCAGCGAAATCAGCGGTCCGAACGTCGCGTCTTCGGTGACGTCGAGCGCCAGCAGCGCATCCGAATCCGCGTCGGGCGACAGACTGACACCGAAGAGCGAGAGAACCTCGATCGCGGCCGCGCCGTCAATCACGGCCGAAATTTTGTTCGCAAGAAAAGCGCAGCAAAGACCGCGGGCAGCGCCCGCATTCACATCTTCGAAACTGAACACGTCGCCCTGGGGGCCGGATTTCCAAGCGGCATAATCCGCCGCCACGGCAAGCGTGCGCGCCGCCGCCTCGGGAAAAAGATAGTGCGGAATTTTTTCGCGGCCGGTGTCGAGCAGACCCGGCTGCCCGTCGCCGGTCAGCATGACCGCGAGCACCGGCTTGTCGGCGGTGCCGCGCGCGCGCGCAACCGAAACGGCCTGCGCAAACGAATCCGAGACGGTGTTCTCGCCGGCCGCGCCGATGGGAATGTGCAGCACGATTAGCGCGTCAATTTGCGGATCGAGCAGCGTGTGCTCGATGGCGTGGCGGTAGTGCGATGCCGTGGCGGTGCGCGACAGGTCAATCATCGGGCCGACGCTCGAACCTTCGGGCAACAGCGCCTTGAGCTTCGCCGCCGTCGCCGCCGACACGCCTCCGATTTCGAGGCCCACCGCCTCGCACGTGTCGAGGCAGAGCACGCCCGCGCCGCGCGAATTTGTCACGATGCCGACGCGGCGCCCGCGCGGCAGCGGCTGGTTGCCAAGCAGCGCGGCGACGTCGAACATTTCTTCGATAGTGTTCGCGCGGATGACGCCGGACTGCCGGAACAGCGCCGACACCGCGGCGTCGGAAAGTTTCCGGTGGCGTCCGCTCTTCACGCAGACGATCGGCTTGCGCCGGCTCACGCGCCGTGCGATGCGCGCGAAGCGCCGCGGATTTCCGAACGATTCCAGATACAGCAAAATCACGTCCGTGCCCGCGTCGTCTTCCCAGAACAAAAGCAAATCGTTGCCGGTGACATCCGCCTTGTTGCCCATGCTGATGAACATCGACAGCCCGAGATTTCGCTGGCGGGCCAGGCTCAGAATCGCGAGGCCCAGCGCCCCGCTTTGCGATGAAAGCGCGACGCGCCCGTGCGGCGGATACGCGGATGAAAACGACGCGTTCAATCGCACCGCCGGATCGGTATTGATCAGGCCGAGGCAATTTGGCCCGACCAGCCTCATGCCGTGGCCGCGCACTTTTTGGACGAGCTCCTGTTGCAGCCGCGCGCCGGCCTCGTCGAGTTCCGCGAAGCCCGCCGATATTACGATCACCGCGCGGACGCCGCGCTCCGCGCATTTATCCACCGCATCGAGGACATTTTCCTTCGGCAGCACGATGATCGCCAGATCGACCTCCCCGGGAATTTCCGCGATGCGCGGATACGCCTTCGTCGAGCAAATCATCCCGGCCTGTGGATTCACCGGATACAAATTGCCTTTGAACTGGCTCGCGACGAGCGATTCCATGATGCGATGGCCGAAGCTCTGCGGATCGCGCGACGCACCGACGACCGCAACGGATCGCGGATGGAAAAACGGATCGATCGAAGCCTTCGTAAAAAGTCGGTCGCGCATCTCCGCCCGGGCCACGCTTTCCGCACGCGGTGAAACATCAATGTCGAAATGAAAACATTCCTCGTCGAATTTCTCCCTGATCGCGAAACCCGAGTTGCGGAATGTATCAAGCATTCCCTGGTTCGCCGGATCGACGACCGCCTGAAATTTCTCGAAGCCCTGCGCGACAGCCAAAACCGACAATCGTTCCAGAAGTAAACCGCCGAGCCCGCGGCCCTGAAACGTGTCGTCCACCGCGACCGCAAATTCCGCGGTCGTTTCATTCATCGCGATGTACGACCCTGTCGCGATGATGCGCGGTCCTTCATCGGCGTGGCGGAACACGAGCAGCGTGAGCTGCTTTCTCGGACTGCTCGAATCGCACAGCGGATCAATCACGTCCTCGCCTGGTTTCGTCTCGCTGAAAAACCGGAACCGCCGCGACGACGGCGACAGCCGGCGGTAAAATTCGCGAACGGCCCGGCAGTCGGCCGGCGACGAAATCCGGATCGTGGCCGTCGAGCCATCGCGCAGGATCATGCGGCCCTGCTCGACGGAATCCTGATACGGCGCGACTGCATGCATCGGTTTTCCAACACTCATTTCGACTCCTCACGATTCAGCGCGAACCACGCCTGGCCGAGCGCCAGTCCGCCATCGTTCGCCGGAACTTCGCGAGGCCAGAAAACCTCGAAGCCCTCGCGCCGCAGCGAAGCGATCGCGCCTTCCAGCAGCCGCGCATTTTGAAAACATCCGCCGCCGAGACATACGCGCGGCAGCTTCGCCCGTTTCGCGATTTCAACGATCACCGCCACGAGCCAGCCGTGAAATTCCGCGGCGAGCTTCGCAACTTCCAATGATTGGAAATTATCGCGATCGGAATTTCCAATCATTGGAAGTTTCCGCATCGCGTCCGCGATGGATTCGATCATCGGCTGCCAATCAATGGTGGCCGCAGCGTTCCGCACGGCGGCGGATTCGTGCGCTGATGATTTTCCTGCGGCGAATTCGACGAGCATCGCCGCCTGGCCTTCGTAGGCCGTGCGCTGGCGGATGCCGAGCAGCGATGCGACCGCGTCGAAGATGCGGCCGGCGCTGGAAGTTTTCGGACAGTTGATGTCGCGGCTCAGCATGGAGCGGAGTGTAGCCCATTCGGCGTCGGTGAAAAGTTTTCGCAGCGACCACGGATCGTTTTCGAACGCGGCATCGCCGTGCGCGGTGAACATCAGCCCGAGCGCGCAGCGCCGCGGTTCCTTCACCGCGATTTCGCCGCCCGGTAGCGGAAACGGACGGAAATATGCGAAGCGCTCGAATCGGTTTTCGTTCGCGATGAGAAATTCGCCGCCCCAGATTGTGCCGTCGGTTCCGAAGCCGGTGCCGTCCCACGAAACGCCGAGAACGTCACCGCGCAGATCATGCTCGGCCATCACAGACAAAATGTGCGCGTGGTGATGCTGCACCTCGATGACGCGAGCGGATTGTTTTTTCGCCCAAACCGTCGAGGCGTAGTCGGGATGAAGATCGCAGACGATTTGCTGCGGGACGGTGTCGTACAACGCCGGTAGCGCGCGCACCGATTCCTCGAACGCCTCGACCGCTTTTTCTGTCGCAAGATCGCCGACGTGCTGGCCCAAAAAAATTTCTCCGCCGGTCGCCAGCGCGACGGTATTTTTCAATTGCCCGCCGACCGCCAAGGTGGAGCGCGTTGTCCCAACGCGCTTGAACGTCTTGGGACAAGCCGTTCCACCCACCGGCATCGGCGCGTAGCCGCGCGAGCGGCGGATCATCGCGATGCGACCGGCCATCACACGCACCACCGAATCATCAACGGGCCTCGTGATGCGGCGATTGTGAACGAGGAAGGCATCGGCGATTCCGTGCAGCCGGTTCAGCGCTTCGCCTTCGTGAGTGCAAATCGGCTCCTCCGATAAATTGCCGCTTGTCGCGACGACCGGAAATCCGAGTTCACGCATGAGCAGATGATGCAACGGCGTGTACGGCAGCAGCGCGCCAATCATCGGATTTGCGGGAGCGATCGAATCCGAAACCTGAAACCTGAAACCTGAAACCTGAGTTTTTTTCAGCAGGACAATTGGCGATTGAATCGAAGTCAGGGCGGTGCGTTCGAGTTCGCTGATTTCGCAAACCGTGGCGATGGATTCGAGGTTCGGGAACATCAGCGCGAGCGGTTTTTCTTCGCGATGTTTCCGGCTGCGAAGATCTCGAATGGCGTCATCGCTTCGCGCGTCGCACATCAAATGAAAACCGCCGAGGCCTTTGACGGCGACGATGTGACCGCCGCGCATCGCGGCCGCGGCGGCGCGAAGCGCTTCGTCTTTTTCTGCGAGTGTTTCGCCGCGTTCATTCCACAGCGTCAATTTCGGGCCGCAAACCGGGCACGCATTTGGTTGCGCGTGGAAACGGCGGTCCGCGGGATCTTCATATTCGGCGCGGCAGGCCGGGCACATTTCGAAATCGACCATCGTCGTGTTCGGCCGGTCATACGGGATCGCGGTGACGATGCTGAAGCGCGGACCGCAGTTCGTGCAGTTCGTGAACGGATAGCGATGTCGGCGATTTTTCGGATCGAATATTTCGCGCAGGCAATCGGGACACGTCGCGAGATCGGTCATGATTGTCGTTCGCGGTGGCTGCGCGGAATCGCTTTCTCGGATTGTGAAACCGCGGGCTTCATCTGTCGCGTCGGATTCGACGCCGCTGATGTTCGCGATTCGTGCGGCAGGTGGTGCTTCGATTTCGAGGCGGCGGCGAAAATCTTCCAGCGCGGGAACGCCGCCTTCGACGCGGATGACAACACCTTCGCTGTCGTTCAGGACCCAGCCGTCGAGGTGGAGTTCGCTGGCGAGGCGATAGACGAACGGGCGGAAGCCCACGCCTTGAACGGCGCCGGCGACGCGGTAGGTGACTGCGCGCCTGGCCATGCAAACGTTCATTTCGGCATAGCACTTTTTTTGCGCCGTGAGAGCTGGCGGAGATATTCGAACCAGCCGCCGAGGCCGTCGCCGGTCTTCGCGGAGATTTCGAGAATCTTTGCGCCGGGCGCGGCTTCGCGAATGTTTCGCAGCGCGGTTTCGCGGTCGAATTCGACCGCGGCGGAGAGATCGGTTTTGTTGAGCAGCACCAGTTCGGCGTCCTGAAAAATGGACGGATATTTCAGCGGCTTGTCTTCGCCCTCGGTCACGGACGTGAGGACGATCCGCGCGTCTTCGCCAAGATCAAACGCGGACGGGCAGACGAGATTGCCGACGTTTTCGATAAAGAGGATATCGAGGTCGCTCAGTTTCAAATCTTCGATGGCGTGGTGGATCATGTGCGCGTCGAGGTGGCAGACGGTTCCGGTTTGAATCTGGATGGCGGGCGAGCCGTGGCGGCGGAGGCGCATCGCGTCGTTTTCCGTGGCGAGATCGCCGACGATGACGGCGAGCTTCAGTTCGTTGCCGAAAAGCTGGAGCGTTTTTTCCAGCAGCATTGTTTTGCCGGAGCCAGGCGATGAGACGAGATTCATCACGGCAATGCCACGCGCGAGAAAGATTCCGCGGTTGCGCTCGGCAAGTTTGTCGTTCTGCCCCAGCAGCGCGGTGTTCACTTCGATGGCGCGATGCTCGGTGTCCTGTTCGTGATGATGGTGGCCGTGGCCATGCGTGTGATCATGGTCTTCGCCATGGTCATGTTGGTGGTCGTGACCGTGGCCCTGTTTATGGCCGGTTGAACATCCGCACGTCTGGCACATTTCAAGTCACCTCAATCGAAATCAGGTCAAGTTCGCGACCGCGCCGCAAATCGTTGCTTAATCCGCCGCAGACCGGGCAGCGATACGAATAGGCGCGCGATTCAAACTCGCGCTGGCATTGCGAACAGTAACACGTCACGGGGACGTGCTCAACGTCGAGCCGCGAGCCGGCGGCGATCGTGTCCGAACTGACGGCTTCCCACGCGAATTCCAGCGCTTCCATGACGACGCCGGCGAGCGCGCCGATACGCAGCTTCACGACTGTGACGGACTTCGCGTCGTTCTTCCGGGCCTGTTCGAGCACGGCGTCGAGCATGGACGTGGCTATGGAAAATTCATGCACGCGTTCTTTTTCGCCTGTCAGCGGTCAATTGGCAATCGGGCGTGCGAGGGATGGACAGTCGGGGATTCCCTCAAATGAACGCCGAACCGGAAATTTCCAATGATTGGAAAGTTGCGCGGCGGGTTTTTCCAATGATTGGAAATTCCCGGTCACGAAATTTCGGCGCGCCAGGGCCGGCGATCACTTCTTCTTGGCGGGGCGGGCCGGCGGGGCGGCAGGAGCGGGCGCGGCGACGGCGAGCGGAAGGGGAATGGGCGATGTGGGCCGGCCGTGCAGTTCGTTTTCCACCCAGCTTACGGCGCTGCGCGTGAGTTCGCTGGCGGTGACCAGCGAGAGTTTTTCTTTGATGTGGGCGCGGTAGGTTTCGATGGTCTTGATGCTCAGGTGGAGCTGCTGGGCGATTTCGCGGGTGCCGAGGCCTTCGCCGATGCGGCGGAAAACTTCGAGTTCGCGGTCGCTGAGCCGTTCGATGGGCGAGGACTGGATCGGCGCGCGGCGGTCGGTGAGGTCGCGCAGGACTTTCTGGCGGACGTTGTCGCTGACGTAGATTTTTCCTTCGAGGACCTGGCGGAGGGCCTTGACGATGTTGTCAGCCAGCTCGTCTTTCATGATGTAGCCGTTGGCGCCGGCGCGCAGCGCACGCTCGGCGTAGAGGGTTTCGTCGTGCATGGAGACGATGAGAATCGGAAGCGCGCCATATTCGGCGCGAATCGCTTTGCTGATCTCGATGCCGTCGCTGCCTTCGAGGGAGATGTCGAGGATGACCAAGTCAATCTTCTGGGTGCGGATGCTCTCGAGCGTTTCGCCGCGGTTGGAGGCCTCGGCGGTGACGACGAGGTCGGGCTCCTGGGCGAGCAGGGCGCGCACGCCTTTGCGCACGAGGGGGTGGTCGTCCACGACGAGGATGTGGCGGACGTTTTTCTTCGGTTCCGCCGGGGCGGCTGATGTGTGTTTGCTGGTTTTCATGACATTTTCCGTTCGCCGATTTTTTGCCATTCAGGCAACCGGCAGGTGACGACTGTTCCACTACGCAAGCCGGGTGAAATAGTCAACGAGGCGTTGATCATGCCGGCGCGGTATTTCATGATCGCGAGGCCCATGCCCTTGCCGGGCTGCTGGTGCTGCGGCAGGCCGCAACCGTCGTCCTGCACGATGAGCTTCAGCTCCGCGGGCGAGACTTCAAGAACGATATCAATATGTTTTGCGCCGCTATGCTTCACGGCGTTGGAAACGGCCTCCTGCGCGATGCGGTAGAGATTGCGATCAACGGGACGCGGCAGCCCGAGACGATCGCGGAGTCCGCTGTAGCGGCAGACTTTGCCGAAGAGCGAGGCCTGGTTGTCGGCAAGCTCCTCGAGTGCGGCGGCCAGGCCGTTGCGTTCAAGTTCGGTCGGGAACAGGCCGTGCGCGAGACGCTTTGCCACGTTCACCGCGTCGCGAACCATCTCGGCAACATTGGAGGCGGCATCGCGCGCCACTGGTTCGGAATTGCCAAGCCGCTTTTCGAGAGCGCGCGTCATCAGCGCGATGGCGGTGAGCTGCTGGCTGAGCGTATCGTGCAACTCCTGGCCGATAATCATGCGCTCGTTTTCGCTGGCCATGACCAGCGCCTCTTCCAGCCGCTTGCGCTCCGAAATATCGCGCACCATGCCAACGAACTGCCGGTTGTCGCCAACGCCAATTTCGCTGACGGCCAGTATCATCGGGAACGTGCGGCCATCCTTGCGCAGCCCGCGGACTTCGCGGCCGATGCCGATGATGCGGGCCTTGCCGGTCTTGAGATAATCGGCCACGGACCGGTCGTGCGTATCCCGGTCCGGCGATGACATCAGGAGGCTGACGTTCTGTCCGATGGCCTCCTGCGCGCCATAACCGAAAATCCTCTCCGCAGCCTTGTTGAAAAGCTGGACTCTCCCGGCAATGTCAATGATGACGATGCCCTCGACAGCGGTATCGAGCACGGCCCGCAGCCGTGCCTCGCTTTCCGAATAATGTTCGGCGGTTTTCTTGTCAGCTCCCATTACAGGCGGAGAAGCTACAGCCTGTTCCGGCGGCCGTCCAGCGGGCACTCGCACGGAAATTGCAGGCCGATTCGCCTATTTCCCCGTCGCCGACTTCGGCTGCCCGTTCGTAGGCGACGGACTGATGAGGGAATAGTTCGTTGCCGGCGGCGGCGTCGCGACTGTTGATGTCAAATGCTGCTTTCCGTCATTTTTGTCGCGGCGAAGTGAAGGCTGCTGCGAGGCGGCCAGCGTCTGCTGCGTAGCCGCGCGCGCCTTCGCCAGATCAGCGGCCAGAAGCGGCGCGATCGCATGCGCCAGATCAGCGGCCTGCTGTTCGGAATTCATGCCGAGGCCGAGTTTGTTGCCGCGGGGCAGTTCATTTCGAACGATGCTGTCGCCTGTCCAGTGCTCCGCTGCGGCATCGAAAGCCGCATTAGAAATGCCGGTGGCCGGAGAAAGCGCCGAGTCCGCCACGGAAGAATTCGTTGCCGCAACCTCGATCAAAGGCGCGTCCGGCTGCGGAAGAAGATTCACAAGAAATCCCGGCGTTTCTTTTTCACGCGGCGGCGGCTGACTTTCCGCCACAGGCTCATCGCTCCGAGTCGCGGCGTGCCAGGCGCTGCGCAGACCGGGAACGAGCAGTCCGAGCGCGACGGTGAGCGGGACCAGGAAAATCAGCGCGGCCTTCGCCAGCGCGCCGGGCCACAACCCGATTTCAACGGGGCCATCCGCCGGCAGATCGAGCCAGTCGCGCAAAACAGCGTTCCACCGCCGCCGCGGCCGGCGCATGGCCGCGTCGCGACGCGACGCATCGAGATGCATCGCGGCCTGCGGGGCCTCCGCCAGGGCGGCGCGCACAACTTCGAGGGTTGCGGCAATGTCCTGCGCAGCCGCCTGGCAGGAAGCACAGATGTCGAGGTGTTTCCGGATCGCAGCGACCGCGTCCGCGGGCAACTCGCCCATCGCGTACGCCGTCAGTTGCGGCTCCACCGCTTCACATTTCCATTCCGTATTCATTTCAAATCACTCCCGCCTTCTTCAGCCGCCGGCCAAGATTCTTCACCGCGAAGTGAAGCAGGCAGCCGACATTCCCCTGCGTGCGCCCGGTGACGCGCGCGATCTCGTCGTAGGACAAACCCTCCTGCAGCCGCAGCAGCAGCACCTCGCGCTCGGCCTCGTCCAGCTTCGCGACGTACGCCAGCACGAGCTTCTTTCGGTCCTCCGCATCGAGTTCGCGTCCCTGCACCGCGTCGAGCGAATCACCCGTCTCCGCCGCGTGCGAATCATGCAGCTTCCGCAGACGCTCCTCGCGCCGGATGTAATCCACCGCCGCGTTGTGCGTCGTCCGGTACAGCCAGTTCTTCAAATGGTCCGCCGCCCATCCGCTGCATTCCGCCCAGTGCTCATGCAGCCGGATGAACGCGGTCTGCACCACATCCTGCGCCGCGTCCGCGTTGTTCAGCAACCGCGTCGCGTAGCGCAGCAGCGCGGCTTCGTAGGTGGCCATCAGCGTTTCCATTGGCACATCATCCGCGCGGCTCGGGCTCTTCGTCTCGTCAGGACTCTCCATGCAACCCTCGCCGGTTCATCCTTCCGCACCTGATACGCGCGCCGCCCTGCGCCTCTTCAAAAAAGATTCGGCGTCGCAAAAATCTGGAATTGAAAATCGTTCTGTCACGCCTTCAGCATCGCGGACGCCGCGCCATTTCGCACTCCGAAAAAAATCCCGCCGGCCTCAACCGGAATTTCCAATGATTGGAAACTGCGACGGCGAAAAATTCCAATCATTGGAAATCACGACGGGGAAATTTTCCAACCATTGGAAGTTTGCGGCGCGAAGACTTCCAATCATTGGAAAATTCCGCTCACGCAATTTTGCCGAGCGCGAAAGCGATGATCAGCAGCAGCAGCCCGGCGGCTGCGATGGCGGCGAAGACGCGGTCGCGCTGCGCGGCAAACGCAGCGACCGACGCGGCCACGCGCAGGATTGGCGTGGCGATGAGCAGCAGCAGGCCGGCCATGATGAAGGCCTGCCCGTGCCAGGCGCGGAGGCCCGCGGCGATGTCGGCGATCCGATGCAGCGGCGCCGCGCGCGGATTCGTGAGGCGGCTGAGATCGGCGGCGGAATGAAGATAGGAAGGATGATGAAGGAACGAAAGGATCGCACCGAAAACGATGATCGCAAGACTCGTCGTCACGCCGATGCGCAACAGCGAGCTGATCAGAAACTCCATCCGCCGCACCGCCTCCTCCTGGCGACCGGCCGTCAAATTTGAATCGTCCGGGTTCATCGGAGGCCCTTCCAGATCATCTGCGCCGAGATCGCCAGCAGCAGCACGACGAAAATTGCGCGTAGCACGCGGCGGTCCATCCGGCCCAGCATCCGCGAGCCGAGCGTTGCCCCGGCGAGCACGCCGGTGGCCACGGGCGCGGCGATGAACGGATCGATGTCGCCGCGCATGAAATAAATTCCGGCGCTCGCGGCCGCGGTCACGCCGATCATGAAATTGCTCGTCGCGGAGGAAACCTTGATCGGCAGCCGCATCGCCAGGTCCATCGCCGGGACCTTCAGCGCGCCCGAGCCGATGCCGAGCAGGCCGCTAACCGTGCCGGCCACATACATCAGGAAGAGGCCGAGTTTCGTGCGCGTGACGCGATAGGTGATTTCCTCGCCGCGCGCTTCGTCGAAGAAACTTCCGTGCAGGCGGAGCCGGTCGGCCAGCGGGTCCGGCGGCGGCGGCACGCGCGGCGTCACGATTTTGCGCAGCATCGCCAGCGCCGAATAGGCCATCACCGCGCCGAAGATGATGAACAGCCAGCGGTCGTTCAGCGCGCCCGCCAGCATCGCGCCGGTGATCGCGCCGGTGATCGTGCCGAGTTCGAGGAGCATCGCGAGGCGCAGGTTCGTCATCCGTTCGCGGACGTACGCCGCGGCCGCGCCGCTCGACGTGGCGATGACCGATACGATGGACGCGCCGACGGCGTAGCGAAAATCGATGCCGAACCCCAGCGTCAGAACCGGCACGATCACGATGCCGCCGCCGAGGCCGAGCAGCGAGCCGAGAAAGCCCGCGCCGGTCGAAATTCCCAAAAGACCGAATGTGAAACCAAGTGGCGACATCAACTCCGTCCAGTTCGAGGTCAAGAAATCCGCCGGCCTTCCGGCGGCAAACCTGCTTGGGAAAGATTTCCACATCCATCGCGGAACGCAAGCAGGCCAGCAGGCTTCGGCGTTGCAATCATCGGTCGCAACCTTATCATGCGGCACCTTCATGGACTCTATCATTCCAGCGCCGACGCCGATGCCGTACACCGCGGCAGGTTCGGCCGGCTATCTGCGGCACACGGAATTCGACTCCAGTCCGACACATCGAAACCGGCTGGCGAGCATCGTTGCAATGGTTGCCCGCTGCGGCTCCGATCCGCGTGCGATTCGCGTGCTCGAGGTCGGCTGCGGCGTCGGCAACATCTGCATCCCGCTGGCGAGCCTCGGCTATGACATCACGGCCACGGACATCCACGGCCCTTCCGTTGAGAAAGCGCGGGCGCGAAATCCCTTCGCGAATCTCAAGTTCGTCAACGAACCGCTCGAAAAAATGAACATCCGGGAGTTTGACGCGGTCATTCTCACCGAAGTGCTCGAACATGTGACGACCTATCGCGACATGATGAAATTTTTGACCGACAACATGAAGCCCGGCGCGCGGCTGATCCTGACCTTTCCCAATGGTGGCTCGCTTGCGGAGTGGATGGTCCGGCCGAGTTACTTCATCAAACGCTATGCCTGGGGGCGCGCAATCGTGAAAATGGTCAAGCGTGTTTTGGGCGGCCGGGATCTCACGACGGCGAATGAACAGACACCGCATGTGAATTTCTTCACGTTGCCCGCGCTCGAAGGGCTGTTCCGTGAGTTCGGGTTCGGCGTCATCCTGTTCCAACGCTATTTTCTGAACTGGCTGATTACCGAGACCTTTTTTTCTGAACGCGGCGCCGACGAGTCGAAAGCCATCGCCGATTTCGAGCGTTCGCAGCAGGCCGATCCGTCGCGCTGCGCGCTGTGGGCATTCCTCCTTGAGAAACGAGGGTCGCATGGGACGGGTTGATTACGAGAAATTCTGGCAGGGCTACTGGAACGACACGACGATCTATGGCCCCGCCTGCCGGCACCGCCGACGGATCGTCGCCGAGTTGATCAACAAGGTTCCGCACGAAACCATCCTCGACCTTGGCTGCGGCGATGGCAGTCTGCTCGCCGAGTTGCGACAGAAGATCGAAGCGAAGTTTTCCGGTTCGGACATCTCGGAGGAGGCGCTACGGATCGCGCGTCAGAATGTGCCGGGCGTTGAATTCTTCCAGCTCGACCTCTCCAGCCAGAAGCGCATCGAGCGGACGTTCGATGTCGTTACGATATCGGAAGTGCTCGAGCACATCGAGGATGATGAATATGTGATGCGGCAGGTGGCGCCCATCGCGCGGCATGTCGTCATCTCCGTGCCCGGCGGGCCGCCTGACAAGGTGGACCGGCGATACGGCCACTTCCGCAATTACGATGGCGATCTGATGCGGCAGAAACTCGAGCGCAGCGGCTACGAAGTCATCGATTTCATGCGCTGGGGATTTCCGATCTTCGACCTGCAACAGCATTTCGCGTTCAAGCCCGGCGAAGAAGGCACCGCCACGATGTCGCAGGGCCGCTACGGCCCGATGCGCAGGGCTGTCGCGCTCGCGATCTACTGGCTGTATTTTTTCAATTCGAGCTCACGCGGCACACAGGTTTTCGCGCTCGCAAGGAGCAGGCTGTTCGGGCAGGGCTGATGCGAATTCTGCTCGTCAGCAATTACCAGCCGCCGCACATGGGCGGCATCGAATTTGCCGCGGAGGCCCTCAAGGATTGCTGGCGGCGCATGGGCCACGAGGTCACGTGGCTCACATCCGACGAGCCGCGCGGAGCGCACGAAGCCGAAGAAGGCAATGTTCGCGTGAAGACGTGGAACGGGCTGGAGCGGAGATTCCAGATCAATTCGCCACTGCCGTCTCCGTTTGAATGGCGGCGGATCGCCAGGCTGGTTGATGAACACGATGTGGTCAGCGCGCACAGTCTGGCGCCCGGTGTGGCGGCGGCGGCGCTGATTGCTGCGGCGCGGCAACGGAAGCCCCTGGTTGTCACGCAGCACGTGGGCGTGATCAAGATGAGCGGCATCATGAATGCGCTGCAGGAGAAATTCATCACGGGACTTGCGCGCTACGCGATTCGTCACGGCGCTTTCATCACGTTTGTGGGCGAAGCGGTGCGTCAATGGTTCGTCGAAAAGGCGGGAATTCCACAGGAACGAATCGTGATGACGCCAGCGGGCATTGACCGGCGGAATTATTTCTTCGTACCGGATGACGAGCGCGCGGCGTTGCGGAAGAAATGGGTACTGCAAGATGACGCGCCGAATATTTTGTTCGTCGGCCGCTTCTACGAAAAAAAGGGACTCCCGCTGATCGGCGATCTGGCGCGACGGCTGCCGCAGGTACGGTTCACGCTCGTCGGCGGCGGGCCGCTGGATCCTTCGAAATGGAACTTGCCGAATGTGCGGGTGATTTCGTTCGTGAAAACGGAGGAGCTGCGCGAGCTCTACGGCGCTCACGATCTGTTCGTCATGCCGAGCTATGGTGAAGGCTGGCCCGCGGTCGTTCCGCAAGCGATGGCGTGCGGCCTGGCGTGCTTGATTTCCGAGGAATGTTTCACTGGTTTCAACCGCGACGCAGACCGTTTCGTGATCTGCCGCCGGACCGCGGACGACATCGCGCCTCTGCTCGAGCAGGCGTCTGCCGGCTCGCTCGAAATCATCCGCCGCCGCAACGAGCTTTCGGATTACGCGACGCAGACTTGGGACTGGCAGCGGACTGCGGAAATTTACGCCGGCATTTTCGCCCGATTGATCGCGAAAAACTGACCGGAGTTTCTCAGAACGCCGGCGTATAGAGCAGCCGCCCACAAAAGCTGCAAGGAACCATGTCGGTGCCGCGCCGGGCCAGATGAACCTGCTGCGGAGGCAGCCGCATGTGGCAGCCGCCGCACGAGCCGCCCTCGACGGGCGCCATGGCGAAGTCGCCTTTGTTTTCAAAAATCCGCTGGTACCGCGCGAGCCACCCCGCGTCAATGTCCGGCAGGATTTTTTCGCGCTCGGCTTTGACTTGGCTGATCTCGGCTTCGATGTTTGCGAGCCGCGCGTCCAGCGATTGCATGTCGCTTTCGACGGAAGATTGTTCGCGTTTTTGCGTCTGCTCGGCCAGCGCAAGCTGTGTGCGCAGCGCCTCGGCGGCCTCCATCAGAACGATTTCCCGGTCCTCCGTTTCGCGGATCTGCTGCTGTATCGTCGCGATTTCGTTCTCGATGGCGCGGTATTCCTGGTTCGTCTTGATCTGGCCCTGCTGGTCGCGAAGCTTCAGGATTTTCTGTCTGCGCGAAGTGATTTCCAATTCGACCTCGTTCGTGTCCGCCATGTTTCGTTTCATGTCGTCATGAATCTTGGCAACCGCATCGCGGTGGCCTCGCATCCGGTCGTCGATGAGTTTCTTTCGGGCTGGAATATCGACCGTCTCCTGAGTCAACGAGCGTATTTTCCGGTCGCGATCCTGAAGCACCAGCAGTTTTTCAATCGTCGTCAATCCAAGCCTCCGGGGACAAAAAATTTTTTGGAACCTAATGCGCGCGCAAATCAAAGTCAACGGCCCTCCCGGATTTCCGTCGCCCCCGCCGACCGCGGCCTCCAATGATTGGAAAAGACCGCGAGCGATTTTTTCCAATCATTGGAACTTTGCGCGGCGGGTATTTCCAATCATTGGAAACAGCGAGGACCGGTCGGTGTTTTCGTTTGCGGAACCGGCGGACGCCGGTAGATTCGCGGCCGGAGATATGAATGCGCGACTTGCCATCCTTGGAGAATTTTTGCCCGGCTTCGAACCGCACGCGGCGACGAATCCTGCGAACGAACGCTCGCTGTCGAAACTCGGATTCCAAATCCAGGCGGAATGGATTGCGACAACGATGGCGGTTGAAAAGTTTTTGACTGCGGAATTTGACACGCCTGTGGGGGTGTGCTAAATCTGCACCAATTCGATAGAGATACTAGGAATGGAGTATAAGAACATGGCAAAGATATTTGATGACAATTCGTTTTCCATCGGCAATACGCCGCTGATTCGCTTGAACCACATCACCAAAGGGTGCAAGGCGAAACAGGTCCTCGTGAAAGTCGAGGGCCGCAATCCCGCCTACTCGGTCAAATGCCGGATCGGTGCGGCGATGATCTGGGACGCCGAGAAACGCGGCATACTGAAGCCCGGCGTTGAGATCGTCGAGCCGACCAGCGGCAACACCGGCATCGCACTGGCGTACGTCGCCGCCGCGCGCGGCTACAAGCTCACGCTGACGATGCCCGAGACGATGAGCATCGAGCGGCGGCGCGTGCTCGCCGCCTTCGGCGCGAACCTCGTTCTCACGCCCGGACCCGAAGGAATGAAGGGCGCGATCAAGCGCGCCGAGGAACTTGTGAATTCCGATCCTCAAAAATATTTCCTGCCGCAGCAATTCAAGAACCCCGCCAATCCAGCCATCCACGAAAAAACCACCGGCCCCGAAATCTGGAACGACACCGACGGCGCGATTGACGTGCTCGTCTCCGGCGTCGGCACCGGCGGCACGATCACCGGCATTTCGCGGTTCATCAAAAATACCAAGGGCAAGAAAATCGAGTCTGTCGCCGTCGAACCGGCGGAAAGTCCCGTCATCACGCAGAAGCGCGCCGGGCAGGAACTCAAACCGGGCCCGCACAAGATTCAGGGTATCGGCGCCGGCTTCATTCCCGACGTCCTCGATTTGAGCCTCGTTGACAAGGTCGAGCAAATCAGCAGCGAAGAAGCCGTCCAGATGGCGCGGCGCCTTGCGACCGAGGAAGGAATTATTTCCGGAATCTCATGCGGCGCCGCCGCCGCCGCGGCCGTCCGCCTCGCAAACGATCCGGCCTACGCCGGCAAGACCATCGTTGTCATCCTCCCCGATGGCGGCGAGCGCTACCTTTCAACCGTCCTCTTTCAGGGCATCGGCGGTTGACTGGCGGCAGCCTCATGCGCGCCGCCGGACACGGCGGACGTCAGCAAGCCGCGGCGGAGAAATCCGCCGCGGCTTTTTAATCCGGCAAACTTCGACTTGCAAAGTACTCCGCCTCCAAGCAATGTTGCCCCGTGCTTGTTGCCCACATACACGACGCGCTCGACAAGGTCCGCAAGCTGCAGGAGATCATCCTCAGCAGGCGGTTCTTCCAGGGCTATTCCGGCAAGGCCCGCATCGCCGGAGGAATCGCAGCGCTCGCCGGCTCCCTCATTTTGAGCCGCGATTTTGTTCCCGCCACGCCGCAGGCGCATTTCATCGGCTGGATGATCGTCCTCTCCGTGGCCCTCGCGATAAACTACGGCGCCTTGCTCAACTGGATCGTCACCGAACCGAAAGTCCGCCAACACCCCGTCATCCTCAAACCCGCGCTCGACGCACTGCCCGGCCTCGTCCTCGGCGGCATCCTCACGCTCGTGTTCTGGCGGGCCGGCCTGTTCGACCTTCTCTTCGGCGCCTGGATGTGCTGCTTTGCCGTCGCCCACATGGCCTATCGCCAGTCGCTGCCCGGCGAAAATTATTTCGTCGGCATCTTTTACCTCGTTTGCGGCGCGGCCTGCCTGCTCGTTCCCGGCATACGCTTCACCTCGCCCTGGCCGATGGGCCTCGTCTTTTTCGCCGGCGAACTTGCCGGCGGCTGCATTTTGATTGTGATGAACGACCGTGAAAACGATCTGGAGAAACTCGACAATGAAGACTGAAAGGAAAACCACATGAACACGAAGACGCCCGAAATACAGCACGAAGCCCTGGAGCGCATTTTCCATTCGCCTGCGCGGATGGCCATCATTTCAGCGCTCGCCGCGGCCGACAAAACCGGCCTGGCCTTCAGCGCGCTGAAGGAAACCTGCGCCCTCACCGACGGCAACCTCAGCGGCCATCTCAACTCACTGGTCGAAGAAGAGGTCATCAAGGTCAGGAAGGAGTTCGTCGAGAACAAGCCGCGAAGCACGATCACGCTGACGAAGGCCGGCCTCGACCGCTTTAGCCAGTACCTCGACGCGCTCCAGGACGCGCTCAAGGCCGCAAAGGCCGCGCTGCCCGCCCCCGCGCGGAAGGCCGCCGCCCGTCCGGCTGGCCGCGCCGTCCGCGCCTGACCCGGCTCGCAACGCCGCCCGGGACGGATTCCCTTGAACGCCGCAACGGTTCCGTGGTCTGATGTACTTTGATATATGGAGTACTTCATAACAACACGCTCAACAAAAGCGCCCGCCTTCCAATCATTGGAACTTTGCGCCGCCGCAATTTCCAATGATTGGAAACCTGCGTCCCCGGCTAAAGGGCGGAGCAGCCCGTGAAGATGACCCGCCCCATTTCATTCTGCATCGCCGCGGTGCTGCTGCTCGGCCTGCCGCTGCTCGGCGTCTGGCTCGCGGGCCTGCCGGTTTCGCAGTACACGGAATTTCCACCCCTCGCAATTTACCGCGTTGCCGCACCGTTTTCGACGACTGCCGCCATCGTCATTTTCGCGACGCAGGTTCCCCTCTGGCTTCCGGTCATCGCGATCACACTCAGGTTTCAGGTTTCAGGTTTCAGGTTTCAGCGCCTCCCCCGCTGGGGCTGGATCGCGCTCGCGTGGACCGGCACCTGGTGGATCATCGCGTGGACGCGGCTCCCCTGTTTCGCGCCGATTCAGCGCCACACGTTCACGCCGCTCTGGCTCGGCTACATCACGTTCGTCAATGCACTGACATTCGCGCGATCAGGCCGCTGCATGATGACGCAGGAGCCGCGGCGGCTCATGCGGCTGTTCGCCGCCAGCGGATTCTTTTGGTGGTTTTTCGAATACCTGAACCGCTTCGTCCAAAACTGGTTTTATGTCGGCATCGAAAATTTCGGACGGTTCGAATATTTCATTTTTGCCACCCTCGCGTTCTCGACCGTGTTGCCAGCCGTCATCAGCACCGCCGAAATGCTCGATGCATTCACACCCGCCAACGCACTTGCTTTCACAGCGCGGCGACCGCCTGCGGGCGCGACGGAACCACGTCGTATCGCTGCAAAGATCCTGGGCGGCGCGCAACTGCTTCTCGGCTGCCTCGCGCTGACCAGCATCGGAATCTGGCCGGACTATTTTTTCCCGTTCCTGTGGCTCGCGCCGCTTTTCATCCTCACATCGCTCAAAGCGCTTCGCGGCGAGGAGACGATCTTTTCGCCCGCCGCGCGCGGCGACTGGCGGCGGCTGGCGGTCCTTTCGCTCGCGGCGCTGATTTGCGGATTCTTCTGGGAAATGTGGAATTTCCACAGCTTGGCGAAATGGCAATATCTCGTGCCGTTCGTCGGTGTCTGGAAAGTTTTCGAAATGCCGCTGCTCGGCTTCGCCGGCTATTTGCCATTCGGCTGGGAATGCGCCGTCATCGCCGATGCGCTGGCGAGGAGGCCGCCAATTTCGGCGACGGTTGCGGTCCCTGTCGTACCGAGCTGATGAATCACGATGGATGCTGCGGCGTTCGCAATCTCCAGCGATTCGCGCAGCGACGCACCGGCGGCCAGCGACGCGGCGAGATTCGCCGTGACGGAATCGCCCGCCCCCACGATGTCAATTTCGCCGCGCACCGGAAATGTCGGAACGTGCTCAAAGTTCCCATCTGGCGATGCGCCGAGAATTCCATTTTCCGCGAGCGTCACGAAAACCCGGCGGGCATTTTTTCGCGCCAGCGCGGAAGCCTGCGCTGCGATGGACTCGATCGTCGCCGCCTCGGAAGCATCGCTCATCCGCGCAAGCTCGGCCGCGTTCATCTTGAATGTAACCGCCGGGAAATCGCGAAGACCGCGCCGCGAATCGGCGATGATCAGCAGCCCCGGCCTCGCGTGCGCAATCCGGCCGAGAATCTCCAGCACGCGAGGAGTCACCACGCCGGTATCCGGGACATCAACCTGGTCGAGCACGATGATCGCATCCACGAACGCCGCCAGTGCGTCAATCGAGCGGCAAAAAATTTCGGAGATATTAGCCGGCGTCGGCATCCAGTTCTTGATGTCGAGGCGGTTGAGTTCTTGCGGCGGTTGTCCGGCTTCGAGCACGAGCGGCTTTGTGTAGGTGAACGTATGCCGATCCGGTGTCTGGACGAAATGATCGAGGCGGACGCCCGGTTTTATCCTCAGCGCACGGATGAGTTCAAAACCCTCGCCGTCATCGCCAGCAAAACCGACCGGATAAATTTCGCCAATGCCGAGCGCGACGAGATTGTTCAGGATCGTTCCCGCGCCGCCGGGCTGCGAACGGATGTTCACGACGTTGCGGACGGCGAGGCTGGTTTCGATGGAGACTTCGTTTCGCGCTGGATCAATTTCGAGATAACGGTCCAGGCAGAAATCGCCGACGAGCGCGATGCGAAGCCGCGAATATTTTCCGGCGACCGTCTGGAATCGTTCCGTGTTCATAAAAGAATTTTGCCGAGCAATGCATCGGCATCGCGGTAATCGGGAATCACGACATCGGCGCCGACACCGAGAAGCCGCTGGCGCTTCCATTCGTCCATCTGGCCCGAACCATTGTTTGCCTCGTCGCTCGCAACTGCGACGGCGAGACCGCCGACTTCCTTCGTGTTCTGGATTTCGACGTAGCCGTCGCCGAATGCGAGAAGCTGTTCGCCGCGAATTTTGTTTTCGAGAATGATCCGGTCGATGACGATCTTCTTGGAGAAAGATTTGTAGTCATCGAGCGCGCCATAAATTCGCCCGTCGAAATAGCGCGTGACATCGAGTAATTCCGCCTCGGCTTTCATGAATTTCTCGTCGGTGCCACTGGCGAGGTAAAGCTTCAGATTCATCCCGTGCAGTTTTTCCAGCAGCGCGCGAACACCGAAGACGAGAAAATCATCGCGGCGCAGCGTTCCGTTGCGGAGGCCGTCAAGCCGCGAGCGGATGCGGACGTCGAGGCGGCGCAGATATTCGTGCTTGTACCAAAGCGGCTCTTTCGGCTGGCCTCCGCGTTCCTTGATGCGCTCGGCGAGCTGGATCATCTGGTAGATCGTCTGCTTGCCGTTCAGCTGCATGATGTCGTCGTTCATCAACCGATAGCGGTCCGCATCTGTCTCGCCCGTACGGCGCGGCAGCATCTCGACGAACATCGGCACCATGACTTCCGGCCAGCCCTGCCGGATGAGCGAGAGCGTCCCGTCGAAATCGAACAAGACATGGCTGATGCCGGCGCGCGGCACGAAGCCCTCGCGAAATTCGACAAGACCTTTGAATGGGACGTTTGAAGTTGTGGCAGTCATTATATTTTTTCCGAAGCAACGGTTTTTTCTTCGCCGTTGACCCGGACTTTTACCGTGCGCGGCGTGTCAGATGCGATGCGAAATGAAACGACTTTTCCATCTTTCCATGCGATGTCCACAGTGAAGCCGCCGCGGGCGCGGAGGCCTTTGACCGAACCGGCCGGCCACGTCTTCGGGATCGCGGGCAAAAGCTCGATCCCGCCGTTTTGTGATTGCAGCAACATCTCCGCGATGCCGGCTGTGCCGCCGAAATTGCCGTCAATCTGGAACGGCGGACAGACATCGAGCAGGCTGCCGAGCGTCGATTGCGCGAGCAGCTCGTGCAGCATTTTGTATGCATGGTCCCCGTCGCCCAGCCGCGCCCAGAAATTAATTTTCCATGCCTTGCTCCAGCCCGTGCCGCCGTCGCCGCGCAATTCGAGCGATTTTTTCGCCGCGGCAAAAAGATCGGGCGTGTCCGGCGTGATCCAAGTCCCGGGATGCAAGCCCCACAGATGCGAGCAGTGCCGGTGGTGTGGGTCCGTCTCGATGAATTCTTCCTGCCATTCGAGCAACTGGCCTTTCGATCCGATTTGATACGGCTGCAATTTTCCGAGTGCGGTTTTCAGCGTTGCGCAAAAATCGTAATCGCTTCCGAGAATTTCCGCCGCGCGGAGCGTGTCGGTAAAGAGCTGGTGGATGATCGCCATGTCCATCGCGCCGCCGGCACAGACACTCGAATGCTGCTTCTTGCCCTGTGCGTCGATGTAGCTGAAAGAATTTTCAGGCGATGTGCTGACCGGCGTGACGAGTTTGCCCTTGCCGTTTTCAACGAGCCAGTCGAGATAGAAAAGGCACGCGTCTTTCATCAGCGGATAAGCTTCTTTTTCGAGGAACGCGCGGTCGCCGCTGAACTGATAGTGCTCGAAAACATTCTGGCAAAGCCAGCCGCCGCCGTTCGGCCAGAAAGAGCACACCGCGGCGTTGTCCACCGGCTGCGCGTCGCGCCACAGCGTCGTGTTGTGGTGCGCGACCCAGCCGCGCCGGCCGTACATGTCGTGCGCCACGCGATGCCCATCCACCGCAAGCTCGCGCACCATTCGCATCAGCGGTTCGGCACACTCGGAAAGATTGCAGACTTCGACGGGCCAGTAGTTCATTTCGAGATTGATGTTGATCGTGTACTGGCAGGCCCACGGTGGAATGATGTCCTTGCTCCAGATGCCCTGCAAATTCAGCGGCTGTACCGAGTCCGCCCGCGATCCGCTGATCATCAGGTAGCGGCCGAATTGAAAATATGTTTTTTCAAGTCCCGGATCGTTCGCGCCTTTTCTCACGAGCTTCAGTCGCTCGTCCGTCGGCAACTTGTCATCGCCATTGCCAAGTTCCAGCGCGACGCGATCGAACAGCGAGCGATAATCGAGCACGTGGCGATCAAGCAACGTCGCAAATTTTCTCTTTGCGGCCGCGTTCAGAATTTCCTCCGCTTTTTTTGCAGAATCAACGCCATCGCGTACGGGATCTTTGTCGAAGCCGTTGAAACTCGACGCGGCGGAAAAAATAATCACGGCCTCGTCCGCGCCCGCGACGACGACCGAATCTTGATCAGCTGAGACTTTCCCGCCCGTCGCATTCACCGAAAGCCGCGCGTCAAAAGACTCACCCTTGCCGTTGTAAAGAACCGTCGCCGCGCCGGGTTTTCGATTGCCGTCCTTGTCCCAGAGGTCGGGATATTTCCACTGGTCGTGTTTCTTCTCGACCCAGTCCAGCGTGCGCCGCAGCACGAATCCGGGCACCTGCCCGTGCATCGCGAGCTGTCCGCTTGTCGCTTTCGTCACCGCCGTCGTGTGCGGCGAGCTCAGCCTGATCTTGAAATTCAGCGCGCCTGGTTTGTCCGCCGCGAATCGCATCGCGATGACTTTGTCGGCATGGCTCGCGAAAATTTCGCGCGAGAATTTCACGCCGTCGCACTCGTAGCTCACGCGCGCCACCGCGCGGCCGATGTCCAGCTCGCGCCGGTAATTCGTTACCGAACCGGCGTGTGCGAAATCAAAATTCAAATCGCCGAGCGGCTGGTAGCAGGCCCACGAACCGCCGAGCCATTTTTCCGTCACCATCTTGTCGGCCTCGTCGAATTGCCGCGTCGCGATGAGGTTTGTGATCGTCGCGAAATCTTTGCGAACATCGAGCGGCAGCGTTCGATAGCCGGGATAGCCGGACACCAGCGACGCCTCGTTCAGTTGCAGGTGTTCATTGGTGACGCCGCCGAAGATCATCGCGCCGAGTCGGCCGTTGCCGATGGGCATTGCGTCGTCCCATTTCGCCGCCGGCTGCCGGTACCAAAGCGTCATCGGCGCGGCGGCGTCATCGGCAAGAGCGGCGAAATTCAGCGCGGCGAACATCGCCGCTGCGATCAATATTTTTGAATTCATGTCATCTCCGATCATCTCAATTTCCAATCATTGGAAAACAGCGTTTCGCAAACTGCCAATGATTGGAAGTTCACGGTGCGGAAATTTCCAATGATTGGAAAAGATGATGAAATTTGCGGTTCGTCGCATCGGGCCGGCGTTCTCATTTCGTAAGGGCGGCGCGGCGGGCGGCGATGGCGGCGGCGAGTTTCGTTCGCGAATCGAGAAGCTGTTTTTCTTTGTCCGCACATTTGTCAACGGCGGGCAGCATAAGCCGCGTGAGCTGCGTCGTGGTTTTCAAAAAATCATTCTGCCATTTGCGGAATTCGTCGAGGGGCAGGCGCTGGAAGGCGGCGATCCATTCGCCATATTCGGCGCTGGTTTTGTTGAGCAGCGCCATCAGGCCGTCGGCGGTGCCGCCGCAGGCATTGAAGATGTTGCGATCTTCTTTGTCGGAGCTGTCGCCCATCGCAGCAAAGGCGAGCATGAGCTGCTGCACGGCGTTGGCGGACGGCGGCGATCCCATGAGTTTTTTTGCCTGCTCCGGCGATGGCATCCGCAGGCGCAATCGCAGCGGGGAAATTTCGCGCGATTTCAATTTCACGATGGCGGTTTCGTTGCTGCGGGCGATGACGGCTTCTTCGCGGGCGTAATCGGCGGAGAGCATTTCGATGCCGCGCTTCGGGCGGCCGAGCGCGATGACGAAGCTGTCGCCGTCGCGCGTTTCGAAACCGATTTTATAGCTGCCGCCGGAATCCACGATGGAGGTGAGGCGCAAGTTTTCGGTGAGCCAGGATTTCTTTGCCGCGCCCGCGGCCGCCGTCGCGGCTATCGAATTCGTTCTGTCCGTGACGGTGTTTGTTGCCGAAACGTCGTCGCTGATTTGTTCGAAGAGATTCGTGTCGGCTTCGCGCATGGCCTTCAGGACTTGCTTGATCAAATTATCAATGAACATCGCCTTTTCCATCTGCATGGCTTCGATGAGCGAGGTGCCGGGCGGAAGCGACTGGAGATTTTGTTCGAGCGCGTCGAGCTGCTTCGCGTCGAGCTTGCCGATATTTTGCGCGAGCAAATCCGCCGCGGCTTTCTCGCCGGCGATCTGGACGAGCAGATCAATCAGCAGCCGGTCTTCGCCGACGTTGCGCGCGACGCGGGCCGCCTCCATCGCATAGTCCGCGAAATCAGGCAGGTTGTTGGAGAGCGCATAATTCGCGGCCCACAGCCCGGCCTTTGCCGATTTCATCGCGGGTGAGACATACGGAAGCTGCGCGGAAATTCCTTCTTCGTGGTGCGTGCCCCAGTCGCAGTACGCCGCGCTCTGCGCCGCACCAAGCGCGTCGAGCTGCGGCTGCAGATCTTTGAACGCCGCCGCGGCCTCCGGTGAGGAAACGTTCGTGTAGGGCTCGGTTCCGAAGCCGGGATGCGCGGTGCTCCACGCGGTGATGTTCGAAAAAACCGGCGTATAAATCTGTGCTGCGTTCACGCCGTTTGTCGGCGCGTCCGCCGCCTGCGAGAGCATCGCGGCGGCGAAGAAAAGAATGGGCGCGGCTGTTTTCATTTCGTGGCGATGACAATTTAGGCTGCTCCTTTCGTGCTTTGCACTTCGATTTTCTTCCCGGCGGCAACTTGATTTGACGGCGATGCGGCAAGTCATGCCGCGCGCTCCCGCGGAGAAACGGCTTGAATCCGCGCGGCAGGCTGGCAATTTCCAATCATTGGAAGTTGCCGTGTGGTAGATTTCCAACCGTTGGAAATTGCGGACGAATCCGAAAATCGAAATCTGAAACAAGCACGTCACACGACAGAGCGGAGAAGAACATGACCACCGAAACCATCCCAGCCAAACAGAGCGCCGTTCAACTTGTCGGCCCCGATCAGCTCGCGCTCAACACCAGCAAGGAAGTTTTCCAGCCGGGCGATCACCAGATTCTCGGCAAGATCGAAGTCGTCGGTCTTTGCTTCTCCGACCTGAAGCTGCTCAAGCAATTCAACGGCCACGTCCGCAAATCCGATGTCATCACCGGCATTGACGCGAAGGCGCTGCCGGAAATTCCCAGCTACGTTCCGAACGATAAGCCCACCGTGCCCGGCCACGAAACCGTCGTGCGGATCGTGAAGATTGGCGCGAAAGTGAAGAGCGTGAAAGTCGGCGACCGGCGGCTCGTACAGACTGATTATCGCTGGCTCAAGACCGCAAATTCGAACGCCGCATTCGGCTATAATTTCGAAGGCGCGTTGCAGGAATTCGTGCTCATGGACGAGCGCGTCATCACCTCGCCCGATGGCGAATCGATGCTGATCCCGGCCGCGGGCGATCTGTCCGCCTCGGCCATCGCGCTGGTCGAACCGTGGGCCTGCGTCGAAGATTCCTATGTCGTCCGCGAGCGGCAGGGGCCGAAGAAGGGCGGCAAGGCGATGACCATCGGCGGGGCGAATTTCGACGCCGCCTCGCTCGATAAAATCGCCAATGAATCGCTCGACGACATTTTGTTCATGGGCGCCGATGCCGCGCTGCTCGAAAAGGCATTCACGAAGATCGCGAAGAACGGACTCGTCACCATCGTCCAGTGCGGACAGAAATTTGGCCGCGCGGTCAACACGCCCGTCGGCCGCGTCCACTATGGCAACGTCCGCATCATCGGCACCACCGGCTCGAATCCTGCCGATGCCTACGCCGCGATCCCGCCCACCGGCGAAATCCGCCCCAACGACGCGATCAACATCATCGGCGCGGCCGGCCCGATGGGCACGATGCACGTCATCCGCGATATCTGCCAGGGCGTCAGCGGCGTCAGCGTATTCGCCGGCGACATGAGCGACGATCGGCTCGCGGGGCTTCACAGCGTCGCCGCGCCGCTCGCGCAGAAGAATGGCGTCAAGTTCGCCACATACAACCCGAAGACCAGCCCCGCCGCCGGGCCGTTCGGCTACATCGGGTTGATGGTTCCCGCGCCCGCGCTCGTCGAGGCGGCCGTCCAGCAGGTCGCGCCGCGCGGCCGCATCAACATCTTCGCCGGCATCGCCGCCACCGTCTGGCATCCGATCTCGCTCGACGCCTATGTCGAGCGGCAGGCCTACTTCATCGGCACCAGCGGCTCCGACCTCAGCGACATGAAACTCGTGCTGAAGAAAGTCGAATCGCGCGCGCTGGACACGAACCTCAGCGTCGCGGCCATCAGCGGACTCGACGGCGCAGTCGAAGGGATTCGCGCGGTCGAGAAGCAGCTCATCCCCGGCAAGATTCTGGTTTATCCGCAGTGCAAGGGCCTCGGCCTGACGCCGCTCACGAAGCTGGCGGCAGTTCTTCCCGCCGTCGCCGCGCTGCTGGACAACGGTGTGTGGAATCAGAAGGCCGAAAAGAAGCTGCTCGAAAGCTACGCCGGCAAATAACCCGGCGATATTTCACCACGGGGGTAACGCGGGCGCAGAGCCGGACCCAGTCGCAAGCTCATCGTGCTGCTACGCGGGAACGGCTTCGCGCATGGGGCGGGTGGCGGCGGGCGGCAGCAGGGCGTGTTTGCTGCTCAACTCCGAAAGCTCCTCGTTCACGAGGACACAGAGCTGGTGGTAGGTCTCCTCTTCCGTCGCCCCGTGGCAGACGCCACCCCACGGGAAAAGATCGGGACAGTAGCCCACGTAGAGCTGGTCAGCCTCTTCCCATCGCACAT
Source organism: uncultured bacterium (assembly GCA_903906425.1). Classification (GTDB taxonomy): domain Bacteria; phylum Verrucomicrobiota; class Kiritimatiellia; order CAIVKH01; family CAIVKH01; genus CAIVKH01. The sequence goes on from CAIVKH010000081.1 coordinate 29,868, forward strand.
ACTTCAAATACTGGTCTTGCACTTTCATTTGCCTGCCTCGCGCACGGCGTTTCGCACCTGTTTTTCCTGATAATGAAGCGCGTCGTCGCCGTCGTGCCCGGCCAGAATCACCGACCCCGGAAGCTTCGGATGTCGAAACTTCCTGTGCGATCCCTTGCCGCCGGAAACCGCGATGAATCCGGCCTGCGTAAGATCGGCAACAAGCTGGCGAATCTTGCGTGGCACATGCGAAACACTGCCACATCACCTGTTGAATTGCCAACGGCATTTCATGAAGAGAGTCCCGAATTTTGGATTCGCGCGCCGCCGCGCGTGCTGTAGCTTCGCGCCATGAAATGGAAATGGCGCGATGGCGGCGGCGGGCAGACCAGGCGGATCGAAATCAGCCTGCGCGAGGTCGGCCAGCTGTTCAACACGGTGGATCCCTCGCCGTTCCATGAAAAGGACCTCGACGCGGACGCGGAGGAATTCATCGTCAGCTGGGCGCGCGAGTTTGCCACCCATGAGCGGCTGATGCTGGTGGTGCATCTGAACGAGCCGCCGTCGGAGGAGCACGCGCAGCCGGCCGTCGAAAAGGCGGTGCAGCACTATTTCGCCTACCGCGCCAAGCTCAACCGCCTCGATTTCCGCCGGCTGATGAAGGACGGCCTCAAGAGCCTCGCCATCGGCCTGGGGTTCCTGGCGACGTGCCTCATCGGCAGCCAGATGCTTGCGGGCCTTTCGACCAATCCGCTGACCAACGTCCTGCGCGAGAGCCTGACCATCGGCGGCTGGGTGGCGATGTGGCGGCCGATGGAAATTTATCTTTATTCCTGGTGGCCGGTCCAACGCCTCGGCCGCGTCTATCGGAAGATGAGCCGCATGAAGGTGGAGCTGCGCGTGCGCAAAGCGCCCGCCGAAAAGACGGCCGCGGGGAGTCCTTAAGAGAGGACAGAGGGCAGAGGACGGAGGTCTGAGATCAGAGGACGGAGGACGGAGGGCGGAGACCAGAGGTCAGAGAGGACTTAGAGATTTCTGCAATCGGGCCAGCAGGCGCGGTTCGTTCTTCTTCGCCAGTTCGTGCTCCCAGATACGCACCACGCGCCAGCCGGCGCGGCGCAGTTCCCGGTTTACGCGCAGGTCGCGGGCCTTGTTCCTCGCCAGCTTGTCCCGCCAGAACTTCGCGTTGCCCGCAGGCTTCGTGCCGTGCTTCGGGCAGCCGTGCCAGAAACAGCCGTCCACGAACACCGCCAGCCGCAGCCGCGGGAAGACGAAGTCAGGTTTGCCGAATACGGGCTGATTGCGCCGCCAGCCGGTGATGCCGTGCCGCCGGAAGAATTTCGCGAGGGCAACTTCCGTTGCCTTGTTACCGCGCGAGCGGATGCGGGACATCAACTGAGATCTGGACAGCCCGTGGAAGCGCGCGAGGTCTTCGGTCATTGGAGTTCGTATTCGCGGGGGATGCCGCGGAACAGCTCGCCGATGCGCTGACGTTCGGCCTTGAATGCGGGTCCGCGTTCATGCGCGCCGAATGTCAGGCCGCCGCAAACCTCATGGTCAACGGTGATGGAACCTGAATCCAGCAGACGCTCGAACTGGCCGTCAACCGGGTTGCGCGTGTGGATGGCAGAAAGGAGATCAAAGTATTCAACACCCGAGCGCGGAGCCGAGCGGGCCTTTATCCAAAATGTTTCGTGATGCTTTGCTTTGAGCGCCGCTTCAAGCGTGGTGAAGATGACCGACGAATAACTGCAAAATATCATCAATGTTTTCCGTCAGTGCGACTGAAAATCTCACCCGAGTCATCCTTGATCGATCCGTCGGGAAAAACCTCAACTTCCACGACATAATCTTCAATGTTAATGGCGTCGCCGAATGACCATTCGCCTTTGAGAAACATTTCAAGGTGAGCCATCACGCTTTCTGCTATCACGACTTCAGCTTCGTGCCTTGTCTCGTAGACGCATGGATTTTCTCTTTCGTCCCGCCATGCTGGAATGGAGCCTTGGCAAAGAGTGTCTGTGTAGACGCAGAAAACTCGCCGGCCCTGTGCAATTTCAGGCTTCTTTTTACGTGCCATACGCGACCTCTGTTTGTGGTGAGTTTCGGAGTGGCTCCACCTTAATACCTAATCTTGCGCCGATATCGTTCGAAACCATGTTTCATCTACTGAAACTCTCTCGACAGTTTCGATTTTCAAGCCGAGTTGCAATTCATGCAGTTTCTCAGCCAAGTGCTCACCGTCAACAAGCTCAATTGGACGCGCGCCGTCACGAGTTGCTTCTTTTTCTGCTTCGCGTGTGAAATAGCCCGTCGTGATAAAAAGCCCCTTGTCGGCACGACCTTCCATCGCACCGCGGAAGTCTCGAATTTTATCGACGCTGACAGGACCCGCGTAGCGCTTGCATTGAAAGAAAACATGAAAGGTCAAAAAGCCATTCAGCCGGACAATGCCTCTTCCGTCGATGCCTCCGTCTCCTGAGTGTCCAGTGATTTCGACTTGAACGAAGCCGGATTCACGAAGGATTCGCTGAATCAATCGCTCGAAACCCGCCGGTGTGAGCACTTGCGTCAGTACTTTCTGTAAAACTTCCTTCCAGCTCTCGTCGTCTGGGAGAAATTCCTCTGGTGCTTTTCCTGAGATTTCTTTGGCCGCTTCTGGCTTCGCAGGTGTTTCTCCTGCGAGTGCCCAGACACCACGCATCGGCGTCGCAATCTTGCCAGCATGTTTCAAATATGTGCGCGCCCACGCCATCTCATATGTCAGAGCAGTTCGTCCGGCGGTCTTTCCACCGTGCGGCTGGTCCACAACTTCGGCAGGCAGCTTCAGAAGCTCTATGACCTTCTCGTAAATTTCCTCATTGCTGCCTGAACCTCCAAGATGTTTTAGAGCATTCAAGACGGGGTCCTGAAGTTCGTAACGGTTGGGAACTTTAGCCATGATTCATCCTCCTCGTACTGCGTGAGACCTTCTTTGCCATTTTGAACGTGCGGCGATGGCCGATGCCGGAATAGCCCTGACAAGGCGGGCCACCACAGACCAGATCAATGTCTTCAATTCCTTTGTATCGCCAATATGTCTTCAAGAGATTCAGGTCGGTGTCCGTCAGGTTGTAGATGTCGCCAACGGGGATGAGCTCCATGCCCACGCGATTTGCGATGTAGGTCTCGGCTGCATGCGGGCTGATTTCGCTGAACAAGAGCGGAGTGAATCCCGCGAGTTCGAGACCAAGAGACAAACCGCCGCAGCCCGCGAAAAGATCGATGCAGAAAAGCCGCTGCGCATCACGCGATGACGAAGCAGATGCCGCCACTACTCCGGCAGTGTCAGCAGAACCAGATGCAATTTCGTCAAAGGATGCGTCTCGCACGACATGCCCCACGCGCGGCTTGCGCCTCATTTTGTACTGCACGTTCACGCGTCGACGCCCTCGGTGAGTTTCGCTGTTTTGATGCCGAGTGCTTTTGCGAGACACGCGACGTTTTTGATTCCGGGATTTCGGGTGCCGCGTTCGATGTCGCTGATGTAGGTGCGGTCGAGGTCGGCTTTCTCGGCGAGTTGCTCTTGTGAATAATTTTTCGCGTCGCGGAATTTTTTGACGCTGGCGCCGAATTTGGCGAGGACGGGATCGCGTTTCTTCATGCCCCGCAGTACGCCTGTTTGTCGGCGATGAGTCTATCGACTATGAGTGACAATCGCGCGGAGGTAGGGCCCGATCAAAATCAGGTTTTCCCCGATTTTCCCGGGGAAAACGGGTTCGCTATTTTTCGCGCCATGAAAACATTGCGTTGGGACGACGGCCATAAATGGGACGACAAAAATTCTCGCTGGGGTGATCCGAGTTATGTGCTCGAACCCGGCGATCCCGGTTACGTGCCGCCCGACGCACAGGAGAACAAGGTCATGAGTGAGGACAATAAAATATCGGTGGTGATCAGTCCGGCGGACAAGGCGGCCATTCTGCAGAAGATTTCGGAGCTGGCGGCGCTGATGCCATGGCGGGTGAACATCCCGGCGGCGGATAAAACCAAATACACGCACATTGGCACGACGCGCGCGGGCATGGACGAGGTGTTCCTGAACCAGATGACGGCGCATCCCGAGCTTGTTCCCGGCTATGTTGACATGGACGAGGTCCGGAAGGATGTCGCGTTTCGCAAGGATTGGGCCGAAATCCGCTCGGTGTTTGCTCCAGTGCTGGAGGGGGGCGACGATGCGGCCCTGCTGGCGAGTTCGGACAATTTCAACGTGTATTCGGCCTTCAAGCACAGTACGGACGCGGCGGCGCACCGCAGTTCGGCGGGCGCTGACACGGTGAAGGCGTCGTTGGACCCGTTTTATCCCACGCCGAAGCGTGCCCCGAAGCCGACCGCGCCCGCAAAATAGGCCTAGGCGGTCATAAATGGCATAAATAGGCTTTCATAAGCCTTTTCCGCGATGCCTCGACCCTTCAATTTGAAGGGTCGAGGGAACAAAACGAAGGGTCGAGGCAACGTTTTGTTGGGTGGAGACAATGAAACGAAGGATCGAGGGAATGATTTGTTGGGTCGAGACAACGAATTGAAGGGTGAAGGGAACGAGTCGAAGAGTCGAGACAACAAGTCGAAGAGTCGAGAGAAGTCAAAGGATGGTCGCGGGAACCTTTTGATGGGTGGATTCAATAATTTGTTGAGTCGAGGCCATGCGCGGCAAGATCGAACCGGTTCGCCGCGTCCTTGACCGAGATTGTGGCAGCTATGAAAGCCCGGCGAAAGCCGGGCTTTCTTTTTTTAGATGCCGCGAGGGGGTCAGTGCAAAAAGAGGGCGTGGCCGTCGGATGCGGCAAGGCTACAGGAGGCGGCTGGTTCGCTGCTGATGCTGTAGGTTCCACCGCCCGGGCAGATGCAGACGGCCTTGATGTAGATGGGGGCGAAGTCGCCCGGCGACGGGGTGACGCCCGGGTGTCCGAAGGCGTATTGTTCGCAGGCGGAGGTGAGCTGGCGAAGGTTGTTGAGGCAGGAGCACTTGATCGAGGACTTTCGGGCCGCCGAGACCTGGGGTACCGCAATGATGGCCAGCAGGCCGATGATGGCCACGACGATCATGATCTCCACGAGGGTGAATGCCGCCGAGGCGGTCCAGGCGTGATTTCTTTTTCGATGTTCCTGCAGCGTTTTCATGTTCGTATTTCCAGTCTCCGATGAAGACCTCGCGCTCACACGATGCCGCCGTCCGGTCTTCAAAAGATGAAGCCAAGCAAAACGAGAATACACCCCGGGCGGGAGGATGCAAAGGCCCGTTGCAATTTGTTTTCCCGGGCCGGCGGCCGCGGGCGGAGCGTTTCGACAGTGCTGGCCGCAGTTTCCAATGGTTGGAGGCTCTGCGGGAAAAAAGTTCCAATCATTGGAAAACGCGCGGGCGGAAGTTTCCAATGATTGGAGCCGGGAATTTTTCCTACGGCCGGGTGACGCGCAGGCGCAGGAAGCGGTTGGTCGCGGTGGCGTCGGTGTCCCACACGACGTCGGTGGCCGGGTCGGTGCTGGCGTCTTCGCTGACGTTGGTCGCGCTGCCCCAGCTGCCGTGGTCGTTGGTCGCGATGCCGACCCACGGGGCGTCGTTG
>CAIVKH010000082.1 GCA_903906425.1 uncultured bacterium
CCGACGAGCTTGTCCATGTATTCGATGTTGTCGGTGTAGAGCTGGTCTTTGTCGGCGCCGGGCTTGCTGTCGGGGGTGCGGAGGATCGGGCCGTGGATGGCTTCCATCGGATAATAAAGGAAGAAGGGTTTGTCTTTGTTCTTTTCGAGGAAGTTGACGATGAAGGTGTGCATGAGGTCGGGCAGGTATTCGCCTTCTTTGAGCGTTTCCCACTGGCCGTTTTCCTCGTAGTCAATTTTCTGTTCCGCCCAGTAGCGGCCGCTGCCGTGGGTGCTGATATATTCGTCGAAGCCCCATTCGCCGGGGCCGAAGGGCATCTGGCCCCACTTGCCGACGCACGCGGTGGCGTAGCCGGCTTTCTTCATCACCGTGGGGATCATGATTTCCTTGTGGCCTTCGAGCGCGCCGGCGCTCTGGTTGCTGATCAGGCCGGTGCGGAATGGATAGCGGCCGGTGAGCGTTTCGCAGCGCGACGGGCCGCACAGCGGCATGGCATAGCAATATTCGAAGCGCGTTCCGCCGCTGGCCAGCGCGTCAATGTGCGGCGTGCTGAAGTGGCCGCCGGTGCAATGAACGTCGCCAAGGCCGACGTCGTCGGAGAGAATCATGATGATGTTCGGCTTGGCCGGCGCGTTTTTTTCATCCGCGATGGCGGTGAGGGCGGCGAAACACAAGATCGTCAAAAGCATTCTTTTCATGGGTTCCTCGATGTTCGTTTGAAGATGAATAGCGCGGCGGGATGGGAATTGGGACAGGAAATCTTTTTCCGTGCGAGGGCCTTCAGGTCGCGGGTGGCAGCGGCGGCGGTTCGGTGGCGGCGAGGAATTCGCTCTCAAGATCGGAGCCGCGTCGGATCTCCTCGATGGCGACGCCCGCCTGAAGCAGGAGCGGAAGGACCTTTGCGTTGATGTCGGCTAGCTGACCGGCGCCGTCAACGAGCAACGCGGAAAGCTCGATGCCATTGGCGGAGAGATTCCATTCCGCGCCGATAACGGCATTGCCCAGGGCTGCGAGCGGAACCGGGCCGCCGGGGCGAAGGCGATAGGTGACGCGGTGGTGATGCCGGACGATGGCCGAGAGGCTGTCCTGTTTGAGCAGCCGGCCTTTGTCAATGAACGCAATCGTGTCGCACAGCGCCTCGAGTTCGGTCAGCACGTGGGAGCTGATGACGATGGTTTGTTTGCCGCGGCGCTGGACAAGCAGCTCGCGCATTCGCGCAACTTCGCGCGGATCGAGGCCGCTCATCGGCTCGTCGAGGAAGATCAGTTCCGGTTCGCCAAGGAAGGCCTGTGCGACGGTGAGGCGGCGCATCATTCCGTGCGACAAACTTTTCACCGGCGATTTTGCGCGGTCGCCGAGATTGACCCACGACAGCAGCTGTTCGATTTGTTGCGGCAGGACGGATTTCGCGACGCCCTGCAATTGGCCGTAGAAATACAGCAGATCGGCGACGCGGGCGTGCAGCGGCAGGCGCGAATCCTGCGGCAGGATCGTGACGCGGCCGGCGTGCTTGACCGGGTTGAATTCGCCTTCGCCGAGCAGATCCACCGCGCCGCCATCGGGCTGAAGCAGGCCGCAGCAGATGGACATCATGGTCGTCTTGCCCGCGCCGTTTGCGCCGACGAGCCCGAGGATGCTTCCGCGCGCAACGGTCAGATTGAGTCCGTTGAGCGCCCGGCGCTTGCCGTACGATTTCTGCAGTTCTCGAATCTGGAGGGCGTCGCTCACAGATCCCTCTTTGCGAGATAGGTGTAGCCGATGACCAGATAACTGAGGCCGAGCGCGATCAGGAAAATTGTCGCGGGCAGCGCGTGGCCCCAGTCGGGACGAAGCAAATCGAAATGGTGATAGGGCGGCAGCACGATCTGGATGGCGTCGAAAATCCGCCGCCAGCCGTCGGCGGCGAAGTGGCGGCAGATTTGATAGAGCGCGACGACGACAAGGAATCCGATGAGGCCGAGAACGCGCGCGACGCCTGGCGTCTTGCAGAACATCGAGATTCCGCTGACGAGGCCGAGATAGGCGAGGCCCAGGATCCACGCTTTCGGCGCGAGCAGCAGCATGTCGCGAAAGGTGGCCGCGCCTTCGAACGATTGGAAGCGGAAGTAGCCTGCCAGCCATGAGGCCACGATGCAGAGCATGAGCGCGACCAGAAGCTGAAGGGCCTGGCCGAAATATTTTCCGATGACCCACGCGAAGCGCGTCGTGCGGCACAGGACAAACCGCGCCGCGCCGCTCCATATTTCCTCGGCGATGCGCTCGGACGACGTGAGGGCGACGAGCCACGGCGCGAGCATCATGGAGAGCCAGCCGAAATAAAGTCCGAGCGGCGTGAACTGGAGCAGCGATTGCGCGATATCCTTGTCGCCGACCATCTGCGTGAGCACTTCGCGGAAGAACGGGCTCCGCCAGAGCGTCGTGGTCGCGCTGCCACTCGGCCCGGCATCCAGCGCGAGCGCGGAGACAAGCTGGGTTTCGACGGACTCGATGAGCTTGATGAACATCAGGGTCCCGCCGACCATGATCCCGCAGGTCAGGATGATCAGCAGAATCGCGCGCTTGGTGCGGATCGATTCAGAAAGTTCCTGGCCCGCGATGATGCAGGCGTCGCGGAAGAAGCGTCCGGTTGGCGGTTGCTTTTCCATCATGGCCCGCCAACGCCAATGCGAAAGCCACCGTGACGGCCGCCGCCGGAGCCGGCGGCGTTGACGACGCCATCGAGATCCTGCAGCGGGGTGAGAACTTCGGGATCAACGAAATTGACCATCTCGAATTTATCGCCCGCATTCTGCCGCCAGTCCGTCGGCAGCTTGCGGTCGAGCTCGTCGTAGGTCACGACCATGTCGCCGCCCAGTTCGGTCATCATGCGCAGCCCGAGTTCCGGCGACATCTGGCCGTTCTGCTTGATCGTCGCGACCCACTTGTCGATCGAGGAGCCCAGCCGGATGTTCATCGCGTCGACGAGTGTGTCGAAATTCTGCGTCTGTTTCTCGTCGAGTTTCGTGCGCGCAATGAAATTTGTGCGCGCAATTTCAGCGCGCAGCGCCCAGGCCTTCTTGACCTTCTCGATCTCGTTCGAAATCGAGGCGCGGTCCCATCGCTGCGTATTTGCTCCGTCAGCCCGGACCACGACGTTCGACGCGGCGGCGACAACCGCGGCCTCCGCATTGGTCTTTCCGGGCTCCCCGGCGCGCGCGCGGCGCGCCTTCGCGCCGGCGTCGAGATCGGCCTGCGAAACCTTGAACATGGACTTCACGCCGCCGAGCGTCGCGGCGGCGCCCGTACGGTTTTTCTTCGCGAGGTCGCTCTGCAACTGCTCAACCTGCTCGCGCAAGTGGCGCAGGTCCGACTGCGGCCCGACCCGCCCGAGCAACAGCCCGGCGATGACCGACACAACGATGGCAATGATGATTCGTGGTGACATAAAAAGTTCCAATGATTGGCAGCCGTGCTCCGCCACTTTTCCAATGATTGGCAAAAGTGCATCGCAATTCTTCCAATGATTGGAAAG
>CAIVKH010000083.1 GCA_903906425.1 uncultured bacterium
CGCCTCCAGGGTTTGCTGCTCCTCGGCCGTCATGGACAATGCACAAGCTGGATTCCACATGTTCGGCAGCATGACAGGAATCCAGAGATTGTAAAGATATGACTGTTACATTACACTAGGAGGCTTTCTTGTATGATGAGACGATCAGCGCGATTCCTGCAAAAATACCAAGGGTGAATCCTTCGAGGCGTGAGAAGTCGGGATAGGCGTGCCGTTGATATTCCCCGGCAACGAGCATGATGAGGAAACCAAGCAGAACCGCGAGGGCGCGTCGCAATAGTAACATCCCCGGCAGAAATGCGAGTACATGCCGCCATGATTTTGAGAATCGCGAAGCGATCATTATCGCGACGCCCATGACCCAACCTCCAGCGACTTGAAGAAGCAGTGCCGTCCGCCATGCGACGGGCATAAGCAAATATGCTGCGCAGGCCGCCAGCACGGTTAGAGCCAGCCCGACCCACAAGCGCGCTCGTGAAATGAGCGCAGGCGGCACGGCCAACCCATTTGCAGACGCGATGAGTTCAACGGCGGCTTTAGATTCTGCGGCACGGCACTGCATCGCATCGCGGTAGATTTTGTACGCCAACAATGGATCGCGATCTCGAAGCGAGTCTATGACACGAGCAGTCACTTCGTGCGGCGGTTCGCCAGGCGTGAAGAAGTCACTTCCGAATAGCGTGCGATGTCGCTCGCGAAGAACAAGCAAGAGGAGGAGCACCCCGAAATAGAGCGTGGAATAGACCGAGATGGCCACAGGGCCGTAGCCGGTATAAGCGTCCCACACAAATGCGTCGATGGCTTTTCCGAGCAGATAGAGGGCATAGATGACGCCGAAAACGCCGAGAAGCGCGGCCCAAATCTGGGACGTCGGCGATAGCGAGAATGCGATCGGGCGTGTGCCAGATTGCGCGTTGTATTGCAGTTTCTGTTTTCGCATTCTGCCTGTTAGCCACGCGAAGACGCCGATGAGCGCAATATTCACAACAATCGCGGCCAAGTCCGCCGCTTCGTATTCTTTCGTGCGCAATCCGGCCTCGCGAATATGGCCGGGATGCGCAGCACTCCAGAGAAGATAGCGGTTTTGTTCCCAGAGGCCATAGGTGAGGCACGCCATGCTTGCAAACAGCAGAACCCCGGCAGCCGCGAGTGCCCATGTGTGCCGCCGCATCCATTGCTCGACCTTGCGCGTCGCGCTGGCGGGGCGCGCAAGAATTGGTTCATGGTTCAGAAAACGCCCGAGGTCGTCGGCAAGGTCGCGGGCCGTGGCATAGCGTTGTTGAGGACTTTTTTCCAGGCATTTGAGGCAGATGGTTTCCAGCTCAACCGGCACACCGGGGTTCAGCTTGCGCGGTATGGGCGGCGGGTCTTGCGCGACCTTCAATAATGTTGCCTGCAGATTGTCGGTCTTGAAGGGCGGACGCCCGGTGAGCAGTTCGAACAGGATTGCGCCAATGGAATACACATCGCTTTGCGGGCCGATCAGATCAAGGCGCGAGGTTGCCTGTTCGGGCGGCATGTAACTCGGCGTGCCGAGCACGAAACCGTGGCGCGTCAGGCCGGTGTCCCGATTCGCAATCTTCGCCAGGCCAAAATCCGTGATGCGCGGTTCGTCGTCTTCGTCTATGAGAATGTTGGATGGTTTCAGGTCGCGATGCAGCGTGCCGCGCTGGTGGGCATAGTGGATGGCCTGGGCGATCTTTCTTGCATATTTCGCTGCCCGGGCCGGTGGCAGCGGTTTTCCGCATGTGATCTGTGCGAGATTCCGGCCCTCGACAAAATCCATGGAGAAATAGTGCTGGCCATCCTGTTCGCCGACCTCATGAATCGCGACGATGTTCGGATGTTGCAGATTCGCGGCGGCCTCGGCCTCATTGAGGAATCTTTTGAGTGTTTCCTCGTCGGCGAACTGTCCGGCCAGAATCGTCTTCACGGCGACGATCCGGTTGAGGCTCACCTGTCGGGCCTTGTAGACAATGCCCATGCCTCCGCGCGCGATTTGCAGAAGCAATTCGTAGTTCCCGAAGCACCGTATCTCCGGCATCGCCGGGGGCCGCTCCGCCTTCTGAACGCCAAGCGACAAGGTGACATCGTCCATCTGCTGTTGCATGCACGCCACGCACGGTCCGCCATTCTCTTCCGCTGCGGGCGCTGCCTTGCATTTCGGACATGTGCGCCTGTCGTTCATGCCATCCATTTCTTCCTTCGCAAGCACGGTTCCCGCAAACTCGCCCCCGCAACCCGTGCGCGATATCCGCTTTTCTCCAATGATTGGAAATCGCGGCCGCGCAAATTTCCAGTCATTGGAAAACGCGATGTCGCCGCCGAGTCCGTCTCAGTGTTCCTCCGTGCTTTGCGCGGCCATGTGCCATTCCACCAGTTCGTCGAGCAGGATTTCTTCGCAGGCGCTGATGGCCCGGCAGATGGTTGATGGCGTTTCCAGAAACCTGATCTGCGCCCTGCTCTTTTCGAGGCGGAGCGCGATTTGCGGATAGCGATGCGCACGACGCCGCACGTCCAGCGCCTGCCGTATGCCGGCGGCGATGCCCGCGGCCATCGGCAATGTGATCGGGAAAAATGCGACGGCGATCCAGCCGGGAAACGAATTTTCAAAGCCCCAGGCCAGACATTTGTTGGCAAGTGAAAATGCGACGAAAAAAGGCGCGGAAATGGCGCAGATGTAGCCGATGCGCCGGGTTAGCCGCCACAGGCGTTCCGCTCCGGGCCGCTTGGTCAGAAAATGCCGGAGTTGACCTTCGGGATGAGTGTCGCTCAAGCGGGTGTTCAGATATTGATCGCGCAGTTCGAAGACATCGAAGCTCGACGCATTTTTCTGCACCAGCAGACCGGCGCTCAAGGCAAAGCGGCGCCACGATGTGTTGTGATGTTCCACGGCCGGGTGAAGCGCATCCAGCAGCGGTGCCGTAGCCCGCAACCCCCGCAGCAGTTCGCATGCTGCCCGGCTGTCGAGCCAGCGGCGTCGCGTTTCGGATCTGTGCAGCCCCCACGCCAGTACAAGTGCGAAGCTCACAAGAACAAGTTCTGTGCCTGTGATAAGCGGGCGGATATGGTGAGCAAAACTGAACAACACGAGCGCGGCCAGCATCGCCGCGATTCCGTGAAGCAAAATCATCATGACGAGCGACGGCCGATAGCGACCGGCGGACTTAACTGCGATATCGTCGAGACAGTCCTGCATCACTTGCGGATCAGAGATGGTGCCGCCCGGCAGCCCCGGCATGTCAGCCCATTGTGCATTGAGCCGTCTCATGACCTCGTCCGGTTGCAGGTGCGATTCGGCACCGCGGTGATTCAAAATTTCGCCTGCCTTGGGATCAATGATGCTCGTTGGAATCCTCAGCTTCCTGGCCTGCTCAACCGCCTGGCCGGTGCCGCCCTGACCGCGCGCCGGCTGACCATCCCACACGGCGATCAGCATGTCGGAGGCATCAAGCACATGGGTAATCTGGTTGAAATAACACTGCGGGCGCACCGCCTCGCCATTGATCACGCGCATCGAGTTTGGTCCCGGACGGATTCGCGCAAAATCAATCAATCTCTTTGCGCGCAGCCAGTCATCCGGATAGTCGCGAAAGTCGGCCGCGAAATCCTGCTCCTCCAGCGGAAGAACAATGTGAACAGGAATTTTCAGTTCGATCGCGATCTCCACACAGATCGTGTCCGTCCCCCGCGCGACGCTCGACAGCAGATCAATTTCACCGCCCGCCGCCTTCGCTTCTTCCTGCAAGTTGAGCAGCGCCTTGCGAATCGCCCGGCGCACGCCGCTATCCGAATAATTCTCCCGGTGACCGAAGAAACCGACTATGTAGCGAGGAACTAACATCCCAGTCTTGTATCGGCTGACACCATCGCTTGCAAGAGACTCCGCATTTTTCAACGAACGGGGGCGACAGGGTCGCAAATCCACAACTGGGCGGCATCGGCGGGCGGAGAATTATTCCAGGATACCGTGAGGTCTGATGTCGTATCACCCGCCGCAGACACACGCGCCTTCCCAACAATCGTCTCGCGGAAATCCTTCTGCCCGCCCACCTCGACACTCTTCCGTTGAACAACATCAAACTCCTGCCCGGCCTTCGTGCCGTGAAACCGGCCGGCGCCTGCCACGATGTTTGTTCCCTTTGTTTCGAAAACACGCGCCTTCAGCGGACGCACACCGCGGATAGCCATTTCGAGATCCTTGATCACTGGCGCAGATACCGCCGCAATGGCAACATGCCCCGTACGTGTCATGTCGAACGATGCCGTGATCGCGCTCGTCTCCGAATCCACGAGCCGCAATGCCACTGATTCGCCATCACCTTCGGGAAAAAGGTCGCCAAGAAGCAACAAACTCGCCGGCAGAAGCTGGCCGATTTTCAGTTGCGCGCGCCGGTCAGCCAGATCAGATGTGCCAAGATTCAACTCCTGCAGGATGTCTTCCAATCGCTCTCTCTCAATCACGCGGGCGGTTCCGTCCTTCTCCAGTTCCGTCCGCAAACAAATTTGATAAAGCAACGCTTGCGAGGCGTCGCCGCCTGCGCGGGCCTGCGGACCAAGACACGCGATGATCCGCGGACGTGCAAAATCTTCCGCAACGCGTCCAGCCTGGTTCGTCTTTGTCGCTTTGCCTTCCGAGATCTGCTTGATCAACGTCCGCAACATTTCGGATCGCTGTGCGCGCTGGCTCCCGGCCAGATATTCGGAAACAGCGACGGTCAGACTGTCCGCATTTGCATCGCCCGCAATCGCGCCGAGAAGATTTTTCGCCGTGTTCGTTGCGCCGCGGGTTGCCAGATCCAAGGCGGCCCGCAACTGCTGGTCGTCAGGCTTGCCCGCAGGCTTGTTTGCAGCGACCATCGGGGCGACGGACGGGGGCGTCGAACCCTTCTTGGCGAACACAAATTCACCGCCAGCGTTCGATGCCATATTGAGCGGCCCTTCGCGCATGAGCTGTCCCGTCGCACCAGCGACGCGCTTGCGGATGGCGGGGCCGATTTCCGACGCGGCCACCAGCGGCTTTTCATTAAATTCCAGAAAGCGCAGAAATTCCTGCGAGAAGACACTGTGTTTTGCATCGCCATCTGACACGGGTTGGTCATCTCCGCTCGCGATCAAATAGCGCGATGGTTTCATGCTGATCTGGTCATACCAGAGCCGGTCCGATTGATTTGCCTGCGCCGTTTCGCCGCGGAAGAGCGACCCGCCGAAGCATGTGTCCGCCACAATCAGGACGTGCCGCGCGGGTGATGAATCCACGACGCGCAATAAGATCGAATTCCACAGCCAGTCTTCTTTGCAGTTGCGGCTATCGCATGTTTTTCGTGCATCAACTGGAATCCAGTAACCCTCGTTTTGAGTCGCATCGAAGAATCCGTGTCCGGCAAAATAGATCAGCACAGCGTCCGAATCCGACAGGGTGCTGAGCTTATCCAGCGCCACCATCATTCCCTTGGCAGTTGCCTGATCGTCTAGCAGCCGTGTAACGCTGAATCCATAGGATTTTTCGAGTAGATCGGCGACGCCCTCTGCGTCCTGCCGCGCCGTCCGCAGCGGCGTCCAGCCGTCACCGTTCTTGGGCGAATAGGCGTTAATGCCAATGACCAATGCGTGATATTGCAGCTTCGTTGTTTTCACCGCCACGTTCTTGGCAACCGCCTTGTCGCCGCGCAAAAGGGGCGCCGCGGACGGATTTGAATGAGTAACAAAATATCCGACAACGCAGATGGCAGCGATGACCGCCGCAATGGCGACATATCGCAGAATGCCGGTGCTTGGCGCGTCGGCGGCAACCAACGAGGTCCTCGGTTGACCGAGGATCGCCGATGCCAGTTCGTCGGCATGTTTCTCCACACCATCGGTGGCGCGAATCCACTGCACCCCGGCGAGCATGAATTCCAACGTTTTGTTCAATTGGATTTCTTGAAGAAAAATTGGGAGCCGCATCTTCTTCTTGGAGAACGCACGCTCCACTTCCGTCCGCACAAAATTCGACTCGTTGGATTCCTTTGAAAGCAGAACCACGATGCCATCGCAGCCTTCGATGGCCGAGATGATCTGTTCGGCGTAGTCTGCGCCGGGCGTGATGTTCCGCGGGGCAATCCAACAGGACACACCCCGTGCTTCAAGCAACTCGCACAATTTCATCGCCGTCTTTGCATCAGAAGTTGTGTGACTGATGAAGAATTTCTTTCCTGTATTCGCACTCATGTTTTCCCCCTCATCTTGCAAACACTATGTCACCGGGTTTCAGAAGTTTTCCAGCCTTCTCCGGCAACGCGCTGGTTACGGCCCGTCTCGTCTCCATATCTTCCACGTGAAGTCGAATCCACTGCTCTCCCACGCGGCACAAGACGGCGGCATTCGCGCCGGCCCGCTCTTCCGAGGGCGTCCGCGCAACGACAAACTGCGATGCGGCCAGCAGCCCCTGCTCCGTGCCAATATCTACGACGATCCGGTCTCCGTTGACGCTAACGATGCGCCCCTTCATCATCGGCATGTGCTGTTTGATTTTCAGCACAAGCCCTGCCGACTTCTCCGCCACTTCGCGATCCGGCTGTTCCGTATAGATGTCATCGGAAAACAGCGTTTCGCCCTTGCCACTCTCCACGACATTCACGCGCAACGTGACGCCTTTGCCTTCGCGGAGAAACTCGCCTAGGAAAAGTAATTCAGCAGGCAGCATTTTTCCGACTTTGATCTGCAAATCCTGTCGCACAAGACCAGACGCGCTCAGCTGATGTTCTTGCAGGATTGCATCCCATCCTTCGTTTCGTTCGAGAAGGCGAAAGCGTTTCGGCTCCTTCATCACGTGCCCGTTGATTTCGCGATGGGCCTTTACGGCCATCGGATCGTGGTCAGGATTCAGCAATGGAGGAACCGCGACCGTCATGCGATACTCATCCGACAAGAATTCATCCATCAATCGCACCACGACGACCTGCTGGCTGGCGCAGTTTCCCGACATGTCCGTCGCCGTGATCCAGAAACTATTCGTGCCTGGCTTGAGATCGAACAGTGTCGAAAAATGTTTCTCAATGCATCCCGTCTCATCATCCCGCAAATACGGTTCGCCCAGCACGGAGATTTCGCGAAGCCCGCCCATGTCGCGCGCGGAGCCATCGAGATAGAACCGGTTGTGATTGACGTAAATCGCGCCCTCAGTATTCGCGGAGAGATTCAACGTCGGCGGCTTCATATCGGCCGAAGCCTTCTTCGGAAGAGCCGCTGCGCCCGCGTCGGCAAACTGCCAGCCGTTCCGATCCGCCCACGCGACCGACAAATCCGCCGACGAAACCTTGGCGGTCAGAATATTTCCGGCCATGTCCTCAGCGGTAATGACACTGTTCATGCCATGCTCCAGCGTCCACGCAACAGCGATCCGGTTTGACTGCGCGCCTGCCGGCACTTCGCGCCCGTCAATCCGTGCGCTGCGAAGCATCTGGTCATCATCAACGATGCCGGAAATCTTCCATCCGTTGTTCTCCGGTTTGACCGACAGAATCGTCAGCGAAGGTTTCCGCCAGTCGACCAGCCACTCGATTGTCTTTTCATCGGACTGCCCGATCAAATCGCGCACAACAATCTTTATGCGGTTCAAGCCCGACGCCAGCGAAACCGCGCGATTGAACTTCCGCTCAGTTTCCGCCAACTCGATAAATTCGCGATCGCCATTGATATCGAGGTCGTTCACGCGCCCGTCCGCATGGACGCTGCCCGATACGATCTTCTCCCGGTCCCGCGTCCATCCCGGTTTGTTTTCCGTCGCGAGCAGAATTTGCGGCCGGGGTACCGCGCCCGCCGAAAGCAATGTTTTGTGCGCAAGATTCAGATAATATTTTGCGCGGCTGCTCGGCTCCTGCTTGAGCGATTTCTCCAGATGAGGAATCGAATCGCCCGCGCGGCCGAGCATGAAAAGGCAGATGCCAAGCTCCCGGTTCGGAAAATAATTCTCCAGCATGTGGACTCCGTAAGTCCGCACCCGCAACACGTCCTTTGAATTACCGAATCTTGCACCGGAACGCAGGTCGAGACACCGTTCAAAATCCTCCTGCGCCGCCGTCCAGTTTTCGGCCTTGAGCCGACCGATTCCACGCTCGTAAAAATTCCACCAGTTGTGAAACCGGATCGTCTCGTCCGCGCCCTGCTGTTCCTCGTTCACGGTTGAGCAAGACGGAGCGAAAAACGTAAGCAGGCAGGCGGTCACGATAATCGCGCCGTAAAACCCGCCGCGCATTTCGGATTTCATATTGTCACCTTCACCCCCGGGCCGCTGCATCCTCACTCCTTTGTTCCCTGACTTCCAATGACTGGAAATTCACTATGCCGTCTTTTCCAATCATTGGAAATCTTTTTTTTTATCTTTACGCACGGGTCGCGTTTGATAGTGTTTCCAGCCGTCAACCGGGGGTGCGTTGCATGAATTATTTTTCGAGATTCGGCTGGTGGTGCGGTTATTTAATCTTGATTTCTTTCGTGGTCACGACACAGGCGCAGGAATTTTCCATCGCCACGCCAACCGGCCCCATCACAATCGAACTTACTCACGCCGGCCCCGCCGGTAATCTCATCGCCCCGCCCCCGCCGTCTGCCCTTGCATTTCATCCCCCCTCGATCTTTTCTGCGCCACTTCCCAGCGGCTCCGGCGCGCGCGCACTCGGTCTCGACGGCGCCTTCACCGCCCTCGCCGACGACGCCACCGCCGCCTCGTGGAATCCCGCCGGCCTCATTCAACTCGAACGCCCCGAGGCATCGATCGTCTATCGCCTCTCCCTCAGCGACGCCAGCCACAAGTCCTCCGACAGCGATTTCCAAGTCGGCAAGAACTCTTACGACAACGACCACATAAATTATCTCAGCATGGACTATCCTTTCACCATCACACCCATCCATCGTAACTTCGTCATCGCCCTGAACTATCAGGAAGCCTATGACTTCACCCACAAATTCACCGCCAACCTCAGCGGAGCCACAGCGGGCACCGACAACGCCCAGAAGAGCGAAACCTTTCAGGATACACAGGTGGATCACGTTCAGGACAGCCAGACCGACGTCACCGTCAACAGCTACAAGACCACCCTGACCTCAACCACCTTCAATCAACTGCTCAATTCAAAACTCATCTCTGATCTCGACTTTCATCAGCAAGGTATCATCTCGGCCATCTCGCCGTCCTTTGCCGCCGAGATTACCCCCAAGTTATCCGTTGGCGCATCATTCAACTTCTACCAGAACGATCCCATCAACGATGGAGCCATCAGTTCCGTCACAAAGGCCCACTACAGCGGCGCGTCCTCAAGCTTTGTCCAATCCCAAACAACGCGCACAACCTCCGGAACCTACGACTACAACGGCACCGTCACACTCCCGCCCGATGCCGAGATACCCATCCCCATAACCGTCCCCATCAGCGGGCAGGGAGCCTTCACCCCTTTCACAGACGTTTCTAACACCACTTCCGCGTCCAGCACCTATGTTGATGGTGAATATACTGAAATTAATCAATTCGACGACCTTCAGGGCTATAACTGGACGCTCGGCGCGATGTACACGGTCAACAAGGTCGTCAC
>CAIVKH010000084.1 GCA_903906425.1 uncultured bacterium
CGCCTCCAGGGTTTGCTGCTCCTCGGCCGTCATGGACAATGCACAAGCTGGATTCCACATGTTCGGCAGCATGACAGGAATCCAGAGATTGTAAAGATATGACTGTTACACTACACTAGTGTCCTGTGCTCCGAGGCGAACCGAGCCCACGCTGTTCGCCCGTCTGTCAAAGAACGAGGTCTGGGCCACACACATCGTGTCAGCGACCGGGGTTGTCTGTTACCACCGGCGTCACGGCCAGCAGCTCGTCGCGGATTTTCTGCCAGTTGCGCGCTGTCATCTTCGAAAGCATTTCACGTGTCTTGGCCAACACCGCAGCGCAATCGTTGGCGGGCAATGGTGCCGGCAGTGCTGGTGCACCCGACATCACCGCCGGCAGAGCAGCCAGAATGCGCTGTTTCTCCTGGCTGGGCGACCAGTGCTCGTAGATGTGCGTGACGTCCTCGGACGCGGGACCGACCCACTGGCGTACCAGTCCCTGCGGAACGCCGGCGCGTGCGCATACGTGATGAATGTGTCCCCGAAGCTGTGCGCGCCGTAGCGGGAAATTCGCCGCTTGCGTTGGCACGATCTTCGACGCATGAAATTTCGCAAGACTCGAGATGTTTGCAGATGCACTTGGAAATATCCGGGGCGCTTCCGTTTCGTGCTGGGCTTAATGACGCGGAAGGGGCGGCTGCGCTGCGGCGTCTTCATTGCCTGAAATGGAAGATCAGAAAACCGGGACGTCGGATTTCTTTACGCGTCTGCTCCGACTGGTCAGTCGGAAATGCCGTCACCGTCAAATATGAATTCCTCGCCGTCGATCGATTGTGTGCGGTGCGCGTTCCGGGTCAGCTTCTTGGAGTGCCCGCCGCATCGGCTATGGCTTATTTTCTGCTTTTCGCATCGCAAAAACACGCGTTTTACTGGTGAACCTTCTGAACAACAGACTGTGGCCCTTTTGTGGCCCTTATGCGTAATGAACCGGAAGGAAACGAGGTGACAGGAGGATCACGTGGCGATGTCAGCACTTCGTCGAACAAGCCTAATTAATGAGCATAAATTGGCTTTTTCACCAGAATTGGTGCGCGCCGGTCCAGAGCACGTAGATGCTGAGGAGAAAATTCGTGGTCATGTGGGCGATGCCGGCGGCCCAGATGTCGCGGCTCTGCACGAAGAGCCAGCCGTAGGCCAGGCCGCAGACCAGTCCCGCGAGCCATTCGTTGTGCTCGAACGCGAAGGTGGCCGCGACGAGCATGAACATGATCGGATCAACGGTGCCCGGATCGATCTTCGAGAATTTCTCGATGCCGCCGATCGCGAAGCGGTAGAGGAAGCCGCGGAAGAAAAATTCCTCGATGAACGCGATGACGAACGACGAGCCGGCCAGCCGCGCGAGCGCGAGCGTCCAGCCGCACGTGGACGGCGCATACGGCGGCGGTGTGACCACTTCGCGGGTCGCCCAGAAAATGCCGATGCAGAAGCGCTGGTAGAGCGAGTGGAACGTCGGCGAAAACGATTTGAAGGATGCGCTCTCCGGCCCGACCCAGACGAAGAAAATGAAAATGCCGACGCCGA
Organism: uncultured bacterium; assembly: GCA_903906425.1. GTDB lineage: Bacteria > Verrucomicrobiota > Kiritimatiellia > CAIVKH01 > CAIVKH01 > CAIVKH01. Next base: position 1,561 of record CAIVKH010000084.1, read on the forward strand.
TGCCGAGCGGCACATGCCGGAGCCGGAGCCGCGGATACCACTGCCACGGACGGAACACGAGGAACACGACGAGGCAAATGACGGAGCGGATCGCATATTGCCACGCGGCGGGAATGGCCGGCACATCGAGGGCGAACTTCAGCGCCCACCACGCGCCGTACGGCACGGCATGCGCCAGCAGCGCCCGTTTGTTTGCCTCCTCCATGATTATCCCCGCAACTCGCCGAACAAAGAAACACCCTCGCCTCTGCAACCGCGTTCTATTTCCCATGTTTCGCGCAAATTGTCACTCGCGATTCTCCGAAGTTTTGAAACGAAATGACGATTCCATCTTGAACGTTGGGCCGTGAAAGTTGAACGTTGCGCGTCGTTCGAAAAAATAAAAGCTGGTTTGATCCATGAATAAATTGCCGATTCTCGATTCCGCCCTGCCGCTGTGGCTCGCCGCCGCGCGCGCGCCGTTCCATGAAAATTATTACGCGATGTTTTCCAGCGCGTGGAACGGCATCGTCACCGATCCGCTGCTCATGAGCGTGCCCGTGGACGATCACCTCGTTCATCGCGGCGACGGCGTTTTCGAAACGCTCAAATGCGTGAGCGGAAAAATTTATCTGTGCCGCGAACACATCGCGCGGCTTTTCGCCTCCGCCGGAAAAGTCGGATTGAAACCCGCCTGGTCGCAGGACGAAATTATTGAAATCGTTCGGCAGACCGTCCGCGCGGGCGCGCGGCGCGACTGCCTCGTCCGCATCTTGCTCTCGCGAGGCCGCGGCAGTTTCGGCGTGAGTCCGTATGACTGCCCGAAGCCCGGCCTCTACGTCATCGCACACAAACTTTCGCCGCCCTTCATGGACGCGCATCCCGAAGGCGCGAAGTGCAGAACCAGCGCGATTCCGGTGAAACCCGATTTCTTCGCGACATCGAAAACCTGCAATTACCTTCCGAACGCGCTCATGAAAAAAGAGGCCGTCGATGCCGGCGTGGATTTCACGATCAGCTTCGACGAGCGCGGAAAAGTTGCCGAAGGCGCGACAGAAAATATCGGGATTTTGACGAAGCAACGCGAACTGCTCGTCCCGAAAGGGGACAGGATTCTATTGGGCACCACGATGCTTCGTGTGATGGATCTCGCAAAAGAGAACCTGCTCGGTCCAACGCTCGATCTCGTGGATCACGCCAGCATCGGCCGGCGGCACATTGCCAGTGCTGCCGAAGCTTTCATCTTCGGAACGACGCCGGATGTCACCGCCGTCATCGAATTCGACGGCCGGAAAATCGGCGATGGCAAACCCGGCCCGGTCTGGCGAATTCTCAGCGGTCTTTTGCGCCGCGATATTTTCGAAGGCGAAGATCATCACATTGAAATTTGAGAACCACAAAAGGCACAAAATGCATAAAATTCTTTTCCGCTGTTTTTATTCGTCCGTTTTCTCTCTTGCGCTTTTCGCACCTCTTTGCGGCCATTCCGAAAATCTCGTCGCGCTCGACGGCTGGCAGCTTCACCAAGCTGGCGGCGGCGTGGCGAAGATGAAGAAAGATGCGGCGGGCGATGCCGTGACGATCACCATCGAAAAATCTGCGTCGCCATTTTATTTGATTCAACTGAACCAGCCGTTGCCCGCCGCCGTGAACGAAGGCGACCGGATTCATTTTTCATTTCGAGCGCGCTCGGCAGCCGGAAATCCGCTGCGTGCGGTGCTTGAGCGAACGGGCGCTCCGTTCGACGCGGTGGCGGAAATTCGGGCGAATATTTCGCCGGAGTGGCGCGATTATTCGACGGAGACGGAGGCGGTCCAAAACTATCCAGCCGGCGGAATCAGCGCGCGACTCCAGTGCGGACATCAGGCCGGCGCAATCGAATTTGCGGCCATTCGCATCGAAAATCTTGGACCCGATCCTGCCGCCGCGGCGAAGCGCGCGAGGCTGGAACCGGCGGCGGTTGATGCGCGGATTCAGAAAATCCGCACCGGTGATTTGCGGATCGAAGTCCGTGATGCGAACGGAAAGCCGGTGCCGGAAGCGAATGTTCACGTCGAGGAGACGCGCAGCGATTTTCTTTTTGGCTGCAACATTTTCATGCTCGATCCGAATAACACGGAGAAGTGGCAGCTCGATTATCAGAATGAATTCACGAAGCTTTTCAACTACGCAACGCTCGGTTTTTACTGGGGCAACTTTGAACGCGAGCGCGGAAAACCGAATTACGAAAAACTCGAAGCGATGGCTCGCTGGTGCAACGAACACAACATCTGGCCGAAGGGCCACCCGCTCGTCTGGCACGAGGCCTGGCCCCACTGGGCGCCGCGCGATGCAGACGCCGCGATTCCGCTTTTGCACGCCCGCGTGTCCGACCTGATTCCGCGCTATCGCGGCCTCATAAATTTCTGGGACGTTTTGAACGAGGCGAACAACGCGAGCGATTTTGCCGACCGTGTCGGCGAAGGCGCGTGGATCAAACGCGACGGCCCCGCCGCGGTCGTTTCGACCGCGCTCGGATGGGCGCGCGAGGCGAGCAGCACGAACAAAACGACGCTGCTCTACAACGACTACAACGTCGGCCCCGAAAACGAACAACTGATCGCCGCGCTCGAAAAAAATAACGCGCTGCCCGACGTGATCGGCCTGCAATCGCACATGCACGATCACGTCTGGCCGATGCGCCGCGTCTGGCAGGTCTGCGAGCACTTCGCGAAATTCAACCGCCCGCTGCACTTCACCGAGCTGACCGTCGTCAGTTCAACGATCAAGCCGAAGAATTATGACGCGAAGCGCGGCGAGTGGCCGACCACGCCGGAAGGCGAGGCGATGCAGGCCGATTATCTCGAAAAATTTTACGCGCTGCTTTTCAGCCACCCGTCCGTCGCCGCGATCACGTACTGGGACTTCAGCGACAAGAACGCATGGCGCAACGCGCCCGCCGGATTTGTGCGCGAGGACATGTCGCCGAAACCGGTTTACGAAAAACTCCACGCGCTCATCCGCGAAAAATGGTGGACCCGCGCCGACGGAAAAACCGGCGCGGCTGGCGATTTTTCGACGCGCGCATTTCACGGCTATTATCGAATCACTGCCACGCTGCCCGACGGACGTCGCGCCGAAGCCACCGCGCATTTTTCGCCCGGCGCGCGCGATGCGGTCGTGATTAAATTGTGAGCCGGCCGCCGCCGGGCGGAGTTTCCAATGATTGGAAATTTGCGGCGCGGTCATTTCCAATCATTGGAAGTCACGCGCGGGCGTGATACAGACACCGCGCGCCGGAAAATCCGGCGGGCTGGAAATTGAAATGATCGTTGTCGCACTGAAAATTTTTTCGTGGTTGTTCGCGGCGCTGCCGCTGCCGGCGGCGCTGGCGACGGGGCGCGGCCTCGGGCGCGCGTTCGGCTTTGTCGTGCCGCGAAACCGGTCGCGCGCGATGGAAAATCTGACGCGCTGTTTTCCGGAAAAGTCGTGGGCGGAGTGCCGCGCGATCATGTGGCGGATGTTCGCGAACCTCGGCATGAATACGGCGGAGATGCTGCGGTGGATCGGCGGGCGGGTGGAGGAAACTTCGCAGCGCATCCGGCTCGAGAACGAGGAAGAAGCTCTGCGGTGTTTGAAGGAAGGCCACGGCGCGGTCATCCTCACGGCGCACATCGGCAACTGGGATTTGATGGGGCTGTGGGCGGCGTCGCGCATCCCGCTGACGATCATTTCGAAGGTGATCAAGAACGAAGCGCTGAACCGGTTCTGGATGGAGAAGCGCGCGGCGGCGAATGTGAAGATCGTGCCGGCGCACAATTCATACCGACAGTGCCTGCGGGTGCTGAAGGACAACGGCTGCCTGGGATTCATCCTCGACCAGAACATGATCGCGCGGGAGGGAATCTTCGTGGAATTTTTCGGGAGGCCGGCCTGCACGACGCCGGGGCTGGCCGTGCTCTCGGCTCACGCGCGATCGCCGGTGATGCCGGTGTTCATGTTCCGCGAGCCGGGCGGACGGCACGTCGTGAAAGTGTTTCCGGTCCTCGCACCGCCGGCGGACCGCGAGCCGGCGACGCTCGCGGCGGCAACTCAGCAGTACACAAAAATCATCGAAGGTGTTATACGCGAGTTTCCCGACCAGTGGATCTGGATGCACCGCCGTTGGCGCACCCAGCCGCAGCCGGGGAAAAATTTGAACGCCGGCGCGGAGCCGGCGTCAAAAAAAGAGTGATGGAGATTTCATAAAATGGCCAAGCGCGAGCAAGAGATTCGTGAGACGCTGACCCTGGGTTCGCCAGCGGTGGATGTGGCGCTGACTGTCGTGGCGGGATTGTCGTTTCAATTTCTATGCATGGTGCTGCCGCTGGTCGGCAAGGCCGGCATGAATCCCTGGCGCGAATATGCGGTGCGCGGCATGATGAACGTGCCCGGGCCGCACGGTTTCGACAGCTATGTCACGCAGAACAAAATCGCGTTTCTGGTCGTCCTTTTCATCACGCTGGGGCTTTCGGTCACCGCGGCCTATGCACGGTTGCAGCGCCGCAAAATTGACGGCAGCCCGTTTCCGAAGTTTGCCGCCACGCTCATCGTCTGCTGCATGGTGCTGCTGGTTGCGCATCTGACCGGCTACCTGCAAATCTGATCGGCTCCCTCGCGGCCGGTTGCGCACCATTTCTGTTTTTCGCCGTCCGCACTTGCATTCACCGGCGCGCGCCGCTATACGCACTCATCCTGAAATTTATTTTCATGTTGAGGAGAACGAGCATGTCATTGGCAAAGAAATTTATTGTTGCGTCGGCAGGGCTGGCGCTGGCTGCGACCGCCTACGCAGGCGCGGAACGCGATCTTTTTGAGGAAGCTCCCTGGTACGTCGGCATCGGCCCAGGCTACGTCCACTATGAAGGCAACGAGCCGGTCAATCCGGGGCCGTATGTCGCGTTGCGCCTTGGCTATGATTTCAGTCAGTTCTTCTCGCTCGAAGGCGGCATGGACATCATGCCGTCGCTGGACGCGACCACGCCCACGGCCTCGCGCAGCAACCCGCTGGTTGATGCAGGCAAGACCGGCACGTCGGCCGAGGCGCTCAAGCTCGATGCCATGTTCCATCTTCGCAACACGAAGGATCTCCACTGGGATCCCTACCTCTCGCTCGGCGGCTACACGATTTATTACAACGATGACATCGGTCAGTCGCGCCCGGAATTCGCGCTCAATGGCGGCATCGGCCTCGCCTATCATTTCAACGACGTGTGGGCGGTGCGCGGCGACTGGCGCTCGGCCATCACCACGACGGACGCAAATCACGAATTCAACCAGTTCATGACCGCGACCCTTGATTACCGCTGGGGCGCCGTCGTCAAGCCCGTCTATTCCGTCTCCGGCGGCGACATTGACAGCGATGGCGATGGCCTCACCGACAAGGAAGAAGCCGCGATCGGCACCGATCCGTTCAATCCCGACACCGATGGCGACGGATTGTCCGACGGCGAGGAAGTTCACAAATATCACACCGACCCGCTCAATCCCGACTCCGATTTCGACGGCCTCTCCGACGGCGCCGAGGTGCTGACCTATCACACCAACCCGCTCGATCCGGACACGGATCATGGCGGCGTCAAGGATGGTCACGAAGTCATCGAAGACGGAACCAATCCGCTGGATCCGAAGGACGACCTGCAGCTCTTCACGCTCAACATCGAATTCGACTACGACAAGGCCGACCTGAAGCAAAAATATTTCAAGGACCTCGACACCGTCGTCAAGGTTCTCAAGCGCGATCCCGGCGCGTCTGCCCGCATCGAAGGCCACGCCGACAAGCGGAAAGGTTCCGAGCGCAACTACAACATCCGCCTCTCCGAGCGCCGCGCCGCCGCCGTGCTGGACTACATCGCCAACGTGGGCGGCATTGAGCGCACCCGCCTCACGTCGAAAGGCTACGGTTTCGACCGGCCCGTCGTTCCCAATGACAGCGAAGCCAACATGCAGAAGAACCGCCGCACGGAAATCTACATTCGCCCGGCCGGCGCAAAGGAAGGCACGTCCACGGCCACGCCGATGGTGATTGAACATTCCACCGGCGTCGCAGCGCCCGCGCCGGCGGCCAAGCCCTGACAGAAATAATTGCGGTCCGGCCCTTCGCCGGAAGCAGCCGCGGGAACTTCCAATGATTGGAAATTCCCGCGGCGTTTTTTTCCAATCATTGGAAACTGCGCATCTCAAGATTTCCAATGGTTGGAAATGGCGACACCGATCACGGGATCATTTGAATTCGACTTCTTCGAGGATGGTATAGCCGGCGCCGGACGGTTCGATCTCGACGCGGATTTTCTCAACGGGCGTGCGAAGTGCGAGCGGAATATCAAGCCAGCCGGTGTGGTCGGGGATTTTGGTTCGCTCGCCGATCAGATCATCGCGCGAGGATTTCGGGCCGCTGTAAACCCGCACCGTCTTGGGCATCTCAACGCCTCCGTGAACCGAACTGCCAAGGATATAGAGGCTGATGGCATTCGGCTTGAGCGGCCGGGTGAACTGAAAAACTATGGGCGAAGGCCTGGTGCCAACCCATCCGACCGACTGCGGGGAAAACGTTTCACCAACGAGACCGTCGAGAAGCTTGGTGTGGTGATCGTCAACGTAGGCGCCGGATTTGGCGAACGCGCCGGGTTCGGAGTAGGAATACGAAGTGGCGTGGCGGAGTTTCTGCCAGTCGAACGCCGGCGACATTCCCGATTCGCCGCGAACCTTGTTGATTTCATCCAGGATGGCGATGGCGGCGGGGGCGTTGCCGCGCGATCCCATTTGCGCCCGCATGTCCTCGAGTTGCTGCAGATATTGCTGGCGCGCGGGCGCGGTAATTGTGCGGACCTGCGCCTCGTAGGCCTTGCGGGCGCGCGCGAGTTCGGCCGGCTCGTCTTTTTGTTCGCCGGCCAGGACGCTGCAGGGCGCCAGGAGCAGCGCAATCAGGAGGAATGGTTTCATGTGATCAATGCTCATTTCTTCAGCAGCGGATGCAGCGCTTCAAATCCCATAATTCAAGTTTTTGTTCAAGGCGCTTGATTCGGCGGTGGGCGGCCTGTAGCTTGCCGCGCTTCTTTTTGGACTCTCCGGGAATTTAATGAAGACAAATCAACGCTATCGTAATATCGCCATCATCGCCCACGTCGATCATGGCAAGACCACTCTTGTGGACAAACTTCTCCGCGAGGGCGGCGTCTATCGCGCCCACGAGGTCGCGGAAGAATGTGCCATGGACTCGATGGACCTCGAGCGCGAAAAAGGCATCACCATCAAGGCGAAGAACGCCTCGGTGCACTGGAAGGAATTCACGATCAATCTCGTGGACACTCCCGGACACGCGGATTTCGGCGGCGAGGTCGAGCGCATCATGAAAATGGTGGACGGCGTCCTGCTGCTGGTCGACGCCTACGACGGCCCGCAGGCGCAGACGCGCTTCGTGCTCAAGAAGGCGCTGGCGCAGGGCCTCCGCCCCATCGTCGTCATCAACAAGATTGACCGCCCGAACTGTGATCCGCACAAGGCCCACGACCAGGTTCTCGAATTGTTGCTCGAATTGCACGCGACCGAAGACCAATTCAACGCGCCGTTCATCTACGCGAGCGGCCGCGACGGCTACGCGATCCGCAACCTCGACGACAAGCACGAAGGCATGACCCCGCTTTTCGAAGCGATCGTCGCGCGCATCCCGGCGCCCACCGGCGACATTGACGCACCCTTCCAGATGGTCATCACGAATCTCGACTGGTCCGACTATGTCGGCCGCATCGCCATCGGCAAAATCAGCGCCGGCAAGATCAAGATCGGCGATCCGCTCTTCTGTATTCACAAGGATGGAAAGCGCGAGCGCGCCATCTGCACGAAGGTTTTCGAATTCACCGGCATGAAGAGTTCCGAGTCCGTCAACGGCGAAGCCGGCAACATCGTCGGCGTCACCGGCATCGAGGAACTCGAAATCGGCGAGACGCTTTGCGACCGCATCGATGCCGAGCCCATCCCGTTTGTGGACATCGATCCGCCGACCATCCAGATGGAATTTTGCGTCAACGACGGCCCGCTCAATGGCCGCGACGGAAAATATCTCACCTCGCGCCACCTCCGCGAACGCCTCTACAAGGAAACGCGCACCAACGTCTCCGTGAAGGTCGAGGACACCGAGCTGCCCAACGTATTTCACGTCAGCGCCCGCGGCGAACTGCAGATTGCCGTCATCGTCGAAATGATGCGCCGCGAAGGCTACGAAATGCTTGTCTCCCGCCCCCACGTCATCCTGAAAAGGGAAAACGACCAGACGCTGGAGCCCTTCGAATCGCTCTGGATCGACGTGCCCAACGACAAGCTCGGCGACGCCATGCAGCATCTGGCCAGCCGCAAGGGACAGATCACGAACATGACCCACCACGGCGAAGGCCTGACCGCCCGCGTACAGCTTGAAGCCACGATCCCCACGCGCGGCCTCATCGGCTTCGAAACCGACCTGGTCAACCTGACCAGCGGTCGCGCCGTCATGAGCCATATGTTCAAGGAATACGCCCCCCACTGCGGCCACGTCGTCAGCCGCGTCAGCGGCACGCTCGTCTCCATGGCCAACGGCCCCTGCATGGCCTACTCCCTCGGCATGCTCCAGGACCGCGGCCATCTCTTCGTCGGCCCCGGCGACGAAGTCTATGAAGGCATGATCGTCGGCGAAAATCCCCGCAAGGAAGACATCCCCGTCAACCCCACCACGGAAAAGAAACTCAGCAACATGCGCTCGCAAGGCGACGGCAAGGCTGTGCAGCTTGAGCCGCCCATCAGGATGTCCCTCGAACACGCCATCGAATACATCGCCAACGACGAATACGTCGAAGCCACCCCGCATTTTCTGCGCCTGCGCAAAAAGCTTCTAAGCGCGATTGACCGCAAGCGCGCCAGTCGCCGCGAAGAACAATACGAGACCTGATCTTCCAATCATTGGAAAACCACGCCTCCGGGCCCTTCCAACCATTGGAAACCCGATTTCCGACGGCCAGAAGCTGCCTCCAGCCGCTTCCAGCCGGCCGGAATGCCTCTTTTTTGCAAAAATGCGACCTGATCGCGTAAGGACCACGTTCCAATAATGTTGAACCAGCCGGCAAACATTTGCGGGAGGCTCATGGAAATTCAAATGCGGTCCCAAACGTTTGGGATGGCATTCTGAAAATCAAAACGCGACCAAAAACGTTTTGGATGGCATAATGAAAAATCAAACGCCACCCCCAACGTTGGGGGAGGCATTGTGAAAATCAAAACGCCATCCCCAACGTTTATGGCGGTTCCGGCAGACGGCCAGAGCCTCGCGGAACGGAGGGGAAAGCTTCCAATGATTGGAAATTCAGGCCCCCGCGGTTTCCAATGGTTGGAAGTTTGTGGCGCGATCTTTTCCAATCATTGGAAGTCCATCGTGACCGGCCGCTGGATTTCGGATCAACGGGGGCTTCGTCAGCCCATGTCGATGGTCAGTCCGCGCGGGGGCGGGGCGGATTGCGGGAGCGGAGGCGGGGCGGGCGGATTTAGCGCGGCGTCGAGGTCGGCGCGGGTGACGTAGCCGATGAGGCGGCCGTCTTCGACGACGGGAAAGAAGGTTTGCTTGAGCATCTTCCGGTCGTAGAGGAGGCGGGCGATCTCAAGCTGCGAGCGGACGGTCACGAAATGCGTGACCATGATTTCGTGAACGGGCGGATCGTCGAGGCGCATGCGGGAGGCGCGCATCCAGGCTTCGCGCGGCAGCAGGCCGACAAGCTGGCCTTCGTCGAGGACCGGGAAGTCGATCTGCGGGATGCGGTGGATGATGGCCAGGATGTGGGATAGCGGGTCGCGCGGGCCGACGACGGCCGCGATCGGATGCATGATTTCGGCGACGATGCGCCCGCGCAGGCGGGCGCGCAGCTTGACCCAGCGGTTTTCCTGCGCGGCGCCAAAAAAAATAAAAACGCCGATCAGCGGCAGCAGCGGCGACCAGCGCAGGCCGAAGTGTTCGAAGACCGGGCCGCTGAACACCATCATCACCGCGATCCAGCGGCCGACGAGCGAGGCGATGAACGTGGCCCGGCCGTAGGACATGAACGAGGCGAGCAGCGCGCGAAAGACGCGGCCGCCGTCCATCGGGAATGCCGGCAGCGCGTTGAACACCACAAGCCAGATGTTGATGAACTGTACGAGCCGCGGGATGCTCAGATCGGCCGGAAAATCGCGGGCCATAAAAATCTGGTGCAGCGACGGCCACCACCGCGTCCACACAGAAAACAGAACTGCGATGACGACGTTGACCATCGGCCCCGCGATGGCGATGACAAATTCCTGCAGCGAGTTTTCCGGGATCGAGCCCATGCTGGCGACGCCGCCAATCGGCAGCAGCGTGATGCTGTTGACGCTGACGCCATAGCGGATGGCCGCGACGGAGTGGCCGAGTTCGTGCAGCAGCACGCAAAGAAAAATGATGAGCATCGCGCCGATGAGTTCGAGCGCGCCGAGCCATCCTGTCTCCGCGCCTTCAAGCGCGCCGAAGCCGACGAGGAAAATCAGAAACGTCCAGTGCAGCCGAAGCCGGATGCCCAGAACGGTTCCGATGGGAAGCGACCAGCGCATCACGCGGCCAGAAATTTGGAACCTGAAACCTGCAGCCTGAACCCTGAAACCTTCATTGCGCGCCTGCCATGATCGCGTCGCGTTTCAGCGGGCTGTTCTTTTTGATGTAGTCAACCAGCGCGCCGCGCGTGTCGCCGCCGGCCATCTCGAGCCGCGATTCCGGCGTGTCGGCGATTTCGCGGATCGCCGGGAAGCGGTGGCCGCCGGAGGCGAGGTTGAAGGAATTCAGCGCAACGGCGTAGCGCTTGCGGCCGTGCAGCGGCTTGTCATCGGCATCGCGCAACTTCACGGCGTGCTTCTTTCCGTCGGCGCCCTTTTCCCAGTCGAAGTGCAGGCCGAACGCGCCCATGAAATGTACGCTGCTGGTGCGGTCGCCGTTCTCGTCGAGGATGCGCGCGATCTGCTCCGGCGTGATGTGGACGACGCCGATGGTGTTTTCGTAGGGCACGACGCGCCACGCGTCCGCCATCGTGATTTCGCCCGCGGTCAGCGGATCGTCGGTGAGCGAGCCGTGCAGGACGATGTCGGCCTTGGCGACGCCGGCGATGGCGCGGCACAGCAGCATCTGGATCGCCGAATTTCCGTGCGGGCCGGGCTTGGCTTCGAGCTTGTCATCGGCGCTCCCGATTTTTTCGGCGAGATATTCTTTCGCGCGCGCGATTTCGGGTTTGCACAATTTCTCCAGCTCCGGCTCGGGCTTCACGGTGGTGTCCACGTCCATGATTTTCGCGTCGGCGCTGATGACCTGGTGCGCGACGTTGTCGTAGGCGATGTCGAGTTCGCCGAGCCAGATGCCGTAGTAGCCGGCCTGCGTGAACAGCGTCTTGCCGATGTAATCGTGCTCGATCTTTTTGTGCGAGTGGCCGCCGATGATGAACTGGATTTCCGGGAACGCGGTGGCGATGGCATGGATTTCATTCGCGTGGTCGTCGGCCGGGCGCAGGCCCTGATGGGTGATGAGCACGATGATGTCCGGCTTCGCCGAGCGCACCGCGGGCATCCATTTTTGCAGCGCGTCCACCGAGCCGAGGAAAACCTGGTCGCCGAGCAGATTCGGCCGCGACCACGTCGGGACGCCCGGCGTCGTAAGCCCGACGATCGCGACGCGGACGCCGTCGAATTCCTTCACGATGAATGGCTGGACTCTTTTTAGCCGGTTCACGCCGCCATCGCGCACGCCGATGTTCGCGCCGAGCACGGTCAGCTTCGTGGTCTCTTCGAGCGCCGAAAGTTTGTCGAGGCCCCAGTCGAACTCGTGGTTGCCGATGCACCAGGCGTCATATTTCAACCACTCGCAAACTTTCATCATCAGCTTGCCGTCGGTGAGGAAACTTTCCGGCCCGCCCTGGAAGAGATCGCCGCAATCCACCAGCAGGTTGTTCGGGTGGTCCGCGCGGATCTGTCCGATCAGCGTCGCGCAGCGCAGCACGCCGCCGACGTTGCCGCGGCCGGCGTAGTCGGTGGTCGGCAGCACGTGGCCGTGCAGATCCGTCGTGTGGATGACCGTCAGTTCGACGCGCCGCGCGAAGGCCGGCACGGACAGCAACAGCAAAAGCAAAACAAGATTCTTCCTCATGGCGGCAGACGATACACAACTGCCACCGCGGTTTCCAATCATTGGAAGTTTGCGCGGCCGGATTTTCCAATGATTGGAAATGGCGGCGAGGAATGTGGCGCGTGAATGGTTGACCGGCCGCGGGGCCGCCGCTAGAGTGCCGCGCTTCTTTTTCCACGAAAGGCGATGCGGCGTATGACAATGATGATTTCGAAATTTCACCGGCTGATCCAAAACAAGATCACGTGGTGGATCGTGCTGATCATAATCATTTTTTCGTTCGTGATCTGGGGCTCGCAATCGCGCTCGTCCAACGCGCGGGCGCGGCAGCAGACGGCCGTGGCCATGCTGGAGAACAAGCCGATCGAACACGATGAGTTCGCCGAGGCCTATGGCTGCACGCACCTGGGGTTGGTGCTGCAATACAACCGCGAGATCAACGTCACGCCGCAGATTGACGAGGTCATGCACAAGCAGGCGTGGCAGCGCATCGCCGTGCTGCACGAGGCGCAGAAGCTCGGCATCTCCGCGTCGGAAGACGAAATCGCCCAGATGGAGCAGCAGCTCCCGCTGTTCCGCTCCAAGGAAGGCCAGTTCTCGATGCAGGCCTATGAGCAGTTCGTCAGCCAGGTCCTGCCGCGCCTGGGCTTCACCAAGCATGGATTCGACGAGTTCATCCGCCAGGAAATCATCATGGAAAAATCCGCGATGATGCTCTCCCGGCTGATGCTCGTGGCGCCCTACGATGCGCGCCGCACCTATCAGGCGCTCAACGACCGCATCGTCGCCCAGGTCGCGCTGCTCACGCCCGACCTGGTTGAAAAGACCGTCAAGGTCGGCCGCGATGAGGCCAAGGCGCTCTTCGACAAGGACCCGGCCGCCTACAAGATTCCGGAGCTGGCCGTCGTCCGCTACGTCGCCATTCCGATTTCCAATTTCCTCGCGAAGGCGGAAGTGAAGGACGACGAGATCCAGAAATATTACAACGACCACCTCGACGAGTTTGCGCTGCCTTCCACCAACAAGGCCGCCAGCACCAACGCCGACTTCAGCACCGAGACGACGAAATACAAGCAGCTCGACGAGGTGAAGCCGATGATCGTCAAGGACCTCAAGGAAGAGGCGGCGTCCGCGATGGCGAAGTCGAACGCGGCCGCTTTCGTCGAGGCCATGCAGGGCAGCGTCTCCGACAAGCCGATGACGCTGGAAGATGCCGCGAAAAAATTCGGACTGACCCTTGCGACGACCAAGCCGTTCTCCGAAATCGACGAAGTGCCCGGACTCAATGTCGGCTCCAGCTTCAATCATGTCGCGTTCGGCCTCTCGCACGAGGAAGGCAGCAACATCAGCGAACCGGTCGGCGGCCACGATGCGTGGTATGTGATGGCCTACAAGGACCGGCTCGCCGAGCGCGTTCCGACCTTCGAAGAAGTCATCGAAAAGGTCATTCCCGACGCGAAGAAACAGGCCGTCGAAGACGCCCTCACCGCGCTCGCCAAGAAGACGCGCGATACGATGGACATCGCCGCGAAGGATGGAAAATCTGTCGCTGATGCCGCGGACAAACTCGGCATCAAACTCAAGACCACCGAGGAATTCACCGCCTCCGGCGGCGAAGATCAGAAGGTTGACAACTTCGACGTGCTGATCCGCGGCGTGCTCACGCACAACGCCGGCGAAGTCACCGATCTGCTGCCCACGCGCGAAGGGATCCTCGTCGCCTACGTCAAGAGCCGCACGCCGGCCGACGCGTCCGCGTTCCAGCAGCTCCGCCCGCAGATCGCAAATTCCATCCGCCGCTCGCAGGGCCGCCAGCTGTTCGACGGCTGGCAGCAATATCTGCTCAAGCGCGGCAAGTTCGAAGACCTGATGAAGAAAGCCACCGGCGAAGGCTGAGGTGGCTGCGCTCCGCGCTTGCGGAGTCTGCTATTTCCGGCCTTCAATCGTGTATTTGCCCTTGCCGTCATCGCTGATGCGGAAGCCGTCAACAGCGAGGAGTTGCTTGCCATCGACCATATCAACATCGACCTTCTCGCCCTTTTCGAGCTTCTGGGCGATTTTGTGATAGTCGGTCTTGCCGTTGTGGCGGACCGTGAAACCGTTGATGATGACGCTGCCCTCGGTGCAGACGACCTTGGCTTTTGCGATCTTGTGTTCGCATTTAACTTCCTTGGCGTCGCCCTTGCCGATGGCTTCCAGCTCGGCGATCTTGAACCACTCATGGCTGTCGCGCTCCGCCAGCGCGGGCGAAGCCGCCATCAGCAAACCGACCGCTGCCAGAATTGATACAAACAATTTCTTCATGACTTCCTCCGTTTCCGTTTCTTTGATTCTCCGACGATCACGACATCAATTTATTCATCGCCGCATTTCCTGCAAACTTATTGAATCGAAATCGGCGTTTCGCTAGATTGCGCCACCTTTTTTAACGGAGAAAGAAAACATGACAACATCTGCTTCTGGACTGCCCCAAACCACCGCCGCATCGCTGCTGGCGGGCCGCAAATCACTCGCCAAAGTTTCCGCCCTGATCGGATTCGACGGCTTTGTGGACAACATCTACTACTCGGTGGACAAGCGGAAATCCGCGACCGAGTACACGCGCATCCCGACGCTCAAGGCCTACGGCGAACGCATCGCCGCGGCTGCGGGCAAGAGCGCGAACATCGAGGTCGTCTGCCAGGCGGTGAAGCTCGGCGGCAACGGCCCGATCATGGCCAACGCGATGGGCGCGCAGAGCGTGCCGCTGACCTATTGCGGCATGATCGGCGACAAGGAAATTCATCCCGTCTTCGCCGAGCTCGCGAAGCGATCAACCGCCATCGGCATCAGCGAACCCGCCGTCTCCGACGCGATGGAGTTTGACGACGGCAAGCTCATCGTCGGCAAACACGCGACCGTCGCCAACGTGACCTACGAGAACATCATCAAGTTCGTCGGCGCGAAAAAATGGGCCGACCTGTGGAACAAGGCCACGTTCGTCGGCGTCGTCAACTGGACGATGCTGCCGCACCTGACCGATCTCTGGAAAAAAATCCAGAAGAACCACGCGCCGAAAAAGGGCGAGGCGCGCAAGACGATGTTCATTGATCTGTGCGACCCCAGCAAGCGCCCCGTCGCCGAATTGCAGAACGCGCTCAAAGTCATCGCGGCTTTCCAGAAGCAGCACGACGTGATCCTCGGCCTCAACGAAAGCGAAGGCGTACAAGTCGGCAAGGCGCTCGGCATCGAGTGCGCCGGGCGCGATGAAGCTTCGATCACGAAACTCGCCGCGGACATCCGCGCGAAGCTCGGCATCCACACCTGCGTCGTACATCCCGTCGCGTTCGCGGCGGCGGCCGATGCGACCGGCGCGGTTTGCGTGCCGGGCCCGTTCACGCCGAAGCCGAAGATTTCCACCGGCGCGGGCGACCATTTCAACGCGGGCTTCTGCGTCGGCCGGATTCTCGGCCTCGATCTTGCGCAAGCGCTCCAGACCGGCGTCGGCACCAGCGGCTACTACGTCCGCAACGCCGCCAGCCCGTCCGTCGAGCAGCTCGCGAAGTTTTTGAAGTCGCTGTGAGCGGCGCGCCGCGATGAGCGGCGGCGGAGCGAAAAATAAAAGTTTCAATGATTGGAAATTTGCGAAGGCGGTTTTTCCAATCATTGGAAATTTGCATTTCGGCGGCAGGCGCGTCGCGCCGGAACGGCATCGCGAAACGGGAGAGGACGCGGCGAATCTGTTGGCAACGAAAGTGAGGGGATTGATGAAACGTTCATATCTTGTGATGACGGCGATCTTGTTCGGGGCGCTGGTTTCGAGCGCGCAGCAAACGACGAATTCGGCATCGAAGCTCGCGCCGGTGGTGGTCAAGGCGGAGAAAGAACAGGCCGCGATCAATCCGCAGACGACGCCCGCGGCGGTGACGCAAATCAACGAACAGCAGGTCCGCGAAACCGGCGTCACGACAATTTATGATCTGCCCGCGGCGGCGCCCGGCCTCTCGCTGAGCCGCTCGGTCGCGCGGTCCTTCGGCGACATCTATTCGTCGCGCGGCATCGCCAACACGGAATTTTTCAGCGACCCGGCGATGGTCCTCTACGTTGACGACGCGCCCGCCGGCGACGTGTTCACCTATCCGGTGGATCTGACGGACATCGAAAACGTCGAGGTCTGGCGCGGGCCGCAGGGCGACTACTTCGGCAGGAACGCCGAGGCCGGCGTCATCAACGTGACGACGCGCAAGCCCACCGACACGCTCGAAGCCCGCGCGGGCGCCTCGTATTCGTCGTTCAACACGGAGCAGTACAACGCCTCGGTGATGGGCCCGATCGTCCCCGGCAAGCTGCGCTTCTCGCTCGGCGGCGGCTACGACAAGAGCGACGGCTTCATCGAGAATTCACTGCGCGGATCCAACGCCGACAGGGAGGAAAACATGAACGGCCGCGCCCATCTCGAATTTTCGCCGCGCGAAAACCTGGAGATCGGCCTCACGGTGTCGGGCGTCAAATACAACGACGGCATCCGCATGGTTCCGCTCGGCGGCGATCCGCGCAAAGTTTCGTCGGACATTGACCCGAGCGCGAACGCCGAAGGCGGCGAGCTCACGCTGCACGTCCAGCGGACGTACCGCGATTTCATCGCGACCTTCATCACGACGCGCCGCGACTTCTCGCTCAACCCGCTGCTGCTCGACCTCGACCTTTCGCCGATGCCCGGCAACACAGCGCTCATCAAGCAGGACGAGCGCTACTGGAGCAAGGAGCTTCGCTTCGAGTCGCTGCCCGACGCCGACACCTGGAAATGGCGCGGCGGCCTGTTCCTCTCGACCTCCACGCGCAAGGGCGACGACACGCGCGACTTCATCGCACCGGACGGCGCCGGCGGCTACCTCCCCGTCTCGCAGCAGACCAAATTCACGCTCGACGAGGACGACTACGCGCTCTTCGGCCAGGCCACCTACGCCGGCTTCGGCAAACTCGGCATCACCGCCGGCGCCCGGCTCGACTACACCGAGAAGAACATCGACCGCACGCTCAGCGCGACGCCCGGCTATCCCGTCCCGCCGCTCAACGCCGACGACAGCTTCTTCACCGCCGCGCCCAAGCTCACCCTCGACTACCGCTGCGCCGAAAACATCCTCAGCTACGTCAGCTCCGGCCTCGGCTTCAAGCCCGGCGGCTACTCCGCCTACATCAATCCGCCCGCCGACCCCTCCTTCGACACCGAGCGCAACTGGGCCAATGAAGCCGGCGTGAAAACCACATGGCTCGACAAGAAAGTCACCGTCAACGCCTGCGTGTTCTACAACGACATTCACGACTACCAGATCGAAAAGGCGCTCGTCGGCAGCACCGACCTGGTCATCGTCAACGCGCCCGAAGTCATCTCGCAGGGCGCCGAAGCCGAACTCGCCGTCAAGCCGGTCAAAGGCCTCGCCCTCTCCGCCGCCGCCGCCTACACCGACGCCCAGTTCGACCGCTTCACCAGCCCCGACACCGGCGCCGACCTCAACGGCAAACATCCGCCCTTCGTCCCCTCGCTCACCGCCACGCTCGCCGCGCACTACAACGCGCCCTGCGGCGGCTTCGCCCGCGCCGAATACCAAACCGTCGGCAAAACCTATTTCGACGAAACCAACACCCCCGACATGACTGAGCCGGCCTACGGCATCATCAACGCCCGCGTCGGCTACACGAAAAAAGATTTCACCATCGCGCTCTTCGGCCGCAACCTCACCGACGAGGACTATTACACCCGCCGCCAGATCGTCGCCGTCCCCGCCGGCATCCCCGGCGAACCGCGCATCATCGGCATCTCCGCCGAAGTCAAATACTGACCCGCGCGCGCCGCTGGAAATTTCCAATCATTGGAAGATCCGGCACCGCAAACTTCCAATCATTGGAACTTATGGAGGGACGACGTCCCGTCGTCCACGACGGCGGAACGCCGCCGCCACGGGGAGGGCGAACCCTCCGGGTGTGCCGCCACACGAAACGACTCAGCGGGAAGCTTCGCCGCCATGTGTGGCCGTTGTGCGCCCACACGGCACGACTGCACCACGACGAATTCCGATGCCGCCGCCGCGCAGTACAACGAAACCGCACCGCACAACACATGAAGACGAAGCGCGGCAGAATTGAAACGCGGCGTCCGACAACTGAAGTCGCGCCGTGCTTCAATTGAATCACAGCGTCCGACAACTGAAGTCGCACCGTACTTCAATTGAATCACACCGTCCGACAATTGAAGTCGCACCGTCCGTCAATTGAATCACAGCGTCCGACAACTGAAATTCATTGAATTTAACTCGGGTTCCGGCCCCCGATAGACCATGCACAAAGCGGCACAACAGCAACTTGCGAAAGAATCGCCCCCAAAGCAGAAAACCCGCCCCTGAAGCCGGGGCCCCCGCCCCCG
>CAIVKH010000085.1 GCA_903906425.1 uncultured bacterium
ACCGCTGGGAATCGTGACGGCACCGGCAATGCAAAGCGCCGCGTGCTGATATTGTAGCCCCCGAGACAGTGGAAGTTCCCAAAGGATGAACTGCTCGCTCCATCCCGTGTTGTGCGCCAGCCCCAAAACATACGAGGCCGCCCAACACGGGTTTATGCGTTTGGGCTTTTCTCATCGCCTCCGTCCTTAACTTCGTAATTCATGCCGACAACGCTTGCTTCGCAGATGGCTTTGATTTGTGCGGCTGACTTTGAAAAATCCGCGATGCTGATTCCCTCGGCAAATTCAAGCACCGCCTCACGAAATGCCGATTGATCGGCGCAAGCCCGACGGACAGCCTTGGCGTCTGCGGAGTGGATGTAAAGGAATGCGGCGACGTGGAACTCCCTGTCCTCACCGTCAATGTTTCCCTCCAAGAGCGGGTTTTTCGTCTGCTTCAAAAGAATGAGCGTTCCGGCGGAAAGCGGGCGTAGGGCAATTCCGCTTACAACGGCTTCCGGTTCATTAAAGGCTTTTTCTTGCGAGGTAATCTGTTCGTTCATTTTGACTCCTTGGCGGCGATGTAAATGCGGTTGTTTTTCTGGACGATGGTATGCAGGGGGAGTCCCTTGGTGGCGTCCTTCAACCGCTCCCAGTTGTGCCACATTGTTTTGATGAGGGCCAAGACCTGCGGCATGTATTCGTCGGGGATTGCCCCTCCGTGCCGCTCCTCCCACGTCTTGTCATTGAAGGCCGAGTGGACAAGGTTGGCCATGTCGGTTTCTTGGAAGGCGAACCAGCAAACTTCGCCGCCGTTTTCCATGACGCGGAAGGCGTACATGGTGCCGTCTGGGTTGGTGCAGGGAGTCGCCTCGGCCAGCGAGTACATGACGGCGGCTTCCTTGGTGTTGCGCGTGGTGAACTGTCCGACGCGGGCGGGGGGAATCTGTGGAGTCATAGTGTTAGCTCACGCCTTCCACGCCTGCCGCCTTGAATGTGCCGCGCAGGAAACCGTTGTTGGTGGCTTTGCGTCCGTAGGTGTAGACGTAGAGGCCGCCAGAGCCGACGGCGTTGGTCAGGGTGATCGCCACGCCCAGAGCGGTGACGCAATCCGCGCCCTTGTAGACGTATTCGCCCGACGCTTCGCGCTTGCCGAAAGCGTGGAGTGCAAAGCCCACAAAGTCAGAATCTTCGTCCTGAACGTAAGTGACTTCGCCGGAGGTTTCGCTGTCAACGGACTGCATGATGACCGTCGAGACGGTATCGCACCCGAAAACTAAAGTGGTGATGCCTTTTATTGTAGCTGCCATGTTGTGAAGTTCCTTTTGTTGTGCCTGTCACTAATGTTGTGCTGTCAACTAATCAGCGGCGATAGCCCACGCCTGAAAGTCCATGCGGTTGAGCCAATGCCGCTCCTGTTCGTCGCGCTCGGTGCCGCCGGTGTAGCGGACGGCGTAGGCGCGGAAGTTTGTTACTTTGGATGAAAGCTGGCTGGCGAGATCGTCCCGGATGAGAATGCTCATCAGGTTGTGCCAGTTGGCCGTGAGGGTGGCGTTGGCCGTGTCATCAGCCTGAACCAGCATCTTGACCTCCACCTTGAGCCGCCAACAGCCGGACAGAGGCGGGTCTTCTTCCTCGCGGGTGGCCTTCAGGATGACACATGGAGCGGTGAGGATGTCGCTGCTGTCCTGCTCCTCATGGCGCACCGGCATTCCGATGGTGATGCCGTGGGTTGTGCTGTCGAGAATCCACGCTGACAACGCCGATTCCAGCGCGTCTTCAAGGTTCATTTCAGTGGTGGCCATACACTTTTGCCGGGGTGTCAACTGCCGAAGGATGATTTCTTGGCTTCTTCAAGTTTTTTGGTGGCGTACTGCATCATGTCGGCAGTTGTTCCGGGGATAGCCGCCGCGAGTCCTGCGCCACCGTATTTCAGGAGTGCGGCGTCGGCTCCTGGGGCTGGCGAGTTTGAACGGTTAATGATCTCAGAAAATGGATTTTCAGATTCTCGCGCCACCCTAACACTGCCTCTGCCCGCCCTTGCCCGCACAAGGCTTCCGGTTGGCTTATTTAGCGTGGATGCTAGACGACGGATGGCAGCAATCCATCCTGCCCTGATGAACGCGATTGAGCCTATCCTGCGATTGACCATCTTGGCCGCCCCATCCATCAGTTGCGCCGTTGTCAGGTTTTTAGGGTCTTTCCCCATCCGCCGGAGTTTCGATAAATAGACGACAAACCCGCGAGTTGTGGCGCGGTAAAGTTGCTTCGGTTTTTTTAGTAATCTTTTTTTTCCGCGAAACTGCGTTGCGTAATGTTCGCGTAAAGATTCAATATCGGATTTGTCTGCCGATTTGGTGTGCCACATTGCCCGCAAAGCAAGCTGCATGGCGGCATGGTTCACGACCTCGGCAGAGGATTTCCGCGTGGCTTTCTGGTAAAGGCGCAGAGACGATTGGAAGGCACGCACACTGGCTTGGTCAATCTCTATGATCGGCCTGACCATTACTTGCTGATGCCCTGTAAATAGAGAACCGTTACGGGGTCTTCGTCGCTGCCCTGTTTATGCTCGATGCGATAGGTGGCGGTTCCGATGGTGACTTTTGTTCCGATGGCCGGGTTGATTTCGCTGCTCAAGACTTCCACGGCTCCGCTGTAATCAACGGGGAACCCGCCCGACATCAACGGCATGAGGGATGAGGTGTCGCGCATGACACCCCTATAATCCACCCCAGCGATGGTTAGGGTTACGCCGAATGTGTCACGGCAGGCTTTCCATGCGTCTGTTACTTGGTTGCTCCAATCGCTCATGTGTCTCCTAATGGAAAACCCCGCCCACCCGGTGAAAGGCGAGCGGGGTTCCCCGTGGTAATCGTTCGCTACTTGATGAGGCCGAGGTTGATTAACGCCGTCCGGTTCGAGGATGCGTGGATGATATTGCGTCAGCCTGCGCCGAGGTGTTGAATCCGTACACGGTGTTGACGGAGCCATTTGTCAGAACCACTCCAGTGTCGCTGTCGAATCCGTACACAACGTTGACGGTCACGTTGGTAATGAACGTGATGGAGACCAACTGCGTGTTGGCGTCGTAGAAGTTGCCTGACATGGTCGCCTTTGTCAGCGTAACCGCCGTCGAAGCCGCCTTGCTCGCTTTTGTCAACGAGACCGCCACGCTGGCCACGTTGGTCGTGACTGCCGCCGCATTTTGCTGGACGACGGGGGCGGCGCCGTAGAACCCGACATGCTGAGAGGCTGAGGTGCCGATCTGGTAGCCGATGCCAGTGTTTTTGATTTGAGTGGATTCCGCGTAGAGCAGTGTCGCCAGTGCCACTACGCCGACAAAAGAGAGGATGTATTTTTTCATTGTTTTTTGCCTACTTCAAGATGGTGATGGTTGCCGCCGCCGTCGGTGGCGTGTTCGTTGGGATTGCGTTTGCCGTCTTCAGCACCACGCCAACCGCCGCCAAGGGTGTTGACGGCGTAAGCGTAAGACTGCCGGAGACGTTGTTTGTCGAAATGAGTGCCGTGCCATCGCTGGAGGCGATGACGACATCAGCCGTGCCGCCGGTCACGGTCAAGACGGCGCGATAGATTAGCCCGTTGCCTTCAATCGTTCCGATGGCCGTGGAGGAGGTGTTGGTTGATGCCGAGCCGCTGACTTTCACTTGCCCCATCTGCGCGAAGCAAGTTGAGGTAATGGAGGCGGCGATGATCGCGGGGATTAGTCGTTTCACTTTTTCACCCTGACCGCTGCGACGGGTTTGATTTCAGCCGTTGAGATTGGTTGGAACTTGCGGTGTTTCTCAATGCCCCACGGCCCGAGCAGGGCTACTTCTGCGTAGCCCCGCCCGTCCGAATGGTTGAGATTCTGGTAGAACTGCGAGGCAGCCGCCCCATCTTGTGAGAGATGGAGAACTGAGAGCGTACCATCCGCCTTCAGTGCCAGCACTTGCCGAGGTTTCATGGCCATGGGTTCCTTGGTGGTTAGGCGCTGTGGAGAACGTAGATGTTCTTGGTGACAGCCGAGGCCACGCCGTACAGGATGCCCATGCTGATGTAGTGGGTGCCGGTGTTGCCGTCATACCAACTGCGGAATTGCAGAGGGACATCCGCGACGGTGATGTTTTCCACCTGACCATACCAGTTCTGCGGTTCCGCCACACGGCGAGCCGCGAGCGCGACGCCCTGAGGGCCGCACGCGAAGGCGTTGACGTTTTCGGAGTTGGCGGGGAGCCAAGAGAACTCCATGATGTCAAAGCCGACAACCTTGGAGAGGCTGCCGTCGGTGATGGTGCCGTTGCTGCCGAAGGCATACGCGGCCTTGATGCTGGTGTCTTTCTTCAACGCGGCGGCAACGTCGCTGTTGCAGAACAATGCGCGGGGGCTGTCGGGGACGTAGTTCTTGTTCAGGGCGGTGGCGGCGTTGATGAGGGCGTCGGAGTCAAACGACGCGCTGGCGACGGTGGCAACCGTGGTGAACACAGTAGCTTTGATGAGTCCGAAGATCGAGGAATAGATCGCCTGCGCGGCGGCAGTGGCCATCGGCTGATAGACCATCTGCTGGAGGTTGATCGAGGACTTGGAGACTTCCAGATCATTGAAGCCGAGGACGACGCCGCTGAAGGTGTCGAGCGTCACGGTGATGCTGGTCGTGCTGGTGTTGGCCACGGCGGCAGAATAGCCGCTGGACAGATCGGCGGCGGTGTTGGCGTCAACCACGCGCGACACAACGGCGGAGCCTTTGTCGGCGATATCGTTGGAAAGGTTGAGGTTGAAAAACTTCAGCCCGGCCAGTTTCGGCAGGAGCGTCTTGGCGGTTTCCTGAGAAATCGCGGTAAGATTGACGCCGTTGAGAGTATTGGAGAGACCCATGTTATGGTTCCTTTGGTGTTAGCGAGCCTGCGCGTGTTTCGGCGTCAGGGTGTCGCGGTGTTTTGCGTAAAATTCGTTCTTGGCTTTCGGGTCGGTAAGCGCGTGATACTGCGCCCACAACTCGTCGGCTGTCGGAACGGCGGCGGCCACTTGTTCAACGGGGGCTGCCCCAACCGTACCCAACATTTCACCGGCCCTTTGCGAGGCCGTCTTGGCGTTGGCTTCCAGTTCGGAAACTTTCTTCGTCAACTCCCCGATGGTCACGGAGTCGGCAGTGGCCTTTTCCGCAGACTTCGCCAGTTCCGCCTTGGTCAAATCGTGCGCGGCGTTGGCGTCGGTGAGTTGTTTGGTGATTTCGGTGATCTGCGCGGATGCCCTCTGGTTAGCATCGTTGGCTTGCGCGAGATCTGTTTTGAGGCTCTTGACGGTATCAAGTGCCTCTGTCAGTTCCATTGTGATGTTCTTTGCCATGTCACTATTCCTTTCGTGTCAACTGTCTTGCCATTTGAACGGCTGCGCCGATGTCACCGATTTGGTCAATCAGCCCAGCTTCTTTTGCTTCGGCGGCGAGGAAAGTCTGCCCGCGCATGGTTTCGGGTTTCACGTCCCGGTAAGCGGTGACGTGTCCGGTGAACATGCCGTAAATCTGGTCAACCCTCTGCTGGAGGTGGGCGCGTTGCTCCTCCGTCAGGCTGGTGCCGGGGATACCCATGCCTTTGAACGTGCCGCCGGTGTTCTTGATGACATCCATCTTAACTCCGGCTTGCTCAAATCGTTTTGTCTGGTCAGCCCACGGCATATAGACGCCGATAGAGCCGACTTCGGCGGATGCACTGGCGACGATGCCCTTGCAACCGGCGGCGAGCCAGTAGGCGGCGGAATCGCACTGGCCGTCCGTGAAGGCGACGACGGACTTGACCTTGGCGAGTTCGGAGATTTTAGAGGCGAGTTCCGGGACGCCGGTAACGGCTCCGCCGGGGGAGTCAATATGGAGGACAACACCGGAGCAGAGTTCATTCATCAGGCATTCCGCCAGATCGTCTTCCACGTCCTCAATGCCGCAGGCTCCGCAAGACTTTTCAATAGCAGACAAGCCCTTTCCGATGACGCCAGCCACCGGGACGACAGCGATGCCGCCTTCCTGCATGGTGATTTCGGGTTTCTCGTATTCCACGTTGAGCGCGGCTGTCTTGCCTTCCATGTGGGCTTCGACAAGTTTCTGGATTGTCTGGTGCGCCGGGGCGGTGATGAGCCACGGCTCGGCGGTGACAAGGGTATAGATTCGTTGCAGTTTCATTTTAGCCTTTGCTGAAGTTTGTATGTGCGGGCTTCGGAATCATCCGCAAGCTGAGCGAGGGCTTTTGCCCTGTCGTCTTTTTGTGTTTGGTTGTCTGGTTCTGAATCGCCCGGCTCCGGCTCTGTTGTGCTGCCTGTCAAAGATTGCGGGTTGGGGCTGCGCTGGCTTAGAAGCTCAACCGCCATGACCAAGGGGATTTTGTGCTTGTCGGAAAGCGTCTTGGCGTTGTCAAGAAGCGTCCCGGCTGACTCCATGTTGTCTTCCATGATTTCGCGCCAATCGTCGCCGTTTTCGGCTGCGTCCTGCTGGAATGTGCGGATGCCGAACTTCATGTCTTCGCGGTTTTCTTTGTTGACCTTGGCGATGTCGGCGGTCAGGTGGGCCGGGCCACGCCATACATGTTTCCACCAATCGGAAGGAAGCGGGCGGATGTCCTTGCGCTTTGCGCCCTTGGCGATGACCCAATTACGGACACGGCTTTTTTTGTCCTTGATGAGTGCTTGAAGTTCAAGGAAGCGGTACTGCGCCCGGATGAGGGCTGCGCGGAGGGTTGCGCCGCCTTCTTTATGGAGATTCTTCCAGTTCGTGGGGAGGCCGACTGATTGAAGTGTGTCGGATTCAAGGTAGTCAATCAGTGCCATCGTTTCGTTTGACGGCTTGCCTGAGTTGAAGGCGTTGAGCTTTTCACCGATGCGGAGCGTGGGGATTTCACCGCCAAGCATCTGCTCCATCGTGATGTCGGCGGGGGCGTTGTCGGCGTTGATGGCCGCGTCCCACTGGTTCAGGGTGGTTCCGCCGCTGATCGTCTCGCGCCACATGGGGAGCGAGTTGTCTTTTTTCACGCCTAACTTGCAGTAAGCAAGGATGTCTTCGACAT
Organism: uncultured bacterium; assembly: GCA_903906425.1. Lineage (GTDB taxonomy): Bacteria > Verrucomicrobiota > Kiritimatiellia > CAIVKH01 > CAIVKH01 > CAIVKH01. The sequence goes on from CAIVKH010000085.1 coordinate 7,026, forward strand.
CGCGGAGGTGGTTGATGACGGGGGCAAAGTGGCTGATGCCGCGCTGTGCGGTGGCGCGTTCCGGCTCGAACACATGCACGAATGCCGCCGCGTCAATATCCCGGAAGGAGTCGCCGGTAATGATGCGGTACTGAATCGGCTGGCCGAGAGAGTTAACCCTGACTCCATCATGCCACTCGCCCTCGTCAACTTCTGAGAACCCAGCCACATTATGGCTTACGTTGCTGCCGATGTTGTGGCCTTCGATAAGCTGGATGCGCGGGAAACCCTTAGCCGTTTCGGTGAGAATCAGCCCGCAGTCACCGTCAACCACCATGAGGGCGAGCATGAGCCTGTCCATCTGGCGTTGGTTGAAGCGTCCGGTAACGTCGCAAATGTTGCACCATTGCTCGTAATAGTCGTCGGCTTCCTTGGCGAACTCGTTATCTGTGGAGGTTGACTTCTGTGTGAGTCCATTCGCGCCGAGGGTGTAAAGCTGGAGATCGCGGCAGACACCGGCGACAAATCCGACGTTTGCGCGGAGCCGCCTAGCGTGGGATAGCATGACGGTGCGGATGTAGGGGATGTCCGTCTTGTCGGCATCCTGCGCCCGTATGGGCTGCCATGAGCGGTTCCGGCTGATATTGGCGGCTTCCCGGAACATCTGCCACGCGCCCGGCGTGAGCAACCGCCGCGCAATACCAGCCTTGAATCTGTCGAGTGTGTTGCTCATTTGAATTGGAAGCTCTGCCCGTTGACGTAGGTTTTGGAGGTGGGGGAACCGTAGACAGTCGGGTTTTTGATTTGCAGCGCACGCTCAACGTCGCCCAGATCGGTTTTGATCTGGTCGGATGACCGGACGGCGCGGGAGAAGGATTTGCCGCCCGTGGAAACGGAAATGTATCGTTGCCCACGAATCGAAGCCAGATACTCGGCTTTCAATTCGTCCAGCAACTGCTTTAGCTCCGCTTCTGAAAAAGTGGCGAATGACATGTCACTTTTGCGGCGGTGTCAACTTAGTCGCTTGACCGAGGATATGCTCGGCACGGCCAGCAACAACCCAGACATGCATCGGGAGTTCATTGCA
>CAIVKH010000086.1 GCA_903906425.1 uncultured bacterium
AGCTGGAGAGTGTCATCGGCCAATACATCGCGACCAACAACCAAAATCCAAGGCCGTTTGTCTGGACCCAAAAGGTCGACGAAATCCTCAACAAGGTGCGCCATTGTAAAGCTGCGTCTGTTACACAACACTAGTGACAGGGGCGGTGTGCAGCGGCATGTTTGAATAGAACCTCTCCCAGATCGGATCGCCTGCTTCGTCCAACGCGATCGCCGCCTCCAGCACAAAGGTTTCGCCCCGTGCCGCGTCGGCACGCTCTGGGATTACATGTGCACGCCGTAGCAGCACGGGTTCGAGTTCCCTGAGTAGTTCCAGCATGGACGGCGGGAGCGAGGCCAGCTGGCGGCGGCCCTCCTCGGTGTTAAAGGGCCTGACCGGCGTGAACGGATATATGTCGAACATTGTTCGGTTTCCTTCCAATGGCATATGAGCAGTCTCGAATGTTGGCGCAACGTAGCAGGCGGTCGTTACGCATGCAATACTATAACGTGTACCAATACTGCCGCGGCGCGGCAATATTATAATCGGCGCGTGGCGAATAGGTTGGGTAATTACGACCGCGCGGCCGCTGAGCACCTAAGCGAATTCCGGGGCCCGCGCCATCGCACAGTCGATTTACCAGGGTGGAAACTCGTCAGGAATTGCGGCCGGTCCATGAGGTGATGCGATAGCGGGCGGGTCCGTGATACCCCTGCGGCCGCCACCGCGGAGATGAGCGATCATGTGCTCGCTGATCTTCACGGCGCGCAATCAGCGTGCGTACGCGTGACCAGCCCCGGCCCGCTGAGCTGGTCGATCCGCTTCGAGCAATCCGGGCGCAAGATCCAGTCCGGTGAGGGCTACACGCTGGACTTCTGGGCGAAGGCCGAGCATTCCGGCACGCTGCGGGTCAGCCTGGAGCAGTCGCACGAACCGTGGCATGTGCTGGCCTCACCGGGTGCGCCCGATGTGACCACGGATTGGCAGCGCTTCCGCCTGTCGTCTCGGGCGAATGAATCCGACAACGCCACCCGCTTGATCTTCGACCCGCCGTCGCAGCCGGGGCGTCTCTGGCTGGCGGGTGTCTCGCTTCGGCCCGGCGGCATCACCGGCCTGCCCGCACACGAGGATATGGACGCTGCCACCCCGACAGCGTGCTGGTTACGGCGTCGGGCTACTGCCAGAACACGAACATGGGCTGGAAGAATGCGGAGAAAAACACGGTGGGCCGCGATTGGGGTGAGGCCCCGACACTGGTGGAGGGCATCCCGGCGCGGCTGACGCTGCCAGTCGCCGCAGATCGGGTCGAAGCATGGGCTCTGGACGAGCGCGGACAGCGCATGACGCGGGTGCCGGTGGAGGCCGAAACGAACGGCCGGGCCGTGATGGCGATCGGGCCGAAATGGCGGACGTTATGGTATGAGGTGGCAGTGAAGTGAGGCGGGCGGGGTGGGTGGTTCTCACCGGCCAATTGCTGGAGACAAACCATCACGTAGTCTATGATGAAGGATGAGATCGAGGTTGGCTTCGTCCATTATTCCTTGCCTTGCGCAGTGCCGTGCGTCCACTGAGCGAAATTCGACGACTTCTCGATCACCACGGCGACGTTCGACCACGTGATGGTTTCCAAGGCTTCCCAGCGAATAGGAAACTGCCGGAAGCAGGGCGAACCGACAGGGCACAAGCCGTCTCGGTACTGAAAAGACAAGGGCGGCCCGCTTGCACGGACCGCCCAGTCATTCACCGAAGCTCGACTGGCTTTTACGCCGCGGGAATAGCGGCGGCCTTGGCAGCCTTGACCGCGGCCCAACGTGCCTTCTGCGCTGCGCGGATCTTCTCGATGCCCGCCGCGGAGATCACCGGCTTCTTCTTCGCCGGCTTCACAGCCTTCGGCTTCGCGGGGGCTTTGGCTGCCGGTTTGGCTGCTGCGGCCTTCTTCGCCGCCCAGCGTGCTTTCACTGCGGCAATGAGTCTTGCACGACCTGCCGCTGACATGCCGCCCTTCTTCGCCGGTTTGGCGGCGGGAGCTGGTGCCGGTGCTGCGGCCACTGGCGCGGCACTCGTACCCAGAGACGTGAGCGCGCTGATCGCGGTCGTCAGTGCGGCGACCTGTTTCTCGGCGCTGGCCCGTTGCGCTTCCAAATGTTTGATCGTTTCGTTGATTGTGACCACAAAGACCGCTTCATTTTGTTTACCACGCCGATTGCGACGTGTATTGCGATCTAAAGACGATGCGGATTGCTCACGACGATATTTCTTTGTCTGCGTTTCTTGAATAATTTCCGAGCTCTCAAATGTCTTGCACCCATCACCAATGAGTATGTGCGTGGCCCAGTGTTGCGGATCGGAATTCCGGCTTCGCATTTCAAGTTGTGCCTGGCGTAATGCCTCCGCCTTTGACAGGCGGCCTGAAATCCAATTGCGATAGAAAGCCAACGCCAGATCCGACGCGTCCGCAGGATGGACGTAGACCAATGCAGCCACGAGCGAAGCGGCACCCGCCCGCAAAAATCCCTCCCAGAATCCGCCCACATCGCCCGCCAGTTGGGCGTTGAATCGGCCCGACACGCAGGCGTTGAGGACAACCAACTGGGCGGGCAATGTGCCATTCAGTGCGGCAATGTCTGCAGCCGAAAGCCGGCCCCCCGCAAGTTCAAGTTGTGACGCACTGAGTTGGCCGCCGTCTGACACCTGCCCGTGTACGGAAAGATGCAGAACGGAAAAGTTGCGTGCTTGCTCCAGCCAACGGGCCGGTGTGGCGTCGTTTTCCAGCAGGGAGCATTGTGCCGGCCAGTCTAGCGACGCCACGACCCGCGCCTGGTCGGCGAAATTGAACTGTCCGGACGAACCAAAGCCAAGCGCCAGACAAGTGGACCCGGCGATGGAAGAAGCCCGCACGTGGCTATGCTTCAGTACCCCGATCGATGGAACCAGTGCAAGGGCGGTATGGTCGAGCATCTGTGATCCATCCGGATTCGTAAGCGCGGCGAAAGGCAGGAAGAACAGCCGCGAGTCGGGCACCACATACAGAATACGGCATCCGCGGGCGACACGGGACAGCGACGGGGCGAGTCGCTCTGACAACGCGGGCAGCGCATCAAACACTCGTTGTGTCCAATCTGTGCTGACGCAGTCCGCTGGCAGCAGCCGTCGCACTTCTTTCTCACCCAACTCAACGAACTCGACCGTCGGTTCGGTTTCATGCGGTGTCACGCCCAAGATAAGGGTCTGGCGCGCGCCGACGCAGAGTACGGCCGCGGCGGCCCCCTGCTCAGAAAGAAATGCGTGGGCGGAATCAAAGTCGTCCGGCATTACCGACAAGTTTCTTTGCAGCCGGACAGCGCGTCCCGCGTCGGCCCACCGGAACGCATCCCGCCCGCGCCCCAGTTGCGCGCAGATGAATGCCGCAGTCTCGTGAAGTGTACCGAATGTGCGCAGCATCATCTGCGATGACAGGAATGCATTGCCGGTTGGCATGGCGGCCAGGGCGGCCTCTATGGTCTTCAAGGCGTCATCGAACCGGCCTTGATTCCGGCGTATTGCGATCTTGCCGAACAGCGCGTTGACTTTCATATCAATGCTGTTGGCCAGACCCTCGCATTCATCAAGATCACTCCACGCCCCATCAAGGTCTTGAGCTTTGGCCCGAAGAAGAGCGCGCTGATTGAGAACCTGGGCAAGCACGTACTTCGGTCCGGACCGGCGAAGTTCACCCAGTCTGGCCTCTGCACTGGCGATCTGGGCGGGATCGCCCGTGGCGAACTGCGCAGGAATAAGGTTTTGAAGGACGCTGCCGATGGCCTCGGGAATTTGCCAGCGGCTCGCGTCGTCAAACGCAGCTTCGTGGTGGATGAGCGCCGAGGCTGTGTCGCCCTCCTTCTCGCAAAGCGATGCCAGGTTCGCGTGAATGCGCCATGTCTGCCGATGAGCGGCCTCGGCAGCGGCCAACGCCTCATTCAGAAGATCCCGGGCCTTGTCATTAACACCGCGGGCCAGCCAGTAATCCGCGAGCAGGAAGTCTGCGTCGATTTCAAAGGTGGCATCATGCGCCAAAGCTTTCAGACGCGTCCGTTCGGCGGTGAGACGTTGCAGGGCCTCATCAGTCGGGTCGTTCTGCAGATCGTGACCGGCGAGTTTCAGCCAGAGTTCCTGCTGTAACTCGACCAACTGGTGTTGTTCTGCCATTCCGAGTGCCCCGGCCAGACGCCGCCTGCAGAGGTCGCGCTCACCTTGCTGCAGGGCGCAGTCGGCGAATGTCGATATGGTTCTGATCTGGCAAATACGGTATTGGCGGACCATTTCACCTGCCTGCGAAAGCGGGGTAAGCGATGCGATGACGCGGTCGTATTCGCTGATCGACGACTGAAAGGCAACCTCCGCGCCTGCAAAATCCTCCGAAACTGTGCACACGTTGGCCAGCGATGCGAACAGGGATGCTCTGCATGCGTTTGGTTGCTCTTTGAAGAGCGCGAGTCCCCGATTGAACGTGGCCTTTGCTTCGGCGTACTTCGCGGCAGAATGTTGCGCCATTCCCAGCATATCCAACAACGTTGCCCGGCTATCCAGAAGCATTGAGCTGATCTTGTCCACGTGCGTCGCGCCATCGGGACGAGCGCGAAAGCATTCTTCCCAGCGCCTCAGAAAGTCGTCGGTGTCGCTCATGCCCCCGCAGAATGTGGCTACGGCCTCTTCGTGCTGCCCGCTTTTATTTAGCACGTTGCCGTTCATCATGCATTCGGTGAGGTGCGTCTGGAGGACGCCAAATTCCGACTGGAGCTGCGTGTATAATTCCGTGAGGGAAGGCGCGGTCATTCAGCCTCCGAAGACGGCCGCGGGAAGCGCCTTGACCAGCTCTGTAAGTTTGCCGACCAGCGCGCCGGCATTCTTCGCGGGGTCGAACGTGATGTGGAATGGAGGTTTCTTGTAATCGATTTTAGGAAGTATTGCCAGGCCGACAACGAACACGCCGACAAGCAATGGAATCGCCATGTCCGGTTCCCGAGCGCGGATGATCGCCTGATCGATGAGCGGGCGCAGTTCCTCCACTTCCTGAAACTGGCGGAGCAGGTTCCGAGCGGCCTCGCCTTTAAGCGCGTCGTTCCCATCGGCGAGAAGCGCCTCGACGACCCGCGCAGTCGGTCCGGTGGCGGCGTCCTGAACATCCTCGCTCGCTGCTTCCAATTCCGCGGCGGACGGCTTGCGGCCGGCGGGCCACATGCTGCCGGGCAGCAGATCGTAAAAGGCGAGCAGTGCACGTTGGGCCTGGGTGGAACTGAGTTGGTCTAGTGCAGCATTGTTCATCGTTTCATCCTCTGTGGTGATTCTGGCCGTGAGATAAATTATGCGGAGCTACTTTGCCGCGAACGTCCAAACGCCGAAAAGAGAAAGTTGGCAGGAACATGCTCACAGGATGGATTTCTGCTGCGGTCAGTCAATCGAAAACAAACGCGGTTGAATTTTTCGGATCACGAGTTGATACCACTGTTAGGGGGGCCTGAGCCTTGCGCGGGAGGGAGCTTTTTATGTGTCGAATGCGGCAAGAAACCAAGGCGCGGATGCGACTCGTTTCTTCAGCCTCAGATGTTCACATACCGAATCGGATTCTGCCCGCCTCTGCCGACCGAGAATCCGACGTACTCGCCGCGGATGTCATGGGCCACCGCGCCGCTGAACTCCCAACGTCCGCTGGACTTGAAGCCGGATGTGTCCCGCATGCGGTACTCAAGGGTGCCGGCAGGATGCCACTTCTCAATGCGGTAAACCTCGCGGACGATGCCCTGGTAGACCGCCATGGCGTAGTCGGCGAGCTCCCGCCTTTCACCGACGACCCATATCCCGCGCGTTGCCTCATAGAGCTCCTCAGGCGTCATCGCCGTCCGGTAGAGCTTGTTGATCGTGATCAGCAGCGCCTTGTGCCTGACTGTGATGCTCTTTGCCGTGAGCATGGTGATGACCTCGCTGGAGTTGATGCGGCCGAATGACTGGTCGTGGAATCCCGCGACTTGATTTGTCAGTCGCAGTTTGCCGAGCAAGTCAATGGCCGCAGCCTCGACCAGCGCGGCCTCGGCATCGGAGAGTCCATAACGCAGAATGTCGATGACGGGCTCCAGTCCGCTCTGTCTGATTTCAGCGATTCTCGCCGTCTTCTCCGTCTCTGATTCGTCAGCGAGGTGGGAGAACAGTCGGACGCCTTTCCCCTTGCCGACGTAGAACGGTTCCTTGGTGCGTGGGTCGACGTATACATAGACGTAGGACTTGAGCACTGCCGCTACTTCGGGGGTCATTTTCGTTGCTGTCATCTCATGTCCTTCAAGCGGGCTTCACAGCGGTTTCATTTCTGCACTCGCGGCACCCACGCCGTCGTGCGCGAACCTATCATCTCAAATCGCACGGCGTCGCCGGCGGGCGTCTTGATTCCTTGATGCCTGCCCCAGCGCAGATGGAACAGCCATTTCTTCGGAAACTTCTCGCCGTGGCTGCCCGCCTTGGTGGCGGTGCGGACGACGGAAACGAGCTGTCGCACTATCCGGCCGCATTCAGCCGACGAGAGCGACTTGCCGCGGCGTCGGGGAGAGACTCGCGCCAGATACAGGACATCGTCGGCGATCCAGTTGCCCACGCCGGCCGCAAAGGACTGGTCGAGCAGGATGGCCTTGATCGGCGCGGCACGAGACCGGACAGAATCGCAGAATTTCTTGGCGGAGATGCGATCCAGCCAAGGATCAAACCCCAACTCCGAGATGGGTGGTTCGCTCAGCGGGTCGTTCACCAACAGGACGCGTCCGAAACGGCGGGCATCGGCGAGGTATATGACGCCGCCACTGTCGAGCGTCAGTTCTATGCGCCAGTGCTTCGGCCGCGTTGGTGGGTCGTAGATGAACGCGCCAGTCATGCCGAAATGCAGGACTAGATGCGGCGACCTGTCGAACTGAATCCAGAGGTACTTGCCGCGCCGGTTGACGGCGACGACGCGGCAGCCCGTGACAATGCTCTTGAACCGTCTCGGCGACAGACCGGGCATCATCATGTCGTCCACGCCTGAAGCCGCACGCTTCACCACGCGGTTGACCAGAAACCTCTCGGCCTCGCATCGGTAGCGTTCGACGAGCGGAAGTTCAGGCATGGCTACTCGGTGATGAACTCGCCCGGCAGTCCGAGTTCGCGGAGGGCCTGGTTTAACTGCTCGACCGTCTGCGCCTCTTTCAACTTCGCCTCGATCTTGACGCGGATGGAGAGTTCCTCCGCATTGGCTAGCTTCGTCAGCAGTTTCAACGAGACCAGATTCCATTGGTCGCGCTTGATTTCGCTCTGCCACGAGACGCGCGAACTCTTCGGCTTGGGCGGTTCGGGTGGTTTCTGGGTGATCGTCTGATTTTCGCTGTTAGGCGCAGTCGCCGTCGTTGTTGTCACCGACGGCTTCGGCTCAGTCGGCTTCTCGCCGGCCTCCTTCAGCGCCTTCGCCTTCTTGCCGAGCAGGAGGTACACGTCCTTGTCGAAGGAGATGTCGGCGCGGTCGGGAGCCTCCTTGAACCAGACGCGGTCAAACTGCGACGGGTCTTTGCCGGAGGCGAGTCCGAAGGGGCCTTTCTCGACCGCACGCAAGATGGTGTCGCGAAGAGCATCTTCAGCGTTTTCGAGCCGAGTCAGATAGCCTTGGAAGAAGGCCGCCTTCAATCCGCTGAGTGGCCAGATACCTTCGTCCTTCAACGCCGGCGGCCAGTTGCGCTCGATGTATGACGATCCGATCTCGCGGCTCAACAGGCTGTCGTGGCGCATCCGCGCGAGGATCGCGAGCGTGATGGTCTTCGCCTCGCTCGGATGCAGATGACCGAGGATGACATTGGTCAGTTTGCTCTGCGCGCCGTCCCACAGCAGCAGATGGTTGTAGGCGCTCCAGACGCGTTCTTCGATCTGCGCCTTGGCCTGGTTCAACTCGAACTGGACGCGGCGCTGATCCTCGGGATCGAGGTCGCCGAGCGATCCGCGGTTCGCATCATCGGCGACGGCCTGCCATGCGAGGACTTCCTCGGTGGCTGTCTTCAAGGCGTGGCCGCTATCACAGGCGAGCCAGAGAACGGCACCTGGATTCTGTCGATTTTGCAGACCGCTCTTGCGCGTCCATTCCGTGAGGCGCTGCATGAAAGCGGATTCATCGCTCGCATCCCACGTCTCGTCGGGATGAAGGACAGACAGCGTGAGCATCGCCTGATCCGCCACGTCGGTCGCATCCTTCGGGAACGGCGACAGGTGAATCGCCGCATCCTTCTTGAAGATGGCTTTAACGAAGTCGCCCATCTGTCGCCGCACGACATCGGGATCAAGACCCTGTTTCCGGTCGGCATGAACTTTGCGGAGCGTCGGGGCGTAGCCGAAGCGCCAACCGTCGCTGCCGGAGGCCCGCAGGAAGAAGCACTTCCTTTCGAGGCTCTGGACAGTCGTGTGAATCAGCGAGGTTTCGGTGTCGGCGTCACCAACGGCAAAATACAGTTCCGGCAGGTGCGCTGACTTGTCGGCCTGGCCACCGCATGACTCGAAGAACAAGGTCTTGGCGACACGGACGGCGATGTTCGACTTGCCCGCGCCGTCCTCCATTTCCTTGTCGAGCGCCTGCGCGTGCGCCGACGGCTTGCCCAGAGGGGCGACGATGTCGGCATGTACGGCCGCCTGCAAACGCTGCTCGCCCATCTGCCGCAGCACGGCGGAGAGAAACTCCCGTTCTTCCAGCGGGGCGGAGCCGAGCGTGATGAGAGGTTCGCGACGCGCGCGGCCGTAGCCATCGCGGTAGGCCGATGCGATCCACATGCCGAGCATGGCCAGCGTCGTGCGGGTCTGTTGGAACTGTGGGAGCGCCTGCCACTTTCTCTGGAACACCGTCAGCGTGGACGGATGGAACGGGTAGCACATTTCAAACTGCTCGCGCACCTGGTCCTCGGACAACTGCGCCCACTCCGCCGGCAGTCGGTCGCGTCGCTCGAACACCCATCGCGCACACTGCCGCGCAGCGGCCTTGCGCATACTGTCGCGGCCGGCATCCTCGAACAGGCGGCGGCGGATAATTTCGCTGACTTCCGCCGCGTCGTTCGCGACGAGGTCCTTGCCGACACGGCCTACGACTTTCGTCAACTTGTCCTGCCACTCGCGCAGATCGTCGGTCATCTCCGTCGGCGACGCCGGAAGGCTGAACAGCCCGACGGCCTTCTCCGTCGAGGTGAGCGCGACCGTGAGGTTTTGCAGGAACGAGTGGAACTGGTTCACCTGCTTCGGATGGCGGCCGATGTAGTTCAGAACCTCATCGAACAGGATCAGGACCGGCTGCCCGACCAGACGGAACAGATCGCTGATGGCTTTCGTTCCCGGCGCGCTCGCCGCGTTGAACAGGGCCGCACCCTTGTCGCCGGCGAGTTGCCGGGCTATGTCGAGCCACGGCGTTTCACGGCCCGGCTGCGGGTCCCACGCATTGCCGACGAAGTAGGCGATCTTCGCCTTTGGAATCTGCTTCAGCCCGGTCGCCTTCATCATGTTGGCGACGTCACCGAAAGCCTGCGCAGATTCCCCCGTGTTGGCCAGATGGTAGAGGCACGTCAGCGTGTGCGTCTTGCCGCCACCGAACTGCGTGATGAGCGACAGCACCGGCGCGGTGTCGGCCGTATCGCCGTTCAGCCGTCGCAGCACCATGCCGCAGTGCTCGACGAGGGCTTTTGAGAAAAAGTTACGGGCGAAAAACTTCTCCGGCTGCGTATAGTCCGCTGGAGCGGTGCCCGATGCAACCTGCTCCAGATGGACGGCGAACTCGCTCGGGTCGAGAGATCGGCCCTCGCGAAGTTCCTGACGCGGCAAAACAACTTTGTACCAGGGTTCCATGTCATCCTCCGATCAACGTCAAAGTCAAAATCATGGGGGTAATTTACCCCACTGGTTTAGACAATCATTGGTGGAAACAAGCTTCCAATACAAACCCTCCCACCCAGGCTTGTAAGCTTCGCCGTTCGCCTTGACTTTAGGCATTTGTTGCCAGAGGGCATTCACCTCGGCATGGGTCAAGACATAGAACTCTAAAGGCCGTTCAGCTTCCATTGGAACCAACACAACCACAAAGAATAGATCGTGGCGCGGAGACTCACACATAAGTCGCAGTTGGATCGGGACCACATTGGGTTGTGACAGGCTCTTCACCTGCACCTTAAAGGCCGCTCCAAGAGGAGAACAGCAGAGCAGGTCAATATTGGGCGTATTTCCAAGGGTGAATGTGACATCGTAGGAACTACGCGACAGATGGGCACCAACCGCCAGTGCGCCAGCCCATGACGTATGATGTTTTCCGCGCTTCATGTTTTCGACTGGCGGTATCTGCATCATCTCGCACCTCTCATCGCCGCCTGTACGCCTTCGAGCATCCGGCGTTCGTCGCTGCCTTCGGGATAGAGGGCGTTGAGCGACTGGGCCAGACGCTGGAAGCGTTTGCCTTGTTTCATTTCGTCTTCGAGCACCTGCCGCAACAGCGTGCTGCGGCCGGTGCCGAACAGGATCATGGCGCGGTGCAGGCGGTCCAGTGTCGTGAACGGGACTTCGGACGTGCCGATGACTTTCGCCACCTCGCGGCCTTTGGCTTTGCGGCCGGTCAGCAGCGGTGTCGCCTTCAGGGCCTTGGGCATGGAGAGGCCGAGGTCGAGCTGGCGGACATCGTCCAGCGAGATTTCGATTTCGGGGCGCGAGGCGGCTTCGCCGAGAAGCTGCTCGGAGCGTTCACGCACGGGCAGCAGGCGGACGATGCCTTTTTCGATGCCGATGGTCCGGTTCTCCAGTTCGGTGTAGTGGATGCCCAGCGGGCGCGTGATGCGGATGAACGTGTCGAACGGCATCGCGAAGCCGGCCTTGGCTTTGGCGGGCTTTTCATCGTCGTCATCCTCGGCGTCGTCCTCGGAATGGGACGGATGAGACGGATGGGACTTATCTGGCCCGCTGACTTCTGACTTCTGATCTCTGACCTCTGTCTTCTGGCTGCCTTGCAGCGTCCAGAGGAACAGCGCGGTCAGCCGGGAATCTTCCTCGAAGCCCTCCGTCTCGGCGTCGCCGAGCACTTCGCGCAGCGCCTCCTTCGACAGCGTTTCAAAGACGTAGGCGAGGAATCCACGCTCGTGCGGATCGGTCGCGTCGGGGTCGCCGCCCAGCGGTACTTCCTGGTCGGCGGCGGTCATCACGCGGTCATATTTGCTGTACGACTCCAGCGCCGGGCCGATGCAGGCGAAGATCGCATCCGCACCGCGCACGCCGTGTTTCTCCATCATGGGCAGCCATTGCCGGATGCGTTTGACCATCGCCGGCTGGACTTCGCTCCAGTCGCCGACGCCGGCGTCGGGCGGGCGCGGACGGCAGACCAGATGTACGCTCGTCGCCAGCGCCGCGGAATCGCGGGCGCGCAGGCGCGTGGCCATCTCCGTCGAGAGCGGCCACGACGCGGTGATCATCCAGCCAGCGCGCAGCATTCCGGTCAGCAGCGCCTCCCAGCCTTCGGTGGTCTTGTGCGCGAAGACGACGCACGCGACGCCGTCCTCGCGCGTGACGCGACGGCCCTCGGCAAAGGCGCGGCCCATTTCGCGCTCGAAGAAGGCGCGGTCTTTGATGCCGGACTCTACTTTCTTCGTGTCGTCTTGGACGATCTCCGCCGTCTTGGGAGTAAGAGGATTCGACTTGTCGAACGGATCGCGCAACAGCGGATGATTCGGCAATGAGCGCTTCAGCCAGACGAAGAAGAAGTCCGATAAGTCCGAGTAAGGCACCGCATCGTAATAAGGCGGATCGGTGAACCAGATCGACGAACTGGCATTTGATAACGGCGATGCACAGGCACTTGCCGACTGGACACTGCCTGATCCAAACCCAGACGGCCAACCGGCAACAATTCTGATCATGTTGCCCAAGGTAACTCCGAAATCACCGGCTTGTTCGCCCAACGGTGATGCTTCTGCGAAGTCCCAGACAATCGGCAACGCCTGGCGTGTGAAGACGTGTATGACCTGGTCCATGCTGGCCTTCCACGAACAAAGCGCATTGGAAATGTCAGCGATGCGACTGAGTGCGAGTGCCAGAATATCTCCAACGGCTGAATGATCCGACAGCTCTCTGATGGCCGTGCTGATCGCGTTCATTGAGACAAGCTGTCGTGCCGAGAATAGGTCACTCCATAACATCATGCCATAGTTCTGAACTGAAAAAGCACGGCTCGCACCTTTGCCGCCTCCCTTCGGTGTCGGTTCATTTGGTATCGCGGTCGCGGGCAATGTCGAGCTGACTTTCTTTGCAGAATGGACGGCCGCGTAGTCGCGGTCATGAGCGAGACGATAACTACGTCCAGATGTTCCATCATGCAACGTGGCGACCGCAAGGAGCAGCGCTCCGCCAGTGCGATGGCCGCGCTTGTCGAAGATTACATCGGCACCGCCACGCTGGGAACTGAGCTGGATGCGAACACGAGGCGCGGGCAGTACTCCCCCGCAGCGAAGACAAGTTGCGTTGGCGCGTACAACGGTTCCGGCGGGCACGTCATCGTCAGACTTGGGCGTGAAGATTTCCAGATTTCCAATGATTGGAGAGTCCGGCGGGCCTTTCTTCCAATGGTTGGAAATTCTGATGGCGCGTTTGCGGCCGGCTTTCGTGGAGAGCCAGAAGGAGCGGACGAGGGGGATTTCCGCGCCGCAGCCGACGGATTCGCAGCGGACGGTGCGCGCCCAGATGTAGGCGATGGGTCGGCTGCCGTCGGGGTCGGGGGGATAGAACGGACCGAGTTCTTTTTCGGCGGCGGCCTTGATCTGCGCGCCGACGTGGCGCAGGGCGTTGGCGAGGCCATGAACCACCACATTTTTGCCGCCGTCATCTTTGAGCGTGAACTCGGCGTTGCCGTATTTGGGGATGTCCTCCAGCAGGGTTTTGAGGATGAGGCAGGCGACGGGATTGAGGTCGCTGGCGAAGGCTTCGCAGCCGAGGCGCAGGGCTTCCAGCGGGATGGAGCCGCCGCCGGAAAACGGGTCCACGACGACGGGCGTTTCTTCGGGATGCGCGGCTTTGACGAGGGCGCGGCCGATGTCGAGATAGAGGGCGTCGCTGGCGTGGTTCCAGTCGGCGAACTCGGCGATGAACTTGAAGAGCAGCTCGCGCAGTTCGGCGTCGGTGGTGGTCTGGTTTTGGTAGCGGCGGTGGAGCGCGGCGCGGGCGGCGGCCTTGAACGCCTTGGGGCAGTCCGGTTCGCACGGGTCGGGCAGCAGCAGGCCGAGCAATACGGCGCGGCAGGCGGCGAGCGGACGGCGCGCCCACCAGAGATGCAGCGTGGAGGGATGCCCATGCCGGATGGACTTCTCCCTCGCCGCGTGCGCGCTGACGGCGGCGATGGGAAAATCCACTTCGATGAGGCGTTTGCAGGAGGCGGGGATCATGGTCGCATCCGGCATTTCATGATGACTACTTTGCGAATGAACTCACAATGGAGCGGACGCGATGATCCGGCAGAAATGTTGATAACGCCGCGTTGGTGGAGAGATTTTTCATCACATCTGCGAAGACCTTATCGTAGGGAACGGCCATCGCGGCTAGATCGGCCTGCTCAATATCTGTCGCGTCAAATATGAGGTCGGCAACCTTCTGGCCATTGCTCAACGCCGTTGCCCGCCACAGATACTTGGGCAGGGAACGTTGTGCCAGCGCGCAACGACAGGCCACGTTCAACTCGGGAGCGAGTCGAATTTCTGCCCGGAAATCGTTTACACCCGTAAGAAAAACATCCCATTCAATTCTGGCGGGAAGCAGGGTCGTTTCGTATTTGCGAAGCTCTTCAATAAAGCTGTCGAAATCGGCTAAGATGTCGAGCACAGCCTTCAAAGGAATACGAATCTTGTGGTAAAGTGGAATAAGTAAGAGTTCGGGGATGGCCCTAACATTACCAATGTTGCCAGCCGTATCCGGCCATGAGGTCGTGAGGTGATCGGCGCGCAATTCCATTCTTGAAAAGGGACCGACCTGATCATCATGAACATAGATTTTATCCATTCGTGATGATCGCAAGAGCAGACCGGATGGGGCTATGCCGGAAACATTTGTCAGTCCCATGCTGAATCCAGTGACCGCGACCGCATGGCGACCACGGTTACGAAACGATGGATGTCCTGATGTGAAATCGTGGAGGCTCATCCCCAGAAGCGGAGGTATGTGACCGCGAAGATACGCATAGATGGTAGCGCGCAGTATGTGCATTTCTTTCGCGTTGACGACGAAGGGTTCAAGTTCCAGCGATCGGATTACAAAAGCCATCTGGTCGGCGGTGAGGCCGCTGTTTGGCAAGTCGCGCGTTTCCGTCATCCAGTGCGTGGATGCGGTCTTGGTTATTTCAATCGGGGATGGAATCCGGTGTTGAAATAGTTTGCCCGTTCCTTGAAAAACGGTCCACAGGGCGCTTGTTGCACAGGCGGCAGCCACCGTGTCTTGTTCTTGAAATGCGAGCGATTCTGTCTGCAACGGGATACCAAAAAGGTTCGCTGCATACGTGCGTGTGCTTGGGAAATGCCGCCGCTTATTGTCATCCGGGTATGTCTTCAGACATGTTCGTCCGATGACCGTTTCGGGAAGAGGCTTGACCACAATAAAGCCCAGATAGGCCTCCTGTAATTGTTCGCATGTGACCGCGGTGCTCTGTGCCGAAAGACATTCGCAAAACTTGTCATGGGTGAAATCACACGTAAAAAAATGCAGACGGGCACAGGTCCGACGATAATCGTGAAAACAACGGACATAGTAGCCAGCGAAATCCTCCAAGAAATCGCGGTCTGTGTACGGCTGCTCGACGAGAATTGTTTTGGCACCAACCGCCTGAAAATAATCTTTGAAATAGGCGGTCTGAGTTTTCGTCTGAATGACAAAAGGCGAGGCGCCCGAACTCGCAATCAGGAGTCGTTTGAGTTGATCGATGGAATACGGAACGACCTCAATCAATGTCCGGCCTCAAAGCGTGAATGGCTTGTGCAGCATCGCGGGGGAGACGCGCATGGCGTCCCGAATGGCTTCGCCTGTTCTTGCTGCGTCATTCATCGCCGCCTTCACCCGGGTCTGACCGTCCGATGAACGAAGAAAATCTTGAACGTGACCGCTAATGCGCGATGAATCGCGAACAACGGACGAATCCGTAAAGGAAATTTTGTTTGACAAATCGTTCATGGTGACTCCTGCCGGCAACAACGGTTATTTATTTCGCACATCTGACCAAATCCTGCAAGCAATTGTTGAAGGCTTGCGTATGATTTCTTCGCTGTCGTCTGGTCGCACCAAGTTGCGATCGGCTTCGACTGGCGCAAGAAGATCACTCTATTTTACCCCATTTTGCAGAATCTTCCCGCAGGGCCATCGGCTTCTTGATGGCATCCACATCGAGCCTGTAATGCTCAACCTTCTTTACTTCGTGCCACTCGAAGCGAGCGGGGTCATGAATCGGGTCCTGCAATGTCGGCTGCGTGTCGCAGTCCGTGACGACGTAGAGCCAGTAGATGTCGCGCCGGTCCTCGGCGACGCGCTTCTCGTTTGGCGAAAGGCAAATTGAGCCCCGCGCCGCGCCGATTCCTTTGACCTCGATGAGGCGGAGTTCGCCCGTGTTGGGGTTGAGGCTTCGCAGATCGAAGCCGAGATTGTCGGTTTGCACGTCCTCGATTTTGCAGCCGCGCTTCGTCTCATATTCGATGACGACAGCGACGGCCCGCTTCTCCGTCACCGGATCGGGGCGGAGATTGGAGGCCGAGGGTTCGTTGCGCTCTGGGTGCGGGAGCACCAGCGCGAGGCCGATGCGCTCGACGCCTTGCAGCGACAGTGACCGCTGCCGCGCCAGTTGGGTCATGCGGATGTCGCGCTTGCGTTGGAGCTCCTGAATCTTCAGGGCTTCAAGTTCGGCGAGGCCATACGCCCTCGGGTCGCCCTTGTCCTGCGACTGGAGATGCTTGGCGAGGACGGCGTCGCGCTTGGCGATCAACTGCTCGTAGCAGGCGCTGACGCTGCGCTCGATCAGGTCGAGTTCGTGCGAGCGCTCCGCTTCGATCTCGGCCATGAAGGGCTGGAGTCCTTTTTCGACGAGGAACTTCCTGGCGCGCCCTTCGTCGCCCGGCATCGCCGGCAAAACCTTGGGCGGCTTGTCGGGAACAATCAGGTCCAAGATGTAGCCCGTCTCGCGAAGGCGCAGCGATCCGTCCGCCGATGATTCGACAAGGAAGATGCGGCGATGCAGAGCCGCGCCGGTGCCATCGGCGACGGATGCGATGTACAGCTCCAGCAGGGCGGGATCGGAACGCTCCAGCGAGTAAAAGACCGTGCCCTGCCGTAACTGGGGCTGCGCCTGATCCCACGCCTGACGGCGCACGGCCTCGAACAACGGATGCCCCGGCGTGACCCATTCGAACCGGTCGTCCTGTTTCTGGCTGTCGCGGTCAAAGCAGACGCGGTCGTAGCGCTTGGCGAGCGCGGGCAGCCGCCAGTCCTTGGCGCGGCAAAGCTCATACATGCTCGCCGGAATCTTGCCCACGGTGAAGGCCCGTTCGATCTGCGTGATGGGGTTCAGCGGCAGGCCGACCTCTTTCGATCCGGTCTCGAAGAATCTCGCCACCGTCTCGGGCACGATGCGGCGCTCCTGCGCCATCGCCTTTCGTTCGACGAGCATCGGCAGGTTCAGACTTTTCTTGGCCAGACCTTCCAACGCTGACTGGCAGATGCGGCGGAAATCGTCTTCTTTCACGTCAACTTCCATCCGCGCCTCAATGTCGTTGTCACTGAGCTTGCCGGCATAGAACTCGCGGAGCAGCCGCTCAATCTGGTTCGACGGCATGACCTCGCCGACGACGTTGAACACGGCGTCGTCATCAAGCGTGTCGCGGATCGTCTGCAACTTTTCCAGCAGTTTCTGGAGGACGCGGCCCTCGACGGTATTTCGGGCGAAGAAATTGAAGATCAGGCAGGTCTTGGTCTGGCCGTAGCGGTGGATGCGGCCCATGCGCTGCTCCAGACGCGAGGGGTTCCACGGAATGTCGTAATTGAAAAGGACATTGCAGCACTGGAGGTTGATGCCCTCGCCGGCCGCCTCGGTGGCCACGAGCACCTGCGTCTTCAAATCCCAGAAGTTCCGCTCGGCGTTGAGGCGCGTGCCCTCTTCGTCACGGCTGCCCGGCTTCATGCCGCCGTGGATCGTGCCGACGGTCAGCTTCCATTCCCGCAGCTTCGACACGAGATAGTCGAGCGTATCCTTGTATTCGGTGAAGATCAGCAGGCGCTGATTTGGGTTTGCGAAGAAACCCTGCTCGGTCATCTGCTCCTTGAGCGTGCGCAGTTTGATTTCGTGGCTGCCGTCCTCGACACGCTGTGCGTGTTCAATCAGCGCGGCGATGTCCTTGAGCTCGTCGATTAGCTCGGGCCGTCGCCGGGCCAGCGTCGCTCGCTCCATTTCGCGCTCTCTGGATTCGCGCTCCGCATCATCCATTTCCTCCCAGTCATCATCGGAGGGAAGATCGGGCATCGGCAGGTCGCCGAGTTCGTTGGCGCGCTCCAGAAGTAGCTTGAGATTCTTTTGCCGTCGCAGCAGCGATTCTTTCAACGCGTGAGTCGAACTCGCCATGCGGCGCTGGTACATCGCCATCAAGAATCCGACAGCACGCGCACGCCGATCGTCATCCATCTCGGCGGCCCGCGCCGACTGGCGCTGGACGTATTTGGTCACATCCTTGTAGAGCTCGAACTCCTCGCCTTCCAGATCGAAGGCCGCGGTGTGCGGGATGCGTTGCGTGAAAAGTTTTGTCGCCTTCCATGTTCCGTCCGGCTGGCGCTGCGGGAAGTTGAGCATCGCCTCCTTGGTGCGGCGGATGTAGCAGGCGGCCTCGCCGCGCTCCATCGCGTCGGTGATGCTCTGCACATCGGCGTAGGCTTCCTGGTCAATCAACTGGAGGAACAGGCTGAAGTTGAGCGGATCGCCCTTGTGCGGCGTAGCCGTCAGCAACAACAGATGCGCGCTCTTGTCGCGCAGCAATTCGCCGAGACGGTAGCGTTCGCTCTTGTGCTCGGCGTCACGCGCCGACATGCGGTGCGCCTCGTCAACGATGATGAGATCGAAGTCATCCGCCTGCATGACGCTCGGCAAAATCTCCTGGCGTTTGGCCAGGTCCATCGAGGTGATGATCTGCGCGTGGTCATCCCAGAGATTGACGCCATATTGGATGCGGAGGTCTGCGCCACGGAGGATGCGGAAGTTTTCCTGAAAGCGGTCCGTCATTTCCCGCTGCCACTGGAAGGCGAGGTTCGCCGGGCAGACGATCAGGATGCGCTCGACGAGGCCGCGCAGTTTCAGTTCCTTGATGAGCAGCCCGGCCATGATCGTCTTGCCCGCGCCCGCGTCATCGGCGAGCAGGAATCTGCATCGCGGAGATTTCAGCAAGTGGTTGTACACCGCGTCGAGCTGGTGTGGCAGCGGATCGACGCGCGCGATGGAGAGGCCGAAGAACGGATCGTATTCTTGCGCGAGCGCGATACGGAGGGCTTCGAGGCCGAGTTTGAAAAGCCGCGGCTTGCCCGCAAACTGTTCCTCCGGCCGTTCGACTTCGATCAGATCGAGATCGCGCTGCGTCAGCGTGACACCGCCGCGGAACGTGTTGGAGCGGACCCCGACGAGATTGACCACGACGAATCCGTCGCCCGCCTGCGGGTTTCCAATGACACGCATCGTCTCGCTGAACAGCGAGCCGGACAGGATTGCGTTCTCGATTATTTGGCCAGACGTTGCACTCATCAAACGTCGCGACGCTGTGCGCGCGCAACGCCAAAGGACATTATGCAGTTGCGATGTCGAACGCAAGCTGAGGCCGGTGCGATGGCAAGATTTCGCGCGGGTATATCACGACGACAAACTTGCAAAGCGGTCTGTTTGGCGATCGACGATTGGGCGGCGCGAACCGGCTTGGCCGCGACCGCCGGGGTGCCGTCAAAAATGGAAAAAGGCGCGGGCAGGCTGAACGCACCGAGATAGTGACGTATGCCGCCGTTTGTCTTCATCCCGGGCCGTACCGATTTTCACCCCGATGGCGGATGCGGTTCGGTGCGGCTTCTGAAATCTTCGAGATTGATTTCGTTCTCGAAGATCACGGTCGTGCGCGGAGCCAGCACGCGGGACATTTTCTTTGAATATATCTGGGATGCCATGTCGAGAACGACATCGCGAACAACGGCGCGTGTCATATCCAGAGCGTCTTGATGCCGGCACAAAACTTGCGCGTCAAGTGACGCCTGTTCGGTAAACCCTCTTTCTGCGTCAATTTGGAGTTCATCCACCTTCATCCATGTTCGGATGCCCGTTCTTTGGCGTGAGTCCACGTAAACGGATCGCGTGTCAACGGCCACGGAAAGCGGGATGGGCGCGGAGACGACCACAATGAGACCGGTTGCCGCATAGTCTTTCTCAACGCGAATGCCTTTCTCAATCATGTCAAACGGAAGACCGTACGTGGCAGAATAATTGGCCTTGATGGTGACGCCCACGGTTCCGATCCAACTTTTATCTTCAACCGTCATGGTAATCGACGAATGAATCACGCCGACCTGAATCGCCGTTTTTTGTTCCACCCGCATCTTCGCCGCAATCACGGATCGTGCCTGAAACGTGAGATTTGATCCCGTGTCTCTTTGATATTTTTCTGCCGCCGACGGGCCAAATAGCCAGGAGAGCAAGCCGGCGTCCGCGACCGCGGGAATACAGAGAAGTGCTACAATGCAGAATTTGAAGCGCAATTTATTCATGGGCCGTTTCCAAAGACCGCCTTGATGTCCGCCGCTCCGGATTCATCCATTTTCGCAGCCAACGTTTTCTTAAGCTGTGCATTCTGATAGCGGGCGACAACGAGCAGCGCGTCATGCAGCCCGGATTTTTGGTCTGTGCCAAAACAAATATGCTCTGCCAGCTTTTCGGCGGCGTGGTGCGCATCAATGGCCACCTGACCCTCCGGATCCCGGAATGAATTGCCGGCCACATCAATCCCCGTGCCAATCGCGAGGTCAGCGATGAATGTCGTCGGCATCAGAAGTCCGATGCCAAAAGAAACCGCCTGGACGGCCGCGCCCTGCCGCGCCTGACTCTGCATATTTGAAGCGGTCTGATCGACACACGCCCGGATTTCAGAGCGGAACATCCCGTCAAAATCCGAGAGCGTCAGGGTGACGGGCTGGATGCCCGTAACGTCGCGCCCGGAGTCGAGCATGGCCTGTTTGGCAATACGATCGAGGCGGGCCAGGTATTCGAAAGCAATCGCATTGAGGTTTCCTGCCAGATCTGAATGACTCGCGATTTCCTCATAAAATCGTCTGGCGACATACTCCCGATACGCAGCTTCGCTTTTTGTGACAGCGCGGGCATTCGCGCCAATGGTGTACAGGCGCTCAGCGAAGCTGCGATCATTTGCCTCAACGGGTGCCAGGATTTCCTTCATGAAACTTGCCGCGCTTTTTTGTGCCGCCGCTTCTGCTTCTCGCATGGCCCTGTCGGTGAGATAATCGATATATGAGGTGGGCGTGTCCGGGCGCTGCGAAATGCCGGCAACAGCCGGGGTCGTTTGCGCGCCCGGCGGACCAGCCGGGCGTATTCTGGCACTTGAAAAATCCACGGTCATCGCCGGCGCTGCAATTGAGGCATGGGATTGCCCGGACAATTCGTCTTGGTCAGATCTCGGCTGTTCTGGATTGCGTGACGAATTCTGCGAAACACTTTGGACTGTTGAAAAGCTTGCGTGCGACTGGCTGTTATCTTGCGGCGAGTGAAAAACGGAAAACTTTATTTGTTGCGCTTCATCTGCGGCCGGGATGCATTGCCCTGCGGTCGATTCCTCACGAAAATGTCCTTGGAGCCACGGGCGGAGCATGATCGCACATCCGATGATCAGCAGCAGGAATCCGACCCATTGATGCCTTCTCATGATGATTTCTCTGGATCGCCGTTCGGCGAGGAACGGCGCGTTCGGCGTGTGAACACCAATTTTAGGCCGACGAGGGCGACAATTACGCCGACCAAAAAATTCCACGAAACATGGGAAACGATTCCTTCAAAGAATTCTTGAAGCGGTTTCGTCGCCACCTCGGTCAACTTTTTTACACCGTCTATGTAGGGGGCAGGATCACTCACGAATGCCGTGAAAGCCGCCGTCATCAGCAAGGGGTTTCGATTTCGCCAGATAAAATCCATTGCCCGGTCACCATACTTCTCGACGACGAGCATCAATTTGTCGAAGTCATTGGCGGGAAAACTGTGCTCTTCGGCGAGTTGGACCAGGCGGCGGCCGTTTCCTTCAGAAATTTCCGCCAATGCACGGGCGCAGTCTTCACCATATTTTTGGATGACCGGGATGACCGCATCCGAATGCCGCGCGACCGCGCGTATGGCACTGTCGCTGCCTTCGCGAAGAATGACACGGCCCGCGGAAGTTTGTGCCACGCGAATGGCGTCATCACTATAGGTGCGGATTGCTTTGATCAGATAGGGCCCGGCATCATCGCCGGCCGACCGAAAAACACGGAATGCGGCGATGCCCTGTTTCTGGATTACATCGAGGGATTCGCTGCCACATTTGTCGGCGATGCGCTCCAATTCAACGGCCGTCGCGTCCAGAAATTCACGGCTGCCTTTTTGTCCGACCTGTTCGGCGAGTTCTGCCGCAACTTCTTTGGCAATGCTTTCTCCCGCAGACGCCGCACCCGCTCTTGCCCCATGAGAAACAACCAGTGTTGCGCTGAAGATTACAGCCGAAAGCAAGCGGCGCGTTACGTGTGCGGTTCTTGTCTGGTGCATTGGGCTGAACCTCCGTCAATCATTCCATCGCCGGCCCACCGTCGTCGGGCCTCAACATGCTCTAATAACGGAGCAATAAACCCACTCACGTCGCCTACGGTCAAGCTCCAATTTCGGAGCTTTTCATGGCGCAGAACATCGTCGGACCGCAGGTGCGAAAATTTCGCGATCAGCGTGGCTGGTCGCAGGAGGAATTTGCCGCCCGGCTTCAACGGCAGGGCTGGGACATCAGTCGCGGGACACTGGCGAAGATCGAAGCGCAGGTCCGTTGCGTGGTCGACTCCGAACTCGCGATGCTGGCGAGAGCACTGGAATTACCCGTTGGCGATTTGTTCACGGCATCAAATCGAAAGACGAAATGACGGGCCACCTTCCCGGGTCGGCGATTTGAAGCCGGACAAGAGCTAAAAAAATAATTCATGTGGCCGCCGGCCGCGGACCGCAATCGGGGCATGAGACAACTGCAAAGCAGTCGCCCCATGTCCCGATTTTTATTTTCGCCGCTTCGGAAACAGCGCTCCAATCTCGACGCCGAACGCGTTCGCTAGTGTAGTGTAACAGTCATATCTTTACGATCTCTGGATTCCTGTCATGCTGCCGAACATGTGGAATCCAGCTTGTGCATTGTCCATGACGGCCGAGGAGCAGCAAACCCTGGAGGCG
>CAIVKH010000087.1 GCA_903906425.1 uncultured bacterium
GAATCTGCTTCCCCGAGCACAAGCCGACAGGCTATCGCAGCGCAATAAGCCGTCGTGCCCACAGGCGCGAATGCATTCTTTCGAATGAAGGACTTATGTGGCGCAAGAAAAAGTGTATTTGATGCGACAGGTTCTAAATTACTCTGCAACCGAGTCGAGCTGGAGGCTGATATTACGATGATTGTCTTACAGATGCGCGTTAATTGCCGATAGCATGCGATAGAATCACTATGACTCCCTTGCCCAGTGACCAATACTCCGACATCAAGCCTCAAACAAATTTTGTGAAGATCCGCCGGCGACTGAAACGTGCAATAGGTACCATAAATTCGTTGAATCAAATCAGACAAAAGCATCGCAACCCCTGACGAACAGCCAATGCCAGTCACCAGTCCAGTTTTCAATTTACTTCTTGCAAGAATTGCACGGACCGAAGTTACGTCCACTGCGTTCCCCATGTCCCATGCGCTTCCTGCGTTTTCTAAGTCTTCATCATAAGAAATTAGCATCATACGAAAGCCTATCGAAATACCGCATATTGGAATCAATTGTACCTAATCCGGTACAAGCATGGCGATCATCCCGCCGAGACTCTTCATCCGTTGAGGCAACCAGCGGACAAAATCACCAAGAACAATAGAAATCACACACACCACAATGCATAACGCATTGAGCTCTTCTACATCGCCAGGCTTAAATCGACGAACCATATACCCCAAACCAAAGGGGAATACGATCATGCCCGCAATTATTGCAGCCGAAAACAACCTGGGCAACGCAATCTGAAATCCAAGATAGGCGGCTGACATTGTCGGTGCGATTGATAAATGGATAAGAGAACGATCTAACCGTGCCCCGGCAGCAGCACACACCACACGAGTCTTAGCGAGAAAGTCTGATGATTTGCTGATGATTGTTTGAAGTATTGGAAAATACATGGTCGCAATCATCACGATGGATGCGCCGAGGATCGGATTGTCGCGAAGGATGATGCGAATAATGCTTAGTAAAACGATTATTGGAATCACTTGAAACAAAAGTCCTATTTGTATCAGGGTAAACTCAAGAGCCCTGTGCGCAGCACAGATGACAGAAGCAGCGATCGCAAGAATGAACGCAAGAAGAGACACACCTAAACATGCACACACTGTGCTCCACGTATAGTGGAGAATCTGCTTTCCAAATTCCGGGTTGTGAAATGGGTAGGCAACCGCCTTATTTAGAGCGAACAGATCAAGACGATCTGTCATCATAAAGCTGCTGTAGAAACACCAAATGTACATTGCTGCAATGAAAATACATATTCTTTTTGCGAACATGGGCAAGAATGCTTGCTTAATGCTCTTCTCTAACGACATCGCGGTTTCAGTGTATCCTGCTCCAAGAATTAGGTTCTGGTCGAACTTTTCACCTATCGGTGGGCATAAAGATTCACACCGCACCTCGCAAAGCTCCAATAGCTTGTAAACAGCGTATGCAAGGGTAACTGTTATGAACGTGAATGGCCAAAGTGTTGCACCATTCGACAATAAAGGAATGATCCTTTTGCCAAGACCGTCCAAATCTTGCGATCCAGAGTACTCAGCAATTAAAATCATCAGTAGTGATGTTGGCCACAGCAGTTTCAAGATAAGGAAGTACACCGGCAGAAACCGCGGTATGATTGCATGACGGAGAACAGCCACTGAGCCAACGCCGGAAGATAAAAAATATGTCTTTGAATGATACAAGGCACGTGCAGCTGATTCGTAGGCCATGAGTGAGGCAGGAAACACGACGGATAAGACGACGAGGCATAAGGATAGTGACAATCCAGACATTCCAGAAGTTAACGCCTTTGCAATTAGAACGGCAGGTAGGGCCGCAAAACACTCGAATAGTCCCATGCCCATTTGGGAGAAACGCAAGACCGGAGAAAGCCATCCAATCACAACCCCGATCAATACGCCAATGGTGCAACACATCATGGCATAACCGAACGATTTGCTCGCAGCTAAGAGTATTTCTATGAATTGATCCGCCATTGCCTTACATCATTTGACGCTCCTGTTGCGTGCCATCAGCCCATGCAGCCATGCAAGTTTCGCGAATCAACCTGCAATTTCTTTCGAATTGTTCGGCAAGTATGTCACCAGGGCGCATCGCCGAACTCGGCATCGGCTTTTCATTTAGCGAGAGTTGTCGAAAGACGGAACATGGCTCGTGCCCGCTAAGAATAATGGCGTCCATGCCGAGCAAGGCCGCTTCTTCTATATTGTGAGTTACTAGAACTAATGTGCGGCTTGAATTTTCATGAGCGCTATTGTGCAGGTTAACGAACGCATCATACATCGCAATCCTCGTCTTCAAATCACAGGATGCAAAGGGTTCGTCGAGCAGAACGAAGTCTGGATCGTCAGCAAATGCTCGTATGAAGGCAATACGTTTTCGCTCCCCTCCACTCAGAGTACTCGCAGGTAATGACTCTTTGTCATTCATACCCACAAGGGAAAGCAATTCGTGCAGGCGCTCAGGTTTGATGGTCTTACCTTTCAGCCTTGCAGAAAGCTCCACGTTTGACGAAATTGATTTCCATGGCAAGACTGTTGGATCTTGTTCAGCAAAGCCAATTCTTCCGGCTCTTGCACATTTCTGAGGCGATAGGCCGTCCAAGAGGACGTCCCCAGTATCGCACATATCTGCTCCCACAAGAATGCGCATCAACGTGGATTTCCCGCACCCAGACTCGCCCAAGATTACTGAAGTCCTTCCTGACAATAATTGTAGATCCAATCCCGAAAACAGCCGTTTCCCTTTGCCGTTTCGCTTCTTGAAACTCTTCCCCATCTTTTTAATGCTGATCATGCTTTTGGTCCAGTTGATATCTATTCTTCTGAGTCCGCATTAGAGGATTTGTGATATTTCCTGCACCAAGGAATTGTCAAACATTTCGGACTTAGCCTCAATTCCGATCAAGTTAAGTGCGGTAACTGTTTTCCTAATAGAATCGGCCGACATAAAGAAAATGCCTTTTTCGTTTTCTATAAGAGGTTGTTGCTTCCGATTAAAAGCAATTTCCTGCTCAATTGTTCGCTTTGTCTCGCTAAGAAAAGGGGTCATATATTGTTTAGTGCAATCGTCAATGTTCTTGAATGTGTCATTCCAACCCATTCGACTGGCTTTCAACCATTTTTTTATGGCATCCCTGTTATCACGAAGATAGTCGTCGGTGACCACTACTGTATCCATCATGATTTCGAAGCCGAAGTCTGCGAGCAGAAATGATGTTGCTTTGATCCCGCCATTTGCCACAGAATCTTTTGTAATTTTTCCGCTCTTAACTCTTTCTTCAATAAGAAAATCTACCGTGTATTCGACGTTAGTAACAAAGTCCAGGGTTGCATCAACGGAACCGTCAACTAGTGGGGTTGGGTCATAGTTATAACTCTCAATCTGCACGCTGGCTGGATCTATGTTGTTTATCTTTAGAAACGCCTCGAACGTCAACGTGTTGACAGACGGCACCGCAATTTTTTTCCCGACAAGATCTTGAGGCTTGCTGATTCGCGACTTCACTAACGTCACAATTCCCATTGGACTCTTGTGATATTGTGCTCCAACGATGCGTAGAGGTATGTTCTGTTTCGTAACAAGCGACAATGTATTGTCAGGGGTCGTGAGCGCTATCTCTGCCAGATGTTTATTGAGTCGTATTTCAGGCACAATATCCGGACCACCGACCTGATTAACAACGATTATATCTTCGTTAACGTAGTACTTTCGCGCTGCGGCAACAAAATAGCCAATGAATTCAGCATCGTTCACCCAAGGCTGTTGCATATGAATAAGCGATTTACTTGAGGAGGTCGTCGATTGTCTTTGTTTACAACCAGACAGTAAAAAGGGTGGCGCAAAAGCGGTAGTCGCCATCATTTTTAATGCGCAGCGTCGGCTGATTTTGTTCACATTCATAATCAATTATTCCTTTGTTCAAACATGTCGTCACCAACTCTTGGGCAAAGCTATTGTCTTTGGAAGTTTTGTTGTACGGTCGCCCTTAGCTTTACTCCAGTCGATCTCGAATGGTGGCTGAATCTTTGAAAAATCCGTTCCACGGACATCGGTAGAATCGAGATTAACCTCAAGAAATGCGTTCGAAAGTATGCATCCGTGAAGGGTAGCCTTGCCTAACAGCGTTCCATCGAGCCGCGCTTCGCTTAGATCAGCATCCGTGAAGTCTGCTCCCAATGCGCTCACGTGGGACAAATTCGTTTTTTTGAGATTCGCGCCCTTTAGAATCCACGAATCCATATTGGTGGCAACCTTCGTCAAATCTGCTCCTTCCATGCATATTCCATGAAGATCAATTTCGCATGGATAGCGCGCAGGGGATCCAGGCTCGACGCGGTAGTTGGACAATATCTCAAGTGCCATCGTGACATCGACCGGTGGCCACTGCGCAGCGTGGACACTGGGGGAAGTAAAATCGGCGCATTCCTTCGCGGTGGCTTTGTCCCTCACATAGTTGGCTATCAACTTAATCAAATATCCATCACTGCCTGGTTTATGTGACAATAATTGATTGATCATTACGAGCGCGCCGACCCTCGTCGCTCTGCTTTGTGATGACAAAAGCTCGACTGATTTCAGGAGCGTTTCAGTTGTCTTGATCTCTTTGTTTGCGTTCAGACTGTTGGAAAATTGCAAATTGGACTGATTCAAATTCATGAAAGACAGAATAATGGCAGTCATGCCTGCTATGGCGGTAAGAATTTGTGCTGCCGCACCAACCCAGAGATGCCTAGATGACACGTTGCTCGGCGGCGCGTTGCCCGGTGGCGCGTTGCCCGGCGGCGCGTTGCCCGGCGGCGCGTTGCCCGGCGGCGCGTTGCCCGGCGCGGATTGCATCTGCTTTTGCTTTCGTGACATCGGTGCTCTAAAAGAAAAATGAATAGATGTTATGAAATCGGCTGTCGAGATGTTTTCTAATTTGTTCGCCATCAAGATCGTTTCGCATCAATTTCGTTTCCGTTGCAGACGTTCTCAGTTTAGGCAGTTCACCCTCACAATTCACGCTACCCGTGCAGAGACAGCGGGACCACGCGAACGAGGTTTCCCAGCGCGGAGAACACACAGCGTAAAGCCACGACCGTTGTTGAACGGCTCGACGGTTGCGGTGATCTCCAGCACGGGATAACGAACGGTCGCCAGCCCATAGCTCCTGTACGTCTTCGCGAACAATTCAGTTTCCACGATTCCAGTACGGTCTGCCAGCGACAGGAATTTCATCGACTCGCCGGTGATCTGGTGATGTGTGCGCTGCTCGACCACCAGCCCGCACGCCGTCACCGTTTCGCCGATGTGTTCGCCCAATCGCGCCACCGGGCAGTACGTGTCCCACGCAACATCAGCGTACAGGTCGAGCGGATGTCCGCTGACGGCATAGCCAAAGAGTTCCGACTCCATCTCAAGCCGCTCACGACGCGTCGGCTCTTTCAGCGACATGTCGGGGAATTGTTCCAGCGAGGGCTGCGGCAACAGCAAAACCTGGCCGTGCTCGGCAACCGTGCTTTTGTTTCGACGCAACGACTGCGCCTCCCAAAACTGCCGCGTGCGCGTCTGGCCGAACTCGTCGAAGCCGCCGGCCCGGATCATCACTTCCAGCTCATCCGGCGACGGGTTCACACGCTGATGAAAATTGGCCATCGAAGCAAATGCCCCGGCGCTGCGTTCAGCGAGCAGCCGTTTAATGGTGCGGTCGGTGAGTCCCTTGGCGCGGACCAGCGGCACACGAATTTGAGAACCATGCACCGCAAACGTCGGACCGGGCTCGTTGATGGTTGGCGGCAGGAACGTGAGGCCGAGCTTGTGACTTTCGAGCAGGTACACGAGCGGATCGTAAAACCCTTTGCCGTTGGTCAGAACTGCCGCCATGAACTCGGCCGGATGATAATGCTTCAGCCACGCGGACTGATACGCCTCGACGCCGTAGGCCGTGGAGTGCGCCTTGCAGAATGCGTAGCCGGCAAAGCCCGTGACCAGGTTCCATACCTCTTCGATCTTCTCCGGCGTGTGCCCGCGGGCGACGGCTGCGATCACGAACTCTTTCATGATCTCCTCGATGACCGGCCGCTTCTGTTTGTTCAGGGCGCGGCGCAATACATCGGCTCGACCAGGAGGCAGGCCAGCGAAAGTTTCACAGATTTGCAGGATATGTTCCTCGTACACGACCAGCCCGAACGTGTCGCGCAACACCGGCTCAAGGCACGGATGTGGGAATGAGATTGGTTCGAGTCCCTGATAGCGCCGCGTGAAGGACAGCTTCTTGCCCTCGTTGGATGCACCCGGACGGATCACGCTGACTATCGCGATCAGCGTGTCGATGTCGCGCACGTTGCATTGCCGGCACAATCCGGTCATCGCCGGGCTCTCGATGTGATGGACGGCCCGCGCTCCCCCGCTGCTGATCATGTCCCACACGTTCGGATCTTCCCACGGCTCCATCGCGTTCAGGTCCACGGTCACGTCACGCTGCGCCAGAGATATTCCAGCATCACGCATCACGGCCAGTCCGCCCTGGGCAAGAACGTCCACCTTCACCAGACCGACCGCCTCGACTGCATCCATGTCGAAATGCGTTGTCGGATAGCCCTTGTTCGCGATGAACGTCGGCGTCAGTTCGTGCATGGGCTGGCGTGAGAGCACAACCCCGCACGGATGCATTTTCGGATTGCGCGGAAAGCCGTCGAGAAACTCCGCCATGTCCAACGCCGTCTTGAACGGCTCCTCATCCACCGGCAGGTCGCGGTTCTCGGGACTCGCAGCGAGCATTTCGCGCAACTTTGCTCCGCCGCTCGGCGTGTGCTCATCCGGCACCCAGCCGCCGCCAAAGCTCCACGGAAAATATTCGGTGAAGCGACGCACATCTCGCTCGGCAACTCCCATGACTTTCGCCACGTCTCCAAACGCGCTGCGTGCCTGAAACGTGGAGAAGCCGCCGACCACGGCACAATGTTCCCGTCCGTACGTGGCGAACATGAGATCCACTACGTCGTCTTTGCGGTCATGCGGAAAATCGATGTCGATGTCCGGCAGTTTGTTCAGCGCCATGCGCTCCTCGTTCAGGAAGCGGCGGAAGTAGAGATTGAAACGGACGGGACAAACATCGGAGATCCCGAGGCAGTAGCAGACGAGCGAGTCCGCGGCGCTGCCGCGTGTGATCCACGTGATGCCATGCTTGCGGCAGTCCTGAAGAATGTTCCAGACAACAAGAAAGTATTCCTCGTAGCCGACCGCGCTGATGATGCCCAGTTCCTGATTGAGCTGTGGTCGCATCGCTGCGGCTCGTTCGCCATAGCGCCGGCGCGCACCGTCGTAAACGAGAGTCCGGAGAAACTCGCACGCGCTCGAACCATCGAGCGGCGTGAATGCGGGAAACTGCGGCTTGCCGAATGGCAGATCAAAATTGCATCGCGAAGCAATCTCGTGTGTGTGCTCGATCCATTCCGGATGTTCTTTGCAGGCTTCGGCCATCTGTGCCGGCGATCGGAAGTGGAATCTTCCGCCACGATCCTTTTCAGGATGCTCCTGTCTCAGCAATGTCAGCGTGCGGATGGATTGCACAACATCGTATTTCAAACGGTCAGCTGTAACAGCGTAACGGATCTGAGGGCACGCCACGGTGGGATATTTTCCGTCAACCGAACGTCTCGTCGCCATCTGATAGAAGCGCCCTGAAAAAAGTTCGGCGACACGCACATCGCTGCTGACCGCTATCAATGCGTCGCTGAAGCCGCTCAGTCGCTCGAACGACACGGAGCGCTTTTGCTGAGTCGCAACCGAGCCCTGCTTCCCGTTCGTCTCAGCCCCAACACATGCGGACAGCAGACGGTTCAGGTTGTGATAGCCACGTGCAGACTCGACGTACAGCAGCAGCGGGTGTTCGCCCACGCGCACCTCTGTGCCGAAGACGGGTTTGATGCCCGCCTTCTTGGCTGCCTGTGCAAACTCCACCGCACCGTGCATGTTTCCAATATCGGTGAGCGCCACGGATGACAGACCGTGTTGTTGGGCCAGACCCACGATGGCTGATGGCGAGAGCGTTGAATCCAGGAACGTGTAATAGCTGCGTGTGTATAGAGGAACGAACGCGCTCGGTCTGGGTGCCGGGATCTTCCGCCGCTGAACCGGTGCTAAGACTGGAGCTGCCGGGCTCCTTTTTTCGTTCGCGATGTCGCGTGGCACTTCACGCAAACGCAGATCGTGTCCACGCAACACAACCGACCGGCCCTTGACGCGGCGCAGTTCATCCACCGCCGCAGCGAGCCGCTTCTGTGCATCACGATTTTGTGCGGACGCGCCAAACGGAAGTTCTTCCCGGAACACACCCGCGTATACGTTCGACAACTTCAGCGACACCATTCGCAGGCTCACACGCCGCTGCCATGCCTGTTTCAGCAGACCACGCAAACGGCCGTACACATCGGATTCCAAATCAGTCGGCTCGTGCAGGCTCTCGGCGCGCTGATTCTCATCACGATCGTTGTAGCGCACCTTCACCGTCAGTGTGCGGGCGCTGCGGCCCTCATCGCGCACGCTGGAGAAAAGTTGATCCGCCATACGGCGCAACACCGCCTCGACGTAATCTTCGTCGGTCACATCCTCATCGAACGTCTCCTGCTGGCTGTAGGATTTCTGCGGTTCGCGTGCCGGGATCAGCGGACGTTCGTCTATGCCGTTGGCAAACTGCCTTATCACCGTTGATTCTTTTCCAAACAGCAACTCCAGCAGGTCCACCGGCGTCGCAGCGATCTGTCCGATGTCGGCGAGGCCGGCGGCATTCAAACGTATGGAAGTTTTGGGGCCGACTCCGGGCAGCCAGCGGTTGGGCAACGGTTGCAAGAATAGCCGCTCTTGCCCGGCCGGCACCGTGCGAAAGGATGCAGGCTTGTCGAGCTTCGAGGCGATCTGACTCACCAGCTTGTTTGAGGCGATGCCCTCACTGACAGAGATCTTCAGCGACTGTTTGATCGCATCGCGGATGATCCGGGCGATCTCCACCGGCTGCTTTTTGCGGTTTCCGGTGAGATCAAAGTAGCCTTCGTCAATCGAGGTCTGCTCCACATCCGGCGTGAAGTCGTAGGCATACCCAAACATCCAGTTGGAGAACGTTTCGTATCGCTCATAGTCGCCAGCCATGACGATGAGCTTCGGGCACAGCTTGCGCGCCCGCGCCGTGGGCATCGGCGTGTAGATCCCAAACTTTCGCGCTTCGTAGGAGGCGGACGCGATGATGCCTCGCCGGTCACCGCCAACGGCAATGGGCTTGCCGCGCAACCGCGCATCGGCAGCCTGTTCTACGGATGCGAAGAACGCGTCCGCGTCGAGATGGACGATGGTGCGGGACATCGCTGCTCATTCTCCGGCCTTTCGGATCAGCGCCTTGAACACTCCCTGGATCATCAGCTCTTGTGCCGGCACGAGCGTCGGATACTTGGGGTTTTCGGCCCGCAGATAGGTCTTCCCGTTCTTTATGATGAATGTCTTGAGCGTGCTCTCGCCATCGATCAGCGCCGCGACGATCTGGCCGTTGCGGGGATCCGGCCCGTGTTCGAGAATCACCACGTCGCCGTCCACGATGTGACGGCCAATCATGGAGTCCCCTGTCACACGCAGTGCGAAGGCGTTTCGCGTGGGCTTGTAACCGATGGTGGCGATGTCCACCGACACGCAGCCGTCCGCATCCTGTTGCCGGCTCTCGGGCAGACCGGCCGGAATGGAGCCGAACAGCGGAATGTCCGCGACACGGCTCCGCAGCTTCTCCATCGGCGTCGTGACGCGCAATGAGCGTGCCTTACCCGCATCGGATTCGAGGAGGCCTTTATGTTTGAGGGCATCAAGGTGGTCCGCCGCAGCCCGCGAACTCTTGAAACCAAAATGTGCCGCGATCTCCCGCAGCGTCGGAGTCGGAGAGCCTGCGCGCTGTGCGGACAGAATGAAATCAAGCACCTGGCGCTGTCGTTTTGTGGGTTCGTTCATATACTGCTCGCATGAGTAGTATATGAATCCGCCACTGTCAAACGGGTTCGTCGCCGATCATGGCTGCAATCGTGGAGAGTGCGTTCCCTCTAGCGTTTAACTACGCCTTCTTGCTTGAACATGAGCTGCGATACCCGCCCAGGCTTCAGGAGCAGTCTGGTCAAGATAATCGATGATGGGCTGCAGGTGTGATGTGGCCGTTATTCGCGTCCGGGGACGGGAACCGGGAACGCTGTTTCTGACGCCACGCGGGAAACAGGCGACCGGTGAGTATCTTTACAATTGCGTGAGGCGGGAGGCGCGCCGGCTGAAACTTCGCACCTATCACGGGCGCTCCCCATCCTGCCATGATTTGCGCCGAACGTTTGCCAGCTGCAACTCGGGATCACTTGGGCTGCGGCTGGACCCGCACGAAATGGCCGAGCGCATGCGCTGCGGCATCGATGTGTGCTTCGAACATTATGTGCAGGCCAATCCGCTGCTACGCAGTCTCCGCGCCGACCAGCACCGGCGTCTGCTGGTGAGCGATCCGCTCAACGATGCGCGGACGCATCTGGAAGGGTTGCGTACACTCGGCATCACCGCCGTCGCGCTCGAACAGGTGGAGCAGGAAGTTCAGCAGCGCTTTGCGCCGCGACTGGCACCGGGCCTGGCCGCATGGATGGATGAAGAGGATGTCCTTGCGCGCCTGGCTGCACGCTGGGATTTGCCGCAGTCCCATCGGACGCTGCGCCCTTACTTCAGCCAGATCGGAGCCATCGACCATGATGGACCGCGTGGTGCCGTGCGCTATCGGGAGGATGTCGTGGATGAACTGCTCCAGCACGAACCGCTGGACAATTTCGCCGGGGGCGCGGTCACGCGCCGTCGCCGCCGGGCCATCGCGCAACAGTTCGTCACCCTTCGTCTCGGACAGACGGTTCTGGTTCGCAGCGTGGATGCCGCACGGGTCATGCGATCCCTGCGCACCGATGCGGGCGCGGACGAAACCGGTGCGACCGCGCCAGCGAGCAGCGGAACAGAAAAGCATGCGGTGCCATCGGGATCACTTCCCACCCCGTACACTTTGCGTCAACCTGCGCGTACACTTTCTGTCAGGGTCGCGCCAAGAATCGATCAAAACAGCCCTGACAATGATTTGCAGTCATCATTATTGCAGCGAGTTGCGACATGAGGCCGGGCTGTGGTTTGGAGTATACAGTGGTTCCCAAGCTGAACGTCGTGGGTTCGATCCCCATCTCCCGCTCCACCTTGAACCCACTTGAAACACCATTATGACCCTTATTTCATTGGTCGAAATGGCGTTTTAGGTTTATCGGGCGATTCGTGCGACGACTTGAAATAACTTGGTTTTTTCTGATCCAAGAACCAAACAAACCACCAAACATTTGGGCACTGAAGCGCGCTCGTCACGGTGCGATGCGGTGCTCGCGCTAGTAGCACGCGACCGCGGCCTCGGCGTGAAGGTCTGTGAGTGCCGTCTCGATCTTTTCCAGCTTCGCAGTCATCGGCGTCAGCGCGTCGGCGAGGTCGGCCTTCGTGATGTAGGCATCGGTGGTGTGAATCATGGGCATGACGGCGATGCCGCCACCGCCTCCATGCAGCGCCGCCGCAGTGCGACGATGGCCGTGAATTTTCCGCCGGGCTTCGGTGCCGGGACTGTACGTTACGGGGACATCGTCACGGTCCGGTGTGGCCGGTGTAGAGGCCTTTGACAAAATGCAGTGTGATGTCAGCGAGTCCGCCATTGCCGTCGTTGGTCCATACGTGGACATCCTCGGTGGTGCCGGTGTAGATCGTCGGCATGGCGTCGGGCTGAACCTTCAAGTCGGAACTCTGTAGATCAAGCAGCACGCCGCCCGATCCGTTGCCGTGCGAGTTGTTGCCGTGCAGGACAACGATGCCATCAGCACCCCAGCCGGTGCCCCGCCTGCGATTTCGACGTTCGCGCCTAGGCTGCCGCTGCCATCGCCACCGTTTCCGCCGGCCAGCGTTGAGTACTGCACCCGCGCTGTCGCCGCCATTGGGGCCCCCAGCGCCCGCGCGGATGGTGATTGCGTCAGGTGTGTAGAAAGAGCTGCTCGCGTCGCCGCCGATGATGTTGATCGCGCCGCCATTGCCATCGCCGCCGCCGAAGCCAAGGATCTGAATCGTCTGGCCGATGCGGTACGGTCCGGCATCGGATGACGCGGTGAGCACGTAACCTTGGATATCAACATTGTCCGTCGCATACCCGTTGCCAAGATTGTCGCCTGCGCCCCCGCTGCCGCCTGAGGGCGGGGCAGGATGCCAGCCGCTCATGGCCGAGTACGTCCAGACATCATTGTCATTCGCGCCGGTGATTGCCATGCCGGCGATATAATCCATCCGCGACGGTTTTGCCGGGAAGGCGTGATAAAACGCAGTGCCGAGGCGCTTGCCAAACGCGAAGTGTTTGATCGCCGATTTCTGCGCGATCCATTGAGCAATGGTCTGGCCGATGGCCAATGCGCCCCAGATCGTCTGCTTCAGAAACAGTAAGCTGGAGCCATACGCCGCGCCCGAGGCGGCAAGATTCGTCACGCTCTCGCGCCGCACCAGAAAATCACCGATCTCCTGATCCAGCGTCGCCTCCAGCACCGCATACAGTCTGTGCTGCACCGGTGGAAGTTGAAGTTCCAACTTCAACGTTGAGATCAGCTGATATTCCGCGCCGCCCGGAGCGTTCTTGAAATCAAAAACCTGCCGCCGGATATCATCTTGCACCTCCCGCTGAAAACCCGTGCGGATTCGCCCAGGCAGAAATCGCATCAGGTTTCCCGGCCACTCCAGCCCCATCGCGCCAAGCCACTGCAAAACCTTCGCCACGGCCTGCACGGGAATCGTCATCACGAAATTCAGCGCCATGCGCGGCATGTCACGTTTCACATGCAGCCGGTGCGCCTTCACGCTCGCATCAAGGCTGAAGCGCCGCTGCACAAAGTCCGGGACCCTCCTCCGCCGCTCATCCATATACGAATGAATCTCCCGCTCGACGGCCGTCAGACGGTCCAGAGCCGTCGCATGCCCCTCAGAGTTGTCCGACGTATTCATGAACTCCGCGCTTCAACAAGAATAATCCGCCTTTCCCACCCGCCGCGTCAACCCCATCGCAGTCGCCATCTTTGAGGGTTAACCTGAAATCCGGATTTCGACAGGCTGCCGTCCTCTCGGCTGAGATCATTTGATTTCAATGGAGCATTTCTTGTCAGCCCAGTTATCCTGGGGGAACTCCTCGGACGGATTGACCATAACGCGACCTTCGCCATTCACCGAGATGCTCAGCCGCACAAGCCCGGTCGTCGCCGGACCGACAAGTACCTTGCCCTCGGAATCGAACGCCGAATCATGCCCGCCACAAATTATGCGCCCGGGATCATCATGATCTCGACGAAGCATGTTGCCCTGATGAGGGCAGATGGTGCTGGCGGCGATAAGTCGTCCTTCGCGACGGATGACGAAAAAACCGTTTTTCACGAATGCCTCGGCAATACCATCCTCGGCAAAATCCTTGAGCTTGCCAATGTCCACTGAAGACGATTTCTCGGCCGCCTTGCCCGTGGCAGCGCCCAAGGCGCCAACAATACAGCCTGAACTGAAAGCGAGAAATCGTCGACGGTCGAGCACCAGTCGACGCCCGTGCTTTCTCTCGCACAGCCCCCCACCCCTGCCGCACGTACAGCCCTTTTCAGTCCGTTGCTTCCCGTCGGGTTTCATGCAGGACCGGATAGTGCTTCCCTGATGACGAAGCAAGCCAAACATCCCGCGCAAAGCATGCGGCGCATGGCTCGGTCGCCGGGTTTGAATCCGCGGATAAAGCCTAAGCGTGACACAATTCTCGCTTCGCACGACAAGTCGGGCAAACCACTCGAAGAATCAGTTAACGAGAATCGGAAAGAACTCCTGCGTATTTAACAACTCATAATCACAGCGTCGTTCGACTAATTGAGAATCTCGTCTATTGGAATTTCGTTTACCGGATTGCAATTCACGCAACTGGTCATTGATTTTATTGGAAGCAACACAGAAAGATTCAGAACGCTGGGGACAATTGAAGGCGAATGAATTGAATGTGAGAACATTTTTGCTATGAGAAAACATCTGTTGTGCATCTGGCTGGCGCTCGCGACTTGTAGCTTGGCCGCGCCAGCGGCCGAGTGGAAATTTGATCAGTCGGGAAATCTGCGCGACTGGCATCCCAATGCGCACATGACGAACACAGTTGTGACGAACGGCGCAATCACATTTCGCGGCGCGGGTTCGAATCCGATTTTGGAATATCGCGGCGCGCTCAATTTCAAGGCGACGCCGTTTCAGCAAATCGAAGTGCGGCTCAAGGCCGATCACGATGGCGAGGCGCGATTCTTTTGGAGCAATACGAACGTCGGAAGATTCGGCGGCTTCGAACCGGAGAAGCGGACGGACTTCAGCGTCAACGGCGACGGGCAGTGGCACACGTATCGCCTGTGGCCGTTCTGGCAGTCGGAAAAGAGAGTTATCCGGCTGCGATTCGACACGTATGACAACGCATCATTCGCGCTAGAATCCATCCGCATCACCGAACTGCCCGCGCGTGATCCCGTCGCGGCAGCTGATTTCGATTTCACGAAAGGCAATCAGAACTGGCAGGCGAAGGACGATGCGAAAGTCGCGGCGAGTTCCGATGGACTGCGCATTACCGTGGCGGACGTGAACGGTTTTGTTTTCTCGCCACCGGTGAGTATCGCAAGCGATGAAGAGACGTTTGTTTCGCTGCGCATGGCCGTGGATAAAGGGCGGCGCGCAACGCTTTGTTATGCCACCGATGCCGGCCCCGGCATGCAACGGCAATCCTTCTCCATCGTGAGCGACGGCAGGGAACACACGTACAATCTCGATCTGGCCGCCGCGAAAGAGTGGCGCGGCCACATCGTCGCACTTGGTCTAGTGCCGAGCGAAGTCGCCGGAGCGAATGCGCGCTTGCGATGGCTCAAGGTCAGCGATTCGCCGCAGGGGCCGGCGCAATTCGGTGTGCGATCCTTCGCGACTGTCGAGGCATTCCCGCGCGCAGGCATGACCGCGACGCTGCAAGCCCGCATCGAAAACACGGGCGGAGCATCGGCCGCCAACTTGCACGCAACACTCACGCTGCCCGATGGAATGAAAGCAACCGCGCAATCGCAACCGGCATCGCTCGGCGTTGGCGAAGCGGCGGAATTTTCGTGGAAGCTCGACGCGCCGAAACCGGTGAGCGGCGAGGCGACACTTGCCATCGCTGCCGACGGTGCCGATGGCGTGACGACGCACACGACCATCGCATTCACTCCGCGCATCGTCGTGCCGAACACCGGCTATGTTCCCGAGCCGCATCCCGTGCGCGGTCCGTTCGAAGTCGGCGTTTATTATTTCCCCGGCTGGAACACGCCGGAGCGCTGGCAGCCGTTGCAAAATTTTCCCGAACGCCGCCCGGTGCTCGGCTATTATCGCGAAGGCGATCCCGAAGTTGCGGACTGGCAGATCAAGTGGGCTGTCGAACATGGCATCACCTATTTCGTTTACGACTGGTATTGGAACCAGGGAGCGCGCCATCTCGAACACGGCCTGCACGATGCCTATTTCAAATCGCGCTATCATCACCTGATGAAGTTCTGCCTGCTCTGGGCCAACCACAATCCGCCGCACACCTCATCGCTCGAAGACTGCCGCGCCGTCGCGCGCTACTGGATCGAAAATTATTTCCGCCGCCCGGAGCATCTGATCGTTGACAGCAAGCCGGTCATGATCATCTTCAGCCCGCAACGTCTGCGCGACGATCTCGGCGCGGGGAAAGTGAACGAAGCCCTGGACGCGATGCGCGCCGAGTGTCGCAACGCGGGCCTTGCCGGGCTTCATCTCGTCGCGTGCGTCGGCAATCTTTCGCAGGCGAAGGAGTGCGCGGCCGAAGGCTACGATGCGGTGACGTGCTACAACTGGCCGGGGCTTGGCCGCACCACCACGGACAACTACGCGCCGTTCGAAACGCTCGTGCCCGCCTACCGCAACCAGTGGGAACAAATCCGCGACGGCCTCCAAATCCCGCTCGCCCCGCTTCCGGTCTGCGGCGGCTGGGACAGC
Source organism: uncultured bacterium (assembly GCA_903906425.1). Classification (GTDB taxonomy): domain Bacteria; phylum Verrucomicrobiota; class Kiritimatiellia; order CAIVKH01; family CAIVKH01; genus CAIVKH01. The sequence goes on from CAIVKH010000087.1 coordinate 16,129, forward strand.
CGCCCGTGGCACGGCGACAACAATCTCGTGCGCTACGGCCGCACGCCGGAACTCTTCAGGCGCCACCTGCAAGACGCGAAAGAATTCCTGCTTCAGCCGCAATCGCGCGGCTCGAAGCTCGTGCTCATCGAAGCATGGAACGAATGGGGCGAAGGCTCCTACATCGAACCGCATCGCGAATTCGGCTTCGAGTACCTCGACGCCATTCGCGATGTCTTCACCGCCGCGCCGGCGAAACACGATGACGTGACGCCCGCCGACGTCGGCCTCGGCCCGTACGATCTCCCGCCGCCCGCGCCGCCGAAGACATTGTGGGACTTCGCGCAAGGCGAATCCGGCTGGTCGCGCACGATGGGCTTCAGCCGGACCGCGGTGACGAACGGCGCGCTCGCGGGCCGCACGATCAACAACGATCCGGCGTTCTTCAGTCCGGTGCTTGAAGCAAAGGCCGAAAAGTTTTCCACGGTCTTCGTGCACATGAAACTCACGCACACCGACGGATCGCCCTTGCACGACACAGCGCAACTCTTCTGGAGCACAAGCCGCCTGCCCGAAAGCGAAGCGAGCAGCCTTCACTTCGACATCACCGGCGACGGCCAGTGGCATGACTATTCGATCCCCGTCGCCACGAACAAACGCTGGCGCGGAATCATCACCGGCATCCGGCTCGACCCATGCAACGTCTCCGGCGTGAACGTCGAAGTCAGCCGCATCGAACTGCGCTGACCCCGCGACAAAACGAAAATCATCGGAAGAATTGTTCGCAGTTTCCAATCATTGGAAATTCACGCTGCGAAGTTTTCCAACGATTGGAAGTTGCCGCAGATCAGGTCAGCCACTTGGTCCGGTATTCGGGATGAATGATCCGGGCGGCATCGGGCGCGTCCTTCGCTTCCATCTTTTCGCCGTCCCACTGGATCGTGTGGCCGACGCGCAGACCGACGACACCGGCGAGCACGATTTCGGTGAGCTTGGCACCGATCTCGAAAGGCGAAAATGTTTTGCCCTCGCCGCGGCAGGCATTGAGCCATTCCTGATGATGTCCTTTGCTGCGCGGGAGACTTTCAGCGATGTCCTTCGTTCCGGCATGATGTGTCACATCGGTCATGTGCTCCTCGCCTTTGAGCCAGATCTTGCCGTCGGTATTCCAATGGCTCGTGTGGATGCATCCTTTTTCGCCGATGATCATGACGCCGTCGGGCACCTTGCTGTTCTTTGCCTTGTAGGTATCAACGAGCGGCTGAATGGCCGAATCGGCCGGCCGGCCGTCGCCCTGCCAGAACAACGTCACCGGCGCGAGATTCCCGCGTGCGGAAAAATGAAATTCCACCGCGGCCTTGTCGGGAAGTTGCTTGCCGTCCTTCCTGTTGATGACGATTTTTTCGGGATAACTCAAGTCGAGCGCCCGCATAGGCAGGTTGATCGCGTGACAGCCGAAGTCGGCCATTCCGCCGTTGCCAAAGTCGAACCAAGCCCGCCATCGTGCCGGATGATAAACGCCTTTCACGAATGGTCGAAGAGCGGAGCCGCCGCACCACAGATCCCAGTTATAGCCCTGCGGGATCGGATCATTGCCCGGCGCGTTGCCTTCGCTCGCATTGACGCCGATGCCCCACTGATAAATCTCGCGAATCTGACCGAGCGCGCCGGCTTTGATGATTTCGGTGCAACGGCGCAGCGACACACTCGCGCTGCCCTGATTGCCCATCTGCGTGACGACCTTGCAGGTTCGCGCCAGCTCGCCCAGTTCGCGCGCCTCGGCCACGCTGTGCGTCAGCGGCTTCTCGCAATAGACATGCTTGCCCGCCTTCATGAACGCCTTCGCGATCGGAGCGTGCCAGTGATCCGGCGTACCGATGAGCACCGCATCGAAGCTCGACGCATCATCGAGCAGCTTGCGATAATCCTCATAGGCCTTAGCATTCTTCCCCGCCTCTCCACCCGCGTCATGCCGCGCCTTCTCAATCTGCGCCGCATCCGGATCGCACAGCGCAACGAGATTCGCGCCGCTCGACAACATCCCCTTCATATCCCCGCGCCCCTGCCCGCCGCAGCCGATCAACACCAGATTCACCTTGCTGTTCGCCGCCGTCGAATTGGGCGCAGCCCGCAGAATCAACGGCCCGCCCGCCGCCATCGCCCCCACCGCCATCGCCGAAGTCTTCAGAAAATCACGCCGCGAAGAATCAAATCGTTTCATCGAATCACCTTTCAAGGCTAGAAAACACTCACGCTCAAACTCACATTCCGAATTGTCCAATGATTGGAAATCCTCGCGGTACCACTACTGTCCGGCGTAAA
>CAIVKH010000088.1 GCA_903906425.1 uncultured bacterium
CTATCCGAATCTGCTGAAATACGCGACGGGAAGCAGCCCGACGAACAGCGATAATCTGGCGGCGATGAGCGGAACGCCGACGACCAACGGCTTCTTCGCGCTGAAGTTCAACCGCAACACGAACGCGAACGACATCACGCTGATTGCCGAGGGCAACTACGATCTGACGAACAGCGCGGCATGGAATGGAATCGCCACGAACATCGCCGGCTCATGGGGAGGCGCGACGAACGTGACCGAAACCGGAACCAGCACGCCCGTGACCGTCCGCATTCAAGACCCCGCCCCGCCCGCGACGAATCGTTTCCTTCGCCTGCGCGTGACGCGGCCGTGATTATAGAATGGCGGCTTCCAGCCGTCATCGACGGCGGGACGCCGTCGCTCCCTCGGTTTTCCAATGGTTGGAAAAGACGGGGGCGCTGGCTTCCAATGATTGGAAATTTGCGACATGCGTTTGACGGGAGCGTCTGGAAATTTTTATAAGCGAGAAAAGAAGGCGAGGTTTTTTCATGAAGATTTATCGAGTTTTGCTGGCGGGTATGTGGGCGGCGGCGCTTTTCGTTTCGCCGATGGCGGGGCGGGCGCAGGTGGTGAGTTCGAAGCCGGTCGGGGCGGTGAGGCTGCCGCATATTTTCGGCGACCACATGGTGCTGCAGCGCGATCTGGCGGTGCCGGTGTGGGGCTGGGCCGATGCCGGCGAGAAAATTACGGTGGAGTTTGCCGGACAGAAAAAAACTGTTGCGGCGGATGCGGCGGGGCGGTGGATGGTGAGGCTGGATGCGATGCCGGCGAGCGCGGAGTCGCGCAAGTTGGTTGTCATCAGCGCGAACATCAGGCGCGAGTTTGACGATGTTCTGGTCGGCGAGGTGTGGCTGTGTTCGGGGCAGTCGAACATGGAGTTCACGATGGGCGGGTCGTCCGAGGCGAAGGAGGATATCCCGGCGGCGAATTATCCGCTGATCCGCCACATTGCGATTCCGAAGGTGACATCGGCGGTGCCGAAGGATGACGTGACGGCGGACTGGAAGGTGTGCTCGCCCTCGACGGCCGCAGGCTTCACGGCGGCGGGCTATTTCTTCGCGGTGGAGATTCACAAGCAGCTCAACGTGCCTGTCGGCCTGATTCATTCGTCGTGGGGCGGCACGCTGATCGAGCCGTGGACGACGCCGGAAGGTTTCACGCTCGCGCCGACGCTGGAGGGGATTCATCAGCGGGTCGTGATGGCGAATTCGCAGTCGCCGGAATACAAGGCGAAGCTGCGCGAGGTGATCGGCAAGACGGAAACGTGGCTGGACAAGACGAAGAAATTGCTGACCGAGCCGGGAACGGTCGAGCCGATGCCGGCGATGCCACCGGGGCTGGAGTCGCTGACGAAAAACTCGGACCCGTGCGCGCTCTTCAACGCGATGATCCATCCGCTGGTGCCGTTCGGAATCCGCGGCGCGCTCTGGTATCAGGGCGAGTCGAACCATTTTGACGGGAAACTTTACACGGACAAGATGCTCGCGCTGATCGAGGGCTGGCGCAAAATCTGGGGCGAAGGGCCGTTCCCGTTTTATTACGTGCAGATCGCGCCGTACAAGTATGGCGAGGAGGAGCCGGGCGTGATTCCCGTTTTCTGGGAGGCGCAGGCCGCGGCGCAGGCGATTACGAATACCGGCATGGTCGTGATCAACGACATCGGCAACATCAACGACATTCATCCGAAGAACAAAAAGGAAGTGGGCCGCCGGCTCGCTTTGCAGGCGCTGGCGAAGACCTACGGCAAGGCCGGCATCGTCTGGTCCGGGCCGACGTTCAAATCGCTCAAGCCTGAAGGTGCGCAGCTTCGCGTCACGTTCGATCACGCGGAGGGCTTGAAGACGCGCGATGGAAAAGCGCCGTCGCATTTCGAAATCATCGGGCCGGAAACCGATTTCGTTGCGGCCGACGCGAAGATTGACGGCGATTCCGTTTTGCTTTCGTCGCCCGCGTGCCCCGCGCCGGTGGCGGTGCGTTACGCGTGGAATAAAATCGCGGAACCGAATTTGTGCAACGGCGCGGGCCTGCCTGTCGGCGCATTCCGCGCCGGCCAGATTCCGCGCATTGACCAGCTCAACAAAATTCCCGAGGCGAAAGATTTCAAGCCCGTCTATGACCTCGACCTGGCGAAGCTCGGCGGCGTCATCAAATATGACGAGAACAACGCCGCCGCCGCGCCGCGCTTCGACCGCGTTGCGTATTTCATCGAGCTGAAGAAAAACGGCGAGCCGTCGCACTACCTCTACGTTTCGATGGACGCGTTCACGCCCGATGCAAAGATGCTCGGCGTGCCGGTGTTCGGCTCGCACATCTTTTTCCAGACCGCCGTGAGCAACCTCACCGTCCTGTCCGATGTCGCCGGCATCAAGACCGGCGAGCACCTCGGCACCGGCAACATCGAATTCTGGCCGGACAATTATGGCCCGTTCAATTCCGGCAAAGTTCCCGGCGCTGACGACGCGGTCTGGGATTTCGGTGACCAACCGAGCGATCCCAAAAACGGCTACGGCTCGATGCAGGTCCACAACACCGGCGCGAAGCAGACGCTCTTTGCGGTGAACAACTGGAACGCCGGCTCCGGCGCTGACCTTGGCATCGGCAACAGCGCCGGCAAAACGCTCGACTGGACCTTCACCGCGAACGCCGGCAGCTACACGAGCAAGCGCCTGCGCGTGCTCGTGCATCCCGCGCCGTGAAGTTCATCTGAAGCGCAGCGGCGACACCGGCGGCGAGAATTTCCAATCATTGGAAGTTTGCGCGTTCGTAGTTTCCGATGATTGGAGATTTGCGCGGCCGGGTTTTCCAATCATTGGAACTCGCGGTCTCGTTGGCGGCTCCGGCGCACGGAATCGCGTCCCGTTTTTTGACTTTTCTGGATCGTCAGGTAGCCTTTGCGCGACGCGTGTGTGAGCAGTGGTTGAAAGGAACAGGGGAAACATGAGCAAAAAGTACTGCGGGATCTTCATGTGTGTGTGTTTCGGCGTCGCAATGACGATGGCTCGCACGTCGGCGGGGGCAACGGCCACGCTCGTGGGGTGGAATAATCTGGGGATGCACTGCATGGACGGGAGCGATTTCTCTGTCTTCTCGATACTGCCGCCCTACAATTCTTTTGACTCGCAGCTCATCCTGCAAGGCAGGCTGGTGACAAATGCGCGAGGAATCACCGTCACGTATGAGGGCGTGGCCGATCCGGGCGGCTCGATCAATACCTCGACGAAAAACAAAATCAATTTCTGGCAGTACGCCGGACCGCTCTACAACGCGCCGGGCCTCGCGCCGGACATGGGGCTCGCGGGCTTCGGAATGCCGGGGGTGTTGAACCAGCCGCAGGCAACGGCGTTCACCGGTTCGCTTTTTTCCGCCGTGGGCGTGCCGATCTCGCCGTTCGATGATGCGTTGAACGTAAATTATTATCCGCTGATGCGGCTGGTGGCGCGCTCGAATGGAACCGTGCTGGCGACGAGCGACATCGTTCTGCCGGTGTCCGACGAGATGGACTGCAAATCCTGCCACGCGTCGGGAACCGTCGCGGCGGCCATGCCGGCGGCAGGCTGGGTGAATACGTCGCCGGTGTATCGCGATATGAAGCTCAACATCCTTCGGCTGCACGATGAGCGGCAGGCTGGGTCGAATGCGTTCCACAATGCGCTGGTGCAATTGGGCTATAACACGAACGGCCTTTATCTGACGGTGGTGAGCAACGGCACGCCTGTCACCTGCGCAAAATGCCACAAATCGAATGCGCTCGCCGGCCTGGGCATCGCCGGTATTTCGCCGCTGACGCAGGCGATCCACGCGCACCACGCAAACGTGACTGATCCGGTGTCGGGGCTGAAACTGGAATCATCGGCGAACCGGTCCACGTGTTACCGCTGTCATCCCGGCGGCGAGACGCGGTGTCTGCGCGGCGTGATGGGTCGTTCGGTCGCGCCGGATGGATCCATGGCCATGCAATGTCAGAGCTGCCACGGCTCGATGAGCATGGTCGGTGCCGCCGGCCGCGAGGGCTGGCTGCAGGAGCCGACCTGCCAGAGCTGCCACTCCGGCACGGCATCCCACAACAACGGGCAGATCCAATACACGAGCGTGTTTGTTTCGTCCAACCAAGTGAGGCAGGCGGTGGATTCGACTTACGCAACCACGCCCAACGTGCCGGCGGCCGGCCTGTCGCTCTATCGCTTTTCCACCGGTCACGGCAATCTGCGATGCGCAGCATGCCATGGTTCCACCCATGCCGAATTCGCCACGTCAGAGCCGAACGACAATCTTCAGAGTACGCACATTCAGGGCCACGTGGGAATGCTTGCCGAATGCACGGCCTGCCACGTGACGACACCGACGACCATCTCCGGCGGCCCGCACGGAATGCACCCGACGGGTCAATCGTGGGTGTCGAGCCATCAAAACGCCGCGGACAGCAACCGCACGCAGTGCCAGGCCTGCCACGGCACGGACTATCGCGGCACGGTGCTTTCTCGCTCCTCCGCTGACCGCACGCTGAGCACCTCATTCGGAACGAAGAATTTTTGGCGTGGTTACCAGATCGGTTGTTACACCTGCCACAACGGCCCGTCCGGCGGCGGTGGCTCGGCAAACACGCCGGCAACGGTGTTGAACCTGAACCTCAACGCAAACATGAACACACCCGCGTCCATCGCCCTGAGCGGAACCGATCCGAACGGCAATGCACTGACCTACCGCATCGTCTCGCAAGGCGTGTTCGGCAACGTCGGCCTGCAGGGCGCAACCGCGACTTACTTCCCTTCCACCAATTTCGTCGGCGTGGATTCCTTCACCTATGCGGCCAACGACGGCTTCACCGACTCCAACCTTGCCACCGTCAAAGTCGCCGTCGCCGGCCCCTTCCGCGGCTATGACCGCACCGACATCGCAACCTTCTGGCCCGCTGGCGGCACGTGGTCCATCCTTCATCGCGCCGACGGATCGCTCATCCAGGAAAACCTCGGCTGGGCCGCCGACATGCCGGTTGCCGGCGACTACGACGGCGACGGCAAGATCGACATCGCCGTTTACTATCCCGCAGGCGGCATGTGGTACATCTGGCAAAGCAGCAACAACCAATTGCGCGCCCAGAACTGGGGCTGGTCACAGGCCGTCCCCGTCCCCGCCGACTATGACGGCGACGGCAGGACCGACATCGCCACTTACTATCCCGCTGGCGGCATGTGGTACATCCTCCAAAGTTCCGACGGCAAAATGCGCGCACAAAACTGGGGCTGGTCGCAGGCCGTCCCCGTCCCCGCCGACTACGACGGCGACGGCAAGGTTGACATCGCCACCTACTATCCCGCCGCCGGCACCTGGTACATCCTCCAAAGCTCCGACGGCAAAGTCCGCCAGGTCAACTTCGGCTGGTCGCAAGCCCTGCCCGTGCCCGCCGACTATGACGGCGACGGCAAGGCCGACATCGCCACTTACTATCCCGCTGGCGGCATGTGGTACATCCTCCAAAGCTCCGACGGCAAAGTCCGCGGCCAGAACTGGGGCTGGTCCGCCACCGCGCCGGTGCCCTACGACTTCACTGGCGACCACAAAGCCGACATCACCGTCTATTACCCGCCCCTCGGCGAATGGGACATCCTGCGTAGCGACAATGGCCAGTTCCAGAAGATCAACTGGGGCTGGAGCCAGGCGATCCCCGTCAAGCCCGCCCCATAGAACTGCCACGGCGGACAGCGAGACTTCCAATCATTGGAAATGAGCGGCGGCGCATTTTCCCAATGATTGGAAATTGGCGGATCGGTCATCTCCAATGATTGGAAATACAGAATTCGCGCCGGCTCGCACCCATGAATCCGCCCGCGCCTGAACCTCATCGCTGCCGTGGCGCTGTCGCGCACGCCGGCTCTTTCGAAACATCCGGATGTCAGGGCGAAGAATTTCCGCCGGCCGTGCAGACCATGTCGCGGAATGGGGCCCACTCAGGCTCGTTCTCGAATATCCAGCGGTAGTAGTCCTTGCCTTGCAGATTCGATGCGGCTTCTTCATCCACGACGATGCGGCAATGACGATGCAACTGCAGCGCAGACGCCGAAATCATCGAGGTGATCGGGCCTTCGACGGCTTTCGCGAGGATGTTGGCCTTCGATTTTCCTGTCGCGAGCAAGAGTATTTTCCCGGCTTCGAGGATTGTGCCAACGCCCATTGTGATCGCGCGGCGGGGCATCGTGGCCGGATCGTTGCCGCACAGCGGCGCGTTCTCGGAGATCGTCGTCGGCGTGAGCGCTTTTTCGCGAGTGCGTGAGTGCAGCGCGGAAAGCGGTTCGTTGAAACCGATGTGTCCGGCGGCGCCGATGCCGAGAAGTTGCAGATCAATACC
>CAIVKH010000089.1 GCA_903906425.1 uncultured bacterium
GTCATCGGCCAATACATCGCGACCAACAACCAAAATCCAAGGCCGTTTGTCTGGACCCAAAAGGTCGACGAAATCCTCAACAAGGTGCGCCATTGTAAAGCTGCGTCTGTTACACAACACTAGGGCAGATGGCCAAGGCCTCACGGAACGGATGGGGAAGCTTCCGATGATTGGAAGTTCAGGGGACCGCACTTCTCCCATGATTGGAAGTTAGGCAGGAATCGGCGGGGTTTCGGCGGGGGGGGGGGCGATGCCGCGGTCTGGGCGGCGGCTTTATCTTCGGCCATCTTTTTTTAATCATCTCGGTGACAGTGCTGGTTTTTTCTTCGATGGGCAGCGGGGTCCTGGCTGCATGGCGAAGCAAACGCTTCGTAGCCGTACATTCTACCACTATTCATTAGCAAGTGGTATAACAACCCTGACACACATGCCTGCGGGCGCGCGCCTATGCGCGAGGGTTCAGAATAAGCGTCCGAAGCGTCCGGAGATTCCACCCGTGTCAACTGCGACCAGTGCGCGCGTCTGAAATTGAACACGTCTCAGATGCGATCAGTGAAATCGCCGAGTCATAGTTTTTTGAGGTTTAAGAAACCATGTCTTTTGCCGTTTATGAAACGGTAAATCACCTGTTATTTCCGGTTCTTCACCGGAGCTGAATCAGGCAAAAGTTTCCTGATATTCCCTGCACAGAACAGAGAGCAGGTGCGATCAAATCGCGATCGATCCTGAACCTGATTCCACGTCCGGCGAACGTCCAACGTTCGCCAAAGCGAAGATGATGCTTGAGTGAGAAGGCGGTCGTTGGTCAGCAAAGCGTTTCCGAATCTGGCCCCCGAATCGCCTTCGATTGACACGCGCAAACAAGGATAACCTCGGCACAACCGTTATCAATAACCGTCAGCAGTAGAGGTTGAAAACAACGAGCGAACGGCTGTTTATCCTTATTTTGTTGGCATTTTCATGAATGGCGGAGAGGGTGGGATTCGAACCCACGGTACGTATTTAAACGTACAACAGCTTAGCAAGCTGCCGCTATCGACCACTCAGCCACCTCTCCAGCAACTACTTATAACTACTCGCTTGCTTCCATGTATCGTCATTGTATCGCAATTGCGCTTCAAGCAAACCGGAGACAACGACAATGAAAACAAAAAAACGAAGCACGAACCGTAGGCAATCGGAATCGCGGAATCAAGCAAAACCATTGTTCAAAATTCATCCGATACACCGGACGAACGACCGCGGCGAAATCGTCAAAACATACTGGCGGATTGATCTTGGCCTCGTTGACCGGGGCGACGGCAAGGGGCGGCGCCGCACGTATCGCACGTTTAGCAGCGAGACGGAAGCCGAGCGCGAAGCGGAACGCATCGCGAAACAACAAACGCGAATCGGCGAAGATGCAAAGCGGCTCACGCCGGAAGAATTGAAGGATGCCGCCGCGCGGGCCGTGCTGGGTGGCAAGGTTGCATTCCTCGCGTGCGCGCAATTCTATTTGCAAAATGCCGCGGGCGAAGATGGCGAAATCACGGTTGCGGAATTGTTCAACAACTGGATCGAAGCAAAGACAGGAAAAAATTTGCGCGAACGAAGGCTGAAAAATTATCGCAACAGCATCGCCAAGTTTGCCGATAAATTCAGCGCGGAAAAAGCTCAGCAAGTGACGATCAAACACGTGGATGAATTTCTCGACGAGCGCGCAAGCACAGTTGACCGCGACAACCACCGCCGCGCACTTCCCAATATGTTCAACTTTGGAATCAACCGACGAAACATCCGGTTCAATCCCGTTGCAGCTGTGGAACGCCCCGTAATCGACAAGCACGGTGTCGTGGTGCTGAGCGTTGACCAAGCGCGCGTCCTTCTGAAATCCGCCGCCGAAATTGAGCCGCGAATGATCCCGTATTTTGCTATCGGGTGCTTTGCCGGTTTACGCCCGTCTGAAATCACGCGGCTGGATTGGAACCGAATCGACTTTGAACACCGTACAATCGAAGTGACCGGCGCATTTTCCAAGCTTCGCCAACTTCGCCGAAACGTTCGAATCGAAGACAACTTGTTAGCGTGGCTGTCGGCCCACAAACCGGCGACGAATGCCGGGCCGATTTTCCACGCGCGACGCGACGAGGGTATTATCCGAAATAAGGCCGGTTTATCCAGGCGTGGAATATGGGTGCAAGACGTGATGCGGCACAGTTACGCTAGTGTAATGTAACAGTCATATCTTTACAATCTCTGGATTCCTGTCATGCTGCCGAACATGTGGAATCCAGCTTGTGCATTGTCCATGACGGCCGAGGAGCAGCAAACCCTGGAGGCGTGGGTGCGCGCCCCTGGGA
>CAIVKH010000090.1 GCA_903906425.1 uncultured bacterium
CGGCCCATAAGATTATTTCTGCTATTTTCGATCTTTCGCACCGGACGCGGTCGCGCTTCACCTCGCCCTCAATCCGGATGGTACCCCTAAGTCCGACAGTCTGCATGCGCTACGACATCTACGACACCGATCCTGTCAATGGGTGCTTGGCGCACCGCTTACCGTGAAACGCATGACCGTGCTGACCTTGTCGGTTCTGCTAGTCGCGCCATTGCCCGCGCTGTACGCCGCCGATGCGGTGCAACAGACAAAGCCGAACATCATCATGATCCTCGCGGACGATGTGGGGCCAGGTGACGTTCATTGCACCGGCGGCATTTCAACACGCCGAATATTGATGCGCTGGCGGCGGGTGGCACGCGATTCGAATACTGCTATGCGATGCCGCAGTGCTCGCCGTCGCGCTGCGTGTCGCTCACGGGGCGCTACCGCCGCACTCGCCGCGAAGAAGAAATTGTAGCAGGTTCTCGATGAACACAAATCCGTCGGCGGCGGTGAATCGAAGCCTGCTAAGAAAGAAAAGAAGAGCCGGATCAAGGAAACGTGATCGCAACTTCCAATGATTGGAAAATTGCGGCAAGGAAAGTTCCAATGATTGGAAAGGATCGGAGAGATTGGATGAAACGAAATACGCAGTTTGCATTGATTGCCCTGCTTTCCCCGCTGGCCGCGCTGCACGCCGCGGACTCGGACCCGGCGAGGCCGAATATTCTGGTTATTCTCTCCGACGATCAGGGCTACGCGGATGTTGGCTTTCAAGGCAGCAAGGATATTCCGACGCCAAATCTCGACCGGCTGTCAGATCCCGGCAGTCATCATTGATCCCAAGCCGGCAAACACAATAACGTGCCGCAAATACATGGTTTGCCCCTTCTGCCGGTATCGCCATGGATTAGAATTAATTGAGCGGCTGAAAGTCCTGTCCGCTCCCGGACGTTTTGTCGGCATGGTGCAGCTTTTTTATCCCCCGAAGCGCTGGTCAGCCCGCAGGATTATGAACAGATGGCTCGTTTGATCGACCGAATCTGTAAGCATAACAGGAAATGGCAACAAGACGTGGTCATCACCGTGCCGGTTTGGGGCATGCAAACCCGCCACTGGCATCTAAGGATGACCATCATCGGTTTCGCCGGACGGCGCTGTGAATTTGTCGCACCAGAACAGCTGGTACAGACCATTGACTGGAACCCGGTTCCACCCGTCGGCGGCAACTCCTGGCAGATTAAGAAAGCCACAGTGCCGGCCATACGCGAGATGGTGTCCGATGCTGTGCGCTACAGCCCCGGGCTGCTTTTCCCGGGTCTCGATCCTCACTTCTTTGAGAAGATGGCAGACCTTACCAAAATACTACGGACTAAGTTTCATGGAAAAACAAACTGAATGAAACATTGCATTGGTGCCGCGAAGGCGGCGGCGAATCACCTGTTGTGCCCACCCGTCCGCCATGGGGCCAGCAGCTCCAGATGGACTCAGTGTATTTCGATCTGTGCCAGGTTGTTCACTTCTCATTACCGCCTCTGACTGCAAACTATTTGTTTCGCCTGATTGAATACATCGTCCCAAAAACACTTATTTGTAGGGCTCGGAACCGGATACACATTAGGTTTGAAACAGCTGTACATTTCGAATGGATATTTCTTCCAGAATTGGTCGAATCCGGCACGCGTCCACATGTGTATTAAGATCGCTTTCGGCTGCACCTTGTGTCTAAGTTGCTCGTCTCCATAAGCCAGCGCGGCCATCCAGAGGAATGTCGAGGACAACGGATCGCATTCAAATTCGGCCGATTCGCAGATTTTGAAAAGACTTGGCTTTTCCATGGAAGTCGAGCGAGCTAATGCCGCGGCGAGACGTCGAATGCAGTAATCCAAATCGGTCGTGTCGCGCGGATACCAGTACGCATCCCTGTCAATTTCTAGCTTTGCGTCCGTCAGCAGGCTGGAGGGCCATGGAGTTGGCTCGCAATTGCTGAGAACCCGATGCCACAGTTCGCCAAAATCTCGGCCGGTCTGAACCACGCCAAGTGCCAGCTTCTCCCAAAAAACCTCATCGGCAGGAATGCCGTCGTCCGGGTAGTCATGGTCGCCCCGTTCCCGGCGCGTCGTAACGTATGTGCGCCGGATGTTCGCCGCGATTTCCGGCAGATAGGACAACCAGAAGGCTTCGTATGGTGTTTCGGGCCGAAAAGAATCGCCTGATATGCTCATATTATCGCGTGGTCAGCTGAGATCATTATGGATTTCACCGAAGACCCGGCGATACCACTCCACCGACCATGTCCATGTTTTGCCTCTGCGTCTCCCAGCATCCCTAACGACTGTGATACTAAACCCGAGCCAGGGCGAACCGACCGGAGGGCAACCGTCTCGGTGCTGACAAGACGAGGGCGGCCAGCTTGCACGGACCGCCCAGTCATTTTCTGAAGTTGAATTGACTATTATGCCGCAGGAGCAGTGGCGGCCTTCGCGGCTTTGATCGCGGCCCAACGTGCCTTCTGCGCTGCGCGGATCTTCTCAATGCCCGCCGCGGAGATCACCGGCTTCTTCTTCGCCGGCTTCACAGCCTTCGGCTTCGCGGGGGCTTTGGCTGCCGGTTTGGCTGCTGCCGGCTTGGCGGCTGCGGCCTTCTTCGCGGCCCAGCGTGCTTTCACTGCGGCAATGAGTCTTGCACGGCCCGCCGCTGACATGCCGCCCTTTTTCGCCGGCTTGGCGGCGGGAGCAGCGTTAACTGCCGGGGCTGCGGCCACTGGTGCTGCACCGGTTCCCAGAGCACTGAGCGCGTTAATCGCTGCCGTCAGGGCGGCGACTTCCTTCTCAGCGCTGGCGCGCTGAGCTTCCAACTGTTTGATCGTTTCGTTGATTGTGGACATGATTACCTTTCTTTAATTACTGCCGAAACTACTACACCTAAGCCTGCTAAAGACAAGCTTTATGCCAAAACGTTCGACCCATTCGATATCATTTTGCTGCCGTCTTTTCAAAGGCGCCAATAAAAGTAGCCGAAAGTCGCGGATGCGTCGCCTCCGGAATACAGCAAGCAGTATGAACCATCATGGTGGATGAGTTCATCATGGTGCCCCCATAGTGCATTTCATTTCGCTCGTGGCTTATACCGAAACAGGTGCCGCCATGTCACAACATTCACCGCCCGACCATTATCGTCAGTTCCAATGATTGGAAACCCGGCTTGCGCTGGCTTCCAATGATTGGAAATCATGCAATTATTTTTATCGTCATCTCAATGCTGGTGTGGCACAAAATGGCCGTCGAAAGAAAGCGTGGCGATGATGTGTTGGGTGCTGACGCCAGGTGCAGATGATATGTGGCTCAAACGTGGATTGTGTTTTCACCACCGCGATGCCGCCCAATTTGCAAAAGGATCGGCACAAATGGTGGGGCGAAGCGTCATGCTGCGCAGTCTCGCGAAAGCGGTTCCGCCATAGGCGTCGCCCCGCCTAAAGTTCTGAATCTGGTGATGGGCGACGGGACGATTTGGCGGGCGATATGGGTTTATGGAACTGCCACGAGGCTGGATGGGTTGCGGAACACGAGGCCTCAGGCGGGGCGGAACGTGAGAAGAACATGGAGACGATATGAACAGGGTGATTTCCTTCGGCTTGATTTCTTGGTTTTCCCTGCTGGCTTTCGGCACCGGTCCGACGTGGGGGCAAACAGCCTGGTACATCGACAAATCATTCGGTAACGTCGGAACAAATATTGGACAGTTCTCTTCATCAGCAATTTATACCGCACAGGGTGATAGCAATCTGATATTTTGTGCTGACTCTTCAAAGATTAAAGTGTTTACTACAGCTGGTCAATACATGCGTCAGTGGACTACGACGGCCAGCTCGGCAGCAATTTCGGCTTCGTCAAACGAGGTATTCAATCTAGAAGGTAATAATATCGTCTGTTATAATTACACAGGCGGTGTACTCCGCACCATAAGCTCTGGCGGAGGAACCACTCTAACATATGACCCAAGCAATGATGAGCTATATGTTGCGGCTCCTTCATCAGTGAAAGTCTACAGTCGAACAGGCGTATTTTCACGCCAATGGGGTACAGGTGGCTCTGGCCCTGGACAGTTCCTAAATGGAATACTTGGGATAGCGATCCTTGGCAGCACGGTTGCAGTTGCAGATGATTACAATAGTGGCCGTATTCAACTCTTTGCTCGAGATGGTACATTTCTTGCACAATTTCTGAACTTGGGCACATTTACTTCATTTGTGTCGACTTCTGATGGATATATCATTTATTCAGCCAATAGCGGCAATAACGTAATGCTA
>CAIVKH010000091.1 GCA_903906425.1 uncultured bacterium
CGGCCCATAAGATTATTTCTGCTATTTTCGATCTTTCGCACCGGACGCGGTCGCGCTTCACCTCGCCCTCAATCCGGATGGTACCCCTAAGTCCGACAGTCTGCATGCGCTACGACATCGTAAGCGTCACGCCAAGCCGCACTATTTAATGGGATCATAGATGCCGTAGCATGGGCACTATGACATCTACGAAATCAGTTGTTCCAACGGCGTTGAAAGTTGACGCGACGGGTCGGGTGACTACGCCCGCATCCGATCGCGAAGCACTGATGGATATGTTCGAGCAGGGCGGAATGAGCGGCGCGGCGTTCGCCCGCCTGTACGGCATCCGGTATCCGACGTTTGCGCATTGGCGCAGGATGAGGCGGCTGCGGTCTGCCAGAAAAATTCAAGCTGATCCTCCTGCTGTCATGTTTCAGGAGGTGGTGGTGGAGCCGGCTGAAAAGCATCGCGATGCGGCCATCACGATTGAACTGCCGATGGGCGTCCGTGTCCGGCTGGAACGGGCCGACCAGATACCGATGATCGCGGTTTTGTGCCGGCATCTGCGGGAGGGCACGCCGTGCTGAGCTTTGCCGGCGCGTTGAAAGTGTTTCTGGCCATGACCCCGCAGGATCTGCGTAAGAGTTTCAACGGGTTGAGTGCGCTGGTGTGCGATCATCTGCAGGCCGATCCGTATCAGGGGGCACTGTACGTGTTCACCAACCGCAGCCACACGCGGTTGAAGATCCTGTTCTGGGATGGGACAGGATTATGGGTGGCCTGCAAGCGTCTGGAACAGGGACGATTCAGCTGGCCCAAGCCTTCCCACCAAGGACAGAAGAGTCTTTCACTCACGCCGGAGGCGCTGGCGCTGTTGACTGACGGCATCGACTTGAAAGGCGCCCGCATGCGGCCGTGGTACGAGCGCGAAGAAGAGCAAGTGCCGCTCTCCGTGTTACCGTTCGCAGATTCCAATGATTGGAAGTTGGGGCGGCGTTGGTTTCCAATCATTGGAAAATACGTGAAGGCTCCTTGGCAGGAGCGCGAAGAAAAGTAAGTATAACAGAAATATATTTGAGAGATATGCGTGGTCCGTTGCCTAAGTGAGGCATGCACGATGAACAGCTCGAAGAACTTACCCAGGAAGTTATGCGGCTCCGCAAGGAGAACGAGTTGCTTCGCCAGAAGATTGATCTTCTGATCCGCCGGGTGTTCGGACGCAAGAGCGAGCAACTCGACGCCAACCAGCTTGAACTCCTGCTCGGCGGTCTGGACAAGATGAGTTCATCTCCGGCCTCCGGGATGGCGGCGAGCCCGGAGGCCGTAACTGCTCGCCACAAACCGTCTTCCCGCCAGCCCCGCTGCCCTGACAATTCCGGTGGAAATCGAAGTTATCGACCCCGCTCCGGTGACCGGCAACAGATGGCCGGCGGTTATGTCCAGATCGACGAGACGCCGGTGAAATACCTGAGCCCGGGAGCGGGCCAGACCAGCCAGGGCTACTTCTGGGCGGTCAACGTGCCGGGCGCTGACACCGTCTATCACTGGACCTCCGGTCGCGGACACGAACATCTGCTGGAGATCCTGCCGGAGAACTACAACGGAACGGTTCAATGCGACGGCTACGGAGCCTACCGCACGATGTTGAAAAAACGGCCCGGCGTGGAACTGGCGGGATGCTGGGCGCATGTGCGACGGAAGTTCCACGAAGCCTTCGAGCAAAAGGAGGCGACCGGGCGTACCGGTTGGATCCTCTGGCAGATTGTCCATCTGTACGCCATCGAACGAAAACTCCGGGAAAGCCGGGCAGGCCCGAAATTGCGAGAGGCTTTTCGCGCCGCCCAAAGCCGTCCGATCCTCGTGCGCCTGAAAAAACTGCTGACCGCTTTACAGCCCAAACATCTTCCGCAATCGCTGACCGGCAAAGCGATCAGCTATGCACTCGGCCAGTGGGAGCTGTTGGACGTCTATGTGGAAAAGGGCCGCATCGAGATCGACAACAATCTCGTCGAAAACGCCATTCGCCCGACCGCCCTGGGTCGCAAGAACTGGTTGTTCATCGGGGCCCAAGACGCCGGCTGGCGCAGCGCGGTCATCTATTCGATCATCCAAAGTTGCAGGACGCACGGCGTCGAACCCTTTGCCTACCTCAAGGACGTGCTCACGCGCCTGCCCGCCATGACCAACCACCAGATCCCGGCGATCACGCCCAAAGCATGGGCCAAATCCACCCGGACCCCGCTGGCTCTCGCATCATAAACGTCATAGCGCAAACGCTACGGCATCTACGACGCCAACGCTGTCAATCGGTGCTTGGTGTACCGCTTACACGACATCTACGATGTGATCAGATAGGGCGGCTTGGCGTGACGCTTACGTTCTTCCCATCGCCATAACGAAAGTCATGGTCACAATGTCAGTGATTCCCAAGTTCACATCGCCATCTGAAAAGTGGATATCAATTGGCAACTCACTTTCCAATCATTGGAAGTTTTGACTAGCGGTTCAGGGTGATGGGAAATAGCGCCGGTTGATCTGGAATTGCGGGAGGACGGGCATCGATTGATTCGTGCCCCAATTGACCGTCCGACCAGTTCCATTACTTGTCTGCAAGATATACCAGGCACCCGCAGATGGCACATAAACGGTGATGTCTGCGCGGCCGTCACCATCGTAGTCACCCGGGACCGGCGCAGCCAGATAGTAGCCCCAGTTCTGCTGCTTCAGCGAACCATCGTGGCTCTGCAGAATACTCCAAGAACCGGAAGCCGGAACATAGACGGCAATATCCGTGTGCTTGTCGCCATCGTAATCTGCGGGAACAGGCATCGCCTGGCTCCAGCCCCAATTGAGGACGCGCACCTTCCCATCGCTGCTCTGGAGAATGTTCCAAGATCCTGTCGCAGGGACATAGACCGCAATATCGGCCTTGCCGTCACCGTCGTAATCTCCGGCCACTGGGATTGCCTGACTCCATCCCCATTGAACCACTCTTGCCTGATTAGTGCTTGAAAGATTGATGTACCACGTGCCTGTCGGCGGATCATATACGGCAAGGTCGGCTTTCCCATCGCCATCATAATCCGCCGGCACAGGCAGTTCTCGGCTCCAGCCCCAATTCTTCGTGAGGACGTTCCCAGTGGAGCTTTCAACAATATACCAATTGCCTGCCGCTGGATAGAAGAGGGCGTAATCGGTTATCCCATCACCATCGTAATCCGCCGCCACCGGCATCTCCGCGCTCCATCCAAATTGTATCGTCGGGGTTGCCTGTCCCGAACTGCTCAGCACATCCCAGCCGCCGGTCGCTGGCGACCAGACGGCAATGTCCGAGGCTCCATCTCCGTCAAAATCCTGCACAAGGGCTGAACCGGCAGCCATATTGTTCCCGGACGCATTCAGTGATTTCAACTCAAGAGCTGCATCACCCATAAAGTTATAGGCATGGCTTAGTCCTGTAAGGCCGGATGCCCGCAAGCTATTCAGAGCGGCATTAACAGCGTCACCCAGGCGGGCCATGTCCTTTTCATAGATATTTGCCGTGAGGAGCTGGGAAAGAATGCAGCTATCCGAACCTACCTTCGAGCCTGGCCCGACCACGGCGACCGCGCCATTGGATGAATTCAACAGCGACTCACCCAAAGTCACGACACCCGGCGTGCCGAAATCACCCACCACACACGTCATGGTTACCATAATTGGAGGATGTGACCCATTTGCCATACTCGGCACATCGGTGAAAGAAAGAAGTTGTTCACTGGCCAGTCGCAGCCTCGTCGAATGACCAAAATAGGTCATGTAGCCGCAGCCGTTGTAGAGAGCTGAAAACAGTTGCGAGCGGGCAACCGTTGATGTTGGAGCGGAGGATGATCCAAGATAGATTCGGCTGACTTCCAGATTCTTCATGTGGGCCACCGCATATTTGTCGCTTTCGTCGGGGAAATTTCCGCCGCTATCGGGGTTATCGCTGAGGGCAACCGCCTTTTTGTGGGATGCTCCTCCCAATTCAAAAGCTTTGATCTTTGCAATTGAATTCTGCAAATCCTGAACACCGGTTGCAGGCAATCGCCCAACAGCAATTTCCAGACGCCCGTCACCATTGATGTCGCCAAACTGGGCATCTGAAGTTTGCAAGCCCGCATCAAGTTGCACCATCAGGGGCGGCACAGCACAATCCGAATAGCCGAGGTTATTCTTGTAATCGAGAGATCCCTGCCCCGCCAGCGTTATATACTTAGGAGCTTTAGCCCATGATCTCGCAGTATAGGTCACGAAATTTCGAATCGCATTCGGATCCCGCATCCCGTAGTTGAATTCATCAAAAACGTCCTGAATATCCACTACCATGGCGTTCAAGCCGCGAGTCGCTCTGTAGTCAGCAAGAGTTTGCGCCGCCGTCTTCAAGCCACTGGAAGCGATGATGATGTAGTCCGCCCGGTTGGTCGGTGATGCAAGGTAACTTGGAACATCCGCAATGATCAAGTCGGCTGACGAGCGGGCGCTCGACAACGATGCCAGATACCGCCCGTTCTTATCCGGCGGTATGAATGATACGCTGAAATTGGCACCACTGCCCATCACGGATGCACCGGCAAGTTTTACAGGATTCATCGAATCTGTGACATTGAAGATATCGATGTCCGATCTGCTGAAGCCACTCACCGTCAACGATGATTGACCTTCCGCACTGAATATCAGCGTATCGGCTATCGCGGTCATCGCCCGGCGATAGTGAATTGTGAAGCTGTCCACCAAAAATGTGCTCATGGGATCGCCTTTCGCGGTAATCGCGAGCGTATTGTTGGAGGCGCGCAAACTACCCGAGACAAACTGATCCTGTATCGCATCAATGTCAGCAAAGTTCGCGTCTCCAATAACAATCCCGTTGAGACTGACCTTTGCATCGTGGCTAACGCCAGCCACCCCACCCTTCAACCGCAAGGTGATCGTCGCACTGCTGCCAGTCATCAGACCGGGCAAATCGAATGTTGTAGTGAAAGTATTCCCGGTCGCACTGCTCACGGATAGGGCTTGCCATAGCCATATATCTGCATTCGGATCATCGAAAATGTCAGGACGGGCAACGAAATTGCTTTCCACCGTGCGGTCGCACCAGAATGATTGCCCAATTTGTGCGACTGAAGATAAAGCCTGTTGGGTCACCATACTGGCGGTCTTTGCCAAGGCTATCCAATAAACGTTTTGGCTGGCGTATATCGTATGAGTGGGCACGCCATAGAACATAATGCCATTGCTGGAACATATACTGGATACGCCTTTCCCCATGTTGAATACAGCCAAGTTGTTTGCAGCGAGAAGATTTCGAATGTCCGACTCACTCTTACCAAATCCAGACATAAGTTGTGACGAGGAGACTTGATATATTCCCTCAGAAGAGATCATTGCTTTAATTGCCGTGGCAGGGACGATGGTCGTGGCTGGCGCAGACACGGCGAGAGTCTTCGCACTTGCTTGATGCGTCAGCGAAGGCTTTGAATTTGGAGTCGAATCTGTTGTCGCCAGAATTCCGTCTGAATTCAGCTTCGCGACATTGGATCCAGTCAAGGGGAATGACACTGTGAAAGGTCCATAGACAAGCCGTCTCCCACGGGTTTCCAACTCTGTTATCATGTATGTTGCCACCGAGCCTGGCATCACGCCTGTATCCTGACATCCATATGTTGCGCCTGCGTCAGGGCGACCATTTGCCGCGATAAACGAACTCACCTGTGTCCAGCGACCATACGCATCTTTCCTCGACAGAGTGAATCCGGACGTGCCTTCTTCGCCTTCTGTGTCCCATGCGACAACAGCTTTGCCTTCCAAGTTCATGCCATATACGTTTCCGATGACCACATAACGGAACGGCACGCTGCTTGTTTGCGGCGGCAAGGGGTAACCGTTTGTCGTCGTCGCCACGGCTACTGCCGTATTCGTTGAAAAACCATTAGTGAGATCGGTGAAGTTGACAAGAATGGATGCAGAACCAGCTGCTGGGATAGGAGGAAGATTAGACCACACGACCAGCCCTGGCGAGAATGCGGATTCTGGGGGAGTCGAAGTAGTGTAGGCCAATATCTCAGGATCATAGATATCGAAAACTTGCGGAACTATTGTAATGTCTCCCGTATTGGTGACTGTGATCTTGAAAAGTAGATTTGAGCCAATCCCGATATGGCCAATAGCTGGACTGATCAGGGTCTTGGTCACCAAATACGAGGGGTTACATGATTGCGTGATGGTTTGAGTTGCGGCGGACAAATTGCCGCACTCGTCCAAGACCGTATAGATGTATTGGATGATGTGGGGATCGCCGGGGAGCCCTGTCCGACCGTTGTCGTTTGTGGTTACCATCACAAGCAAGTTCGACACCACGCTGCAGTTATCAACCGCAATAACACTCCCGGGATCGGGGACCGGGATAGACGTCATGCAGTCGATATTCCGGTTCGTGGGGATAAACCCAATGACTGGCGGCGTGCTGTCAGCCACGAAGATCAACTGAGTTGCCGCGATAGAATTTCCGCATTGATCGGACGCGGTCCATACAAGTTGCAATGTGTAGCGATGCGCACACGAACTGGTGACCACCGTTGGCTGGGACAAGACGACTGTAATTGATGCTGTGCCGCAGTTGTCAACGGCGGTCACGATGGCGGGCGCAGGAATTTCATCACAAGAAACGTTGATGTTTGTCGGAACCCCGATCAATACCGGTGGCGTGGTATCCACCACAGTGACCACCTGCGTGGCCGCAACAGCAGAATTTCCGCAGGCATCACTCACGTTCCAAACGCGGATCAGGCTATAGCTGTTTGGACACGCGCCGGCGTTCGTCGTCGTTACCAGTACAGGAGTCAGAGTGTTGGTGTCGCAATTGTCCGTAGCCGAGACCACCGCAGGAGCGATGATCGCACTGCACTCATTCGTCGTGTTCGACGGAACCCCGATCAACACCGGCGGCGTGGTATCCACCACCGAAACCAACTGC
>CAIVKH010000092.1 GCA_903906425.1 uncultured bacterium
CAAACCTGAACAAAACGAACCCGAATTTCCCCCAAACAGCTCGCACAAAAATCCTCCATCAAAACCTCCCGGTGGATCCCGACTTCCCGCAAAATGGAGGTCTGGAGGGTAGAGGGAACGAGACGGTTGAGCGCGACGGCCGACCAAAAAGGCCGAAAATAAAGGGGTTTTGTGGGGGTTATATCAGATGGTGGAGCGGAAGGGACTCGAACCCTCTACCTCCTCGTTGCGAACGAGGCGCTCTACCAGATGAGCTACCGCCCCGGGTGGAAAAAGCGTCGCGAAGAATAGCGGCGCACGCCGTGATGTCAACCCGGCTGTTGCCGCGATGCATTTTCGGGAACGGATCGCCGGCATGCCTCGTGAGGGTTGCGATTTGAAATAACGTGACGGCGTGGGAAGTTTCGCTCATGTTCAATTTTTTCGAAGGGACATGAAAACGATGAAAAATGTTGTGACGATTTGTGTGATGCTTGCGATGGCATTTCCGGCTTTCGCGAAAGAAAAGGCGGACGAGTCGGCGCTGAAAATTGGCGATCCGGCGCCGAAACTCCAGTGCGGTAAATTCATCCAGGCAGACGCGGTCTCAAAATTTGCGACGGGCAAAGTCTATGTGGTGGAATTCTGGGCCACGTGGTGCGGGCCGTGCCGCATGTCGATTCCGCACCTCAATGAAATCTGGCAGAAGAACAAGGACAAGGGTCTCGTTGTCATCGGTCAGGATTGCTGGGAGCGCGATGACAGCGCCGTTGCAAAATTCGTGGAAAAAATGGGCGACAAGATGA
The DNA here is from genome assembly GCA_903906425.1 of uncultured bacterium. Taxonomy (GTDB): domain Bacteria; phylum Verrucomicrobiota; class Kiritimatiellia; order CAIVKH01; family CAIVKH01; genus CAIVKH01. Next base: position 786 of record CAIVKH010000092.1, read on the forward strand.
CGTACCGCGTCGCTCTCGACGACAAGTCCGGCGAGAAGGAAGGTGCGATGGCAAAGAGTTGGATGACTGCGGCGGGTCAGGATGGAATTCCATGCGCTTTCGTCATTGGCAAAGATGGACGCATAGTTTGGATCGGCCATCCGATGGATGGACTCGCAGAGGTCGTGGACGCGGTTTTGTCCGACAAGTTTGATTGGAAGAAGGAAGCCGAGTTGCGTGCGGAAAAAGACAAAGTCGCCGAAAAAGAAAACGCTCCCGAACCAGCCGCACCTGAAGTCACATTGCATGTTTGCGATCCGGCACCGGCCTTGAAGTGCGGAAAATTCGTCCAGGGCGATCCGGTGACGAAGTTCGAGACGAACAAGGTTTATGTGGTTGAATTTTGGGCGACATGGTGCGGTCCGTGCCGCGAGTCCATTCCGCATTTGAACGAGCTGTGGAAGAAAAACAAGGACAACGGCCTTGTCGTGATCGGCCAGAATGCGTGGGAGGAAAATGACTGCGACGTTGCGAAATTCGTGAAGAAGATGGGCGACAAAATGACGTATCGCGTCGCACTCGATGACAAGTCGAAGGAAGAAAAAGGAGTCATGGCGGCAACGTGGATGGCCGCTGCGGGTCAGGAAGGAATTCCGACAGCTTTTGTTGTTGGCCGTGACGGAAAGATCGCATGGATCGGACATCCGATGATGGGATTGGATTCGGTTGTCGAAGCCGTGCTGGCCGGCAAGTACGACGCGAAGGCGGAAGAAGCAAAGCGCGTCGCGAATGAAAAATTGCAGCAGGAGAAATTCGAGAAGCTCGAAGAGGCGATGGAAGGTAAAAAATGGGGTGACGCGCTCAAAATCCTGGATGAGCTGGAAAAATTGTTGCCGTCTGAAGAAGCGGCTAGCCTCGGCATGGCGCGTTTTCAAATTTATGTAGAGAAGAAAGACGGTGCGACCGCGCAAAAAATCATCGGGGAACTGGGCAAGAAGAAAAATGACGATCAGGAAGTTTTGAACGACTTGTCGTGGACGCTTGTGACGACAAAGGGGCTTGAAAAGCCCGACATGGCGATGGCTGAAAAATTTGCCGCGCGCGCGAACGAACTGGCGAAGGGGGAAAGTCCCGCGATTCTCGACACATATGCCCGCGTCATCTTCATGAAGGGCGACAAGGACAAGGCGATCGAATTGGAAAAGAAAGCCATTTCGCTGGCCGAAGACGACATGAAAGAAGACTTCAAAGACACGCTCGACAGCTACAAAAAGGGCGTTCTTCCCAAGTTGGACGAGGACGATCCGGACGCCGCCGGTCCCGAAGAAAAGGCGAAAAAATAGCAGTTCGCAGCGGGTGCCGCGACCGTTTGCAAAGATGCCGCGCAAGATCGAAATGACTTTGAACGGCGTGCCTTTTCTTGAGCACGCTGAGGTCGCCGAATCAATGATTGATCGTATGCGCGGGCTCTTGGGCCGCGACGGACTTCCGCCCCGTCAGGGATTGCTCATCATGCCGTGTTCCAGCATTCACATGTTTGGAATGAAGTTTGCCATAGATGCAATTTTTCACGATCGCGACGGTCGCGTTGTTCGGGTCGTACGAGATATCAAGCCGTGGACGCCGATGGTTGCAGGCGGTTTTGGCGCGCATTCGACGCTGGAAGTCGCCGCGGGATGGCTGCCGGACGACGCGATCAAAGTTGGCGATCAGATCGTTTGGCGGTACGCCGGGTGATTCATCTTTTTCCAATGGTTGGAAATTACGGCAGCGCAAATTTCCAATCATTGGAAGTCATGAAGCGGACACTTGTTTCTCCGCGGACAGAAATCAGGCGCGCTGAAAAGCGGGGCGGGTTAGGTCAACTTCTAATTGCTGCGAAACGGCGGCGCTGTTGCTCAGCATCTGGTCAATCAGCGGATTGATCGAGTTCGCGGCTTCCTCGGAAAAAAGTTTTACGAGCCCGTGGTTCGTGTCAGTTCCGAAAATGACGATGAGCAAATGATCGTCGTGAAGCCCGCGGACGAAAAGGGATGTTTCCTTGCCGCGCTCGGTCATCGTGTTGAATTCCTTTTCGCCGAGGATCGTCGCCGCCTGCTGGCTGGCAAAAAAGGCGCCAGCGATCAGCGCCACCAGATTGTCTTCCATCGGCACGGGATCAACCGAGTGTTCTGTGATCAGATTGCCTCCGCGATCCGTGAGAAAAACGGCCTTCGCCGACGACTTGACCAGCGCGACCTTGGTGGTTGCGTTCATCTTTTCAAAAAGCGCCGCATTCAATGACTGCAACATGGCAACTCTCCTTGCGTTTTCCGCACACCGTGACTAGAAGTATCACCATGCCTGTCGTGATGCCAAGCACGCTTTCGCGAAATTGAACGAAGCGAGAAGCAAGGCGTTGAAAGCAGCCGGAGAAACGAAGCATGAACACGAACGAGAGTGTAGTTTCCGGGCCAGATAGTGGAACATCGTCGGTGTTGACGGCCGAATCGGCCGTACCCGCAGTCCATGTCTGCGGACTGGACCTCAACGTCGCTTCGGCCGAGGACATGACGCGGCGATTCAATGGCGTCGGTCCCGGCCTCGCGCAGTCCATCGTCAAGAACCGCGAAGTTTTCGGCCCGTTTCTCACCATTCATGATCTGGGCCGCGTTCCTGGAATCGGTCCCGCCGCATTCGTCCGAATTACCGGGATCCCGTGGCGGGAGGATGCGCACGCCAAGCGCGAAAAAGTCATGGCGATTGTCGGCGCCACGAGTGAAGGCGGCGTGAGTGTTCAGGAAGTGGCCCGGCGTTTTGCAGAGGTCGAAGGGTTTGAAGGCTGCCTAATCGTGGATTCCGACGGCGACATGCTTGCGGCCCACTGGTCGAACGGCAGCCCCGAAGTTGTCGGCGCGTTCGCGCCGTACGTGATTCAGAAGCTCGCGCCGATGATCCAGTCGCTGGAGGCGGGGCAGTGCGACATGATCAGCATTTTCATTTCGGAGCAGGCCTACACGATGATCCCGTTCAAGTCGCTCGTCTTTGTCGCAATCCACAAGATGAACAAATTTAATCGCAGGCAGCTTCGGGTCGCTCAGCAGGTCGCCGAGATGCTCGGCCAATTATTGCTTGGCCGCAAAACCTGAACGCGAACGACAATCGTTCGACGGGTGCAGGACTTCAGGTGCCGGCTTCACCGCTGGGCAGGCAGCTTTGAATGAAACTGGCCGCCGATGAAATATCCGCCCGCAGATTATTCACCTCGTCATTTACCGGCGACGTCGCGAAGTCTTCCAGGCTCGCCAGAGAAAAAAATGCAGGCGCACTCAATTCGGCCGTCATGCCGGGATGACGCGGCGGCGTGCGATGGGCGATCATCGCAATCGCGATCACTGCGGTAGCTGCCGCCGCGGCCCAAAGCCACGCTTGCGCGAAATGACTCGGCTTCGCTGCGATGGATGCCGCGGCGCGGTCGTCGCGGACAGCGCGCATGATCCGGTCGTGAAGCCCGTCCGGAATCTCATCGCGATGATTTTCTGTCTTCAATTGTTCTTCAATTTCACGCCAACTTTTCATGATCCGCCTCCGTGCGCCCCGTGGCTCAGAGTATTCCTGCCGCTTCCGCGATGCCCGGCACTTCCTGGCCGCCGGCGGCCGCCAACAATTTCTTCCGCGCGCGGTGAAGCATCACTTTCACACGCACAACCGAACAGCCAAGCGCGCTTGCGATTTCGCGGACGCTCATATCTTCGCGGTACATCAGCCAGAGCGCGTCGCGCTGCTCCGGTTTCAAATTTGCACCAACCCATGCCCAGATATTTTCGGACTCTTCGCGCCGAAAACCTGATTCGGCCGGATGCGTCCGATCAACCCAGTCATGATCCTGCAACTGCGCCGTATCGTCGCGTCGTTTCCGCCACGCACTGATGGCGGTGTTGCGCGCGATGGTGAAAAGCCATGTCGAAAAAGAGCGCGATGGATCGTAGCGGCCAAGTTGCCGGTGCACTGTCACCCAGACCATTTGCGAGATGTCTTCCGCGTCGTGTGAACTGCGCGTCATCTGCCGCAGGAACGAAAACACACGCGCTGCATATCGTGACAACAATTGTTCAAACACTGCCATATCGCCGTCCCTCGCCGCGCAGGCGAGCGTCGCATCGGTCATCTGGACTGGGGTATTCATTTCTACGACAATAGAGATCAACGTCCGGATACTCGACCGCTGATCTCCGGTTTCCGGCTTCCGAAAATTACTTCGACTGCGTCGTGTCCGCCGCTTTTTTCTGATCTTCTTCCTGCCATTTTTTCTGCATCGCATCGGCCAGTGTCTGCGCCGGCATGTGAATGGCAACCTTCAGCGACGTGCCCTGCGCGTCAATGGTCGTGGCCCGCAGCGCCTCCTTCGTCTTGGCGTCCGTCTTGTCGTCGAGCTGGATCATCGCGAGGATTCCGCGCGCCATGTCGGTCATTTGCTGTGCGCTCACGGCCGAGTCCGCCTCGATGCTGATCGTGGCCACCATGTCGTTGCCCTGTTCGCCGATCGAAGCGGAGGCCGCCTTGGCCTGCTTGAGCGTCTGTGCGTTCGGCTTCGTGCCTTTGATTTTCGACATGTCCGCCGCCGCGACCAGTACCGCGCCATTCGCCGTGCCCAGCGCGAGGTTGCAGCTGTTCTGCGTGGCCAGCGAACTTCCGGCCTGCCCGCTGATCGTGTCCAGCGCCGTCTTGAGCGCAGAATCAACTCCGCTGATCACGATTTGCGAGCCGCCATTCATGAACGCGCCCCACATCCGCTTGTTCTTTTTCTTGTCAATCCACGAATGAATCGTCGTCCCCTTGTACGCCTCGCCCTGATAGGCCGCGTCAGCTTTCACGTACGTTTCCATCTGCTGCTGGTTGAACTTGCCGCCCAGGATCACCACGCCGTCATCGCTCACGCCGGGCGGCCCATAAAGCGTGACGCCGGCCAGATCCTTTCGCGGATCGCAGCCGAGCCAAGCGGCCAGCGCATTCATCTTGTGGTTGTCATCGCCGGTCGTCAGCCGTTGCATCAGCAACTTACCGACCTGCGTATTCCGCAGCCCGTCCACGTCGAGATGCAGCACGAAGCTCGCATTCGCCGCGACCTGGCTTGCATTCAACGGAGCCGCGATCACGCCGCCCGTCATCGACCGTCACGTGGTTGCCGTCGGCGCTGTGCAGCGCGACGAATTTGATGAAACGGCCAGACGCCGGTTTTTCAAACGTCACGGACTGTTCGACGGGATTGGCCTTGATGTTTCCGAATTCGCCTTTCGCTGCGGGAGCGTCCCAGGTCGCGCCGTCTTCGCTCACGTAAAATTCATATTGATCCACGATGCCGTGCGTCGTGCCGTCGTGGCGGGGCAGGTAAGTGAACCCGGTGAGCGTACTTTTTGCGCCGAGGTCGATGACGATGTTGTGGGGTGGGGGATGCTCGCCGTCGGGGCCGTGCGTATGCCAGAGCGATCCGGCATCGCCGTCAATCGCGCGGCGCGCCTCGCCGCCGGGAGCTTCATAAGAAGCGGAGACGACTTTCCATTTGGCCTTCTCCGCCATTTTCGCATTGCCGCCGATGGGCGGAATCCATGTCGCGAATTCGGGTTCCAGGTACAGGCCGAAATCGGACAGCGCAGGGCACACCGGCGATTTCGTCACGCGGATACGAACCTTGTCCGTTGTCATCTTCGGTATGCGCCACAGATGGCACGACCCGATGGATTCGGCTTTTGCGATTTCCTTCCACGCGCCATCCGTCCATGCGTCAACGGCCACGCCCTCGACGCGCAAACCGAGGCGGATGTCTTCGCGAAGGCGGATGAGGTTAAAAGTTTTTCCGCCATTCAATTCAAATGTGACTTCCGGTGTTGTCACAGAATCGTCGGTGACCCACGCGCTCCACATTCCGTCATCGATCAGCTTTTGCGGGCCATAATTTTTCGCATCGCCACCGCGAACATTGCTGGCCGTGAGTTTCGCGCCTGCGGCCAGATTTGATGCGAACGTATCGCGGAGGTGCTCGCCGAATTGCTTGATGCTTTCGACATCGTTTTCGTGGATGAGTCCGCGGCGATCCGGCGGCGCGTTCAAAAGCATCGTCGCGCCGTGTCCGACGGAATTCAGATAAATCTGCATCAGATTTTCCGGCGAGCGGACGCGCGCATTTTCCTTTTCATGCCAGAACCAGCCGGGCCGGATCGAGACATCCACTTCGGCCGGGCACCAGACGTTGCCGCCGAGCATCCCGTCGCCGAGATGAGGAATCGAAGTTCCCGGCGCGGAGTCCGGTGCAAACGTGATCGTCGCACGGCACTTATCGCCTGCGAATCCGCGTTCATTGCCGCACCAGCGGCAGTCGGGGCCGACATCCGAGAACATGTTCGCGTCCGGCTGCAGCTCGCGGACGATCTTCCACGTCGTCGCCCAATCGTAATATTTTGTCCGGTCAATATTGCGCCGCTCGTTCACGTCCTTCGATTCCACCGGCCCGACCTTTCCTTTGTAGTATCCGGTCCCGCCGTTCGCGCCGTCATACCAGACTTCGAAAATTGGCCCGTAATTCGTCAGCAGTTCGCGCAACTGATTCCGGTAATATTCGACATACTCAGGCTTGCCGTAGTTCTCGTTGTTGCGGTCCCACGGCGAAAGATAGGTGCCGAACCTCATGCCCGCCTTTTTGCACGCCGCCGCGAAATCGCCGACCACGTCGCCCTTGCCGCCGCGCCACGGCGAATTCTTCACGCAGTGCTCCGTAAACTTCGACGGCCACAGACAAAATCCATCGTGATGCTTGCACGTCAGAATTACGCCCTTGAAACCTCCGGCCTTCAGCGCACCGACAATCTGGTTCGCGTCGAACGCCGTCGGATTGAAACCCGTTTCAGACTCGCCGCCTGTTCCCCACTCGCGATCCGTAAACGTGTCCACCGTGAAATGGCAAAACGCGTACGTCTCGATTTCCGCGTGTGCAACCTGCCGCGGTGTCGGCAGCGCGCCGTACGGCTGCGGCGCATCGGCGGCGTTCGCAATTTCCAATGATTGGAAAAGTGCGGCTGCGAGAATTCCAATGATTTGAAGTTTGGCTGCTGTGTTCATGACGATCTCTCCTGTTTGAAAATTTGCGCTCATCGAAAACTTGCCGCCATGATGATCGGCCGTTTCGTTCCGTCAACAATCCAGCCGGTTTTTCTGCGTGAGTTTTCCGGCGCTGTGCCGAATTATGCGCGGGGAGAAATTCATTATGAAAAATATTTTGTCTGGTATCGCTGTTTTCGCATTGGCGCTTTCATCGTCGGTCGGCCGCGGCGTCGAGACGCCGAAGGGCGATTGGATTTTGTGGTACACGCAGCCGGCGAAAACGTGGGAAGAGGCGCTGCCGCTTGGCAACGGCATCATGGGCGCGATGGATTTCGGCGGCGTTTCGGAGGAGCGAATCCAGTTCAACGAGCACACCGTCTGGACCGGCCAGCCGCATTCCTACGCGCACACCAACGCCGTCAAATTTCTCCCGCAGATTCGCGACCTGCTTCAGGACGGCCGCAAGGATTTGCAGGAATCGCTCAAGATCGAAAAAGAGGTCAAGGCGCTCGAAGACGCGGGCAAGAAGAAGGAGGCCGGTGACCTCAAAAAGGCCCTCGGCGCGAAACAAAAATCCGCCCACGAAAAACAGAAGGCCGCCGAGGAACTCGCCGGCAAGGAATTCATGAGCGAGCCGCTGCATCAAAAAGCCTATCAGCCGTTCGGCGATTTGTTCGTGAAACTCGACGGCCAGCAACAGTCGGAAGATTTCCGCCGCTGGCTCGATCTCGATTCCGCGACCGCCGTCACCGAATACAAATCCGGCGGCGTCGCTTTTCACCGCGAAGTTTTCGTCTCGCATCCCGACCGCGTCACCGTCGCGCAATTCAAAGCGGACAAACCCGGCGCAATCAACGGAACGATCTCGCTCTCGTCGCCTCACAAAGATTCATTGGTGCGCGCAGATGGCGATACGATCATTCTGAGCGGCCAAGTCGAAACCAACGGCGTGCGCTTCGAGGCGCGCGCAAAAGTCACCGCCGATGGCGGCAGCGTCAGCATCGTCAGCAATTCAATTCACGTAGCCGGCGCGAACGGCTTCACGATCCGGCTGGTCGGTGCGAGCAGTGTTGTCAATTATCGCGACATCTCCGCAAGCCCGTCGGCGCGCTGCAAAGAAATGCTCGCAAAGATCGGTTCGAAAACCGACGCGGAGCTTCGCGAGGCGCAACTCGCCGATCATCGCGCGCTCTTCCGCCGCGTCTCTCTCGACCTCGGCCACAACGATTCCGCGAAGCAGCCGACTGACGAGCGCATCAAGAATTTCGCCACTGGCAGCGACCCGCAGCTTGCCGCGCTGCTGTTCCAATACGGCCGCTATTTGCTCATCGGCTGCAGCAGGGCAGGGGGCCAGCCCGCGAACTTGCAGGGAATCTGGAACGACAAGATCAAGCCGCCGTGGGACAGCAAATACACCTGCAACATCAATACCGAAATGAACTACTGGCCCGCCGAAGTCACCGCGCTCGGCGATTGCCACGAGCCGCTTTTCGACGCGCTCGGCGAACTCTCGAAGAGCGGCGCTGAAGTTGCGAAGGAACACTACGGCGCGCACGGCTGGGTCGTGCATCACAACTTCGATTTGTGGCGCGGAGCCGCACCGATCAACGCGTCGAATCATGGAATCTGGCAGAGCGGCAGCGGATGGATGGCCACGCACCTTTGGGAACATTACGCCTTCACGCAGGACAAAAACTTCCTCGCGAAAGTCGGCTATCCGCTCATGAAAGGCGCGGCGGAATTTTACGCCGACGCCCTCGTCGAAGACCCGCAGACCCACTGGCTCATCAGCGGCCCGTCCAACTCGCCGGAGCAGGGCGGGTTGGTGATGGGCCCGACGATGGACCACGCGATCATCCGCTCGCTCTTCCGCGAAACCGCCGAGGCCGCGAAGATTCTCGGCAAGGACGCCGACTTCGCCGCGAAGCTCACCGACATGGCAAAGCGGATCGCGCCGAACCAGGTCGGGCAATACAACCAGCTTCAGGAATGGCTCGAAGACCTCGACAACCCCAAGAACGAACACCGCCACTGCTCGCACCTGTGGGGCGTCTATCCCGGCTACGACATCACCTGGCAGGACAAAAAATTCTTCGACGCCGCCCGCCAGTCGCTGATCTACCGCGGCGACGCGGCCACCGGCTGGAGCATGGGCTGGAAGGTCAACTTCTGGGCGCGCTTCCTCGACGGCGATCACGCGATAATCATCCTGAAAAATCTCATCACGCCCATCTGGATGAAAAAGGGCCACGGCGGACTTTTCCCGAACATGTTCGACGCGCATCCGCCGTTCCAAATTGACGGCAACTTCGGCGCGTGCTCCGGCATCGCCGAGATGCTCCTGCAATCGCACATCCGCACCGACGACGGCGGCTTCCTGATCGATCTATTGCCCGCGCTCCCCAAAGACTGGCCCGACGGCTCGGTCAAAGGCCTCCGCGCCCGCGGCGGCTTCACCGTGGACATCGCGTGGAAAGCGGGAAAAGTTTCATCGTATCGCATCGCCTCCGCCGAACCGCGCGATGTGACGATCCGCGTCGGCGGCGAAACGAAAACTGTCAAATCGGAGAAGTTCTGAAATGAAATCAAGTCTTCCAATCATTGGAACTCTGGCGCTCGCTTTTTTCCAATCATTGGAAATCTCCATCGCCGCGGAAAGCGGGCCGAAGCTGTGGTATCAGCAACCCGCGAAGAATTGGGAGACGGAGGCGCTGCCGATTGGCAACGGACGGCTGGGCGCGATGGTGTTTGGCGGCGTTGCGCGCGAGCGAATCCAGTTCAACGAATCGAGCCTGTGGATCGGCGACGAAACGGACACCGGCGCGAATCAGGCGTTCGGCGATGTGTTCGTTGATTTCGGCGGCGAAGGAATCTTGTCCGCTGAATGTGCGAGCGGACAGGCGTCGCCGGGCAACCAGTCCGTGATGCAGAGCATGGATGGCGATCCGAACACGAAGTGGTGTTTGGAACATCACGGCAAGCCGGTGGTGTGGCTCGGACATTTCGCGTCGCCGGTCTGCATTTCTTCGTATGCTTTTACATCGGCGGAAGACATGCCGAACCGCGATCCGAAATCGTGGACGCTGGAAGGCTCGAATGATGGCGCGGAATGGACACAGCTCGACAAGCGCACGAGCGAACCGCAGTTCCCCGCGCGGAACCAGCGGAAGGAATACTCGTTCGCGAACGAAAAGAAATTTCAGGACTACCGCTTCACATTCTCCGAGCATCGTTCGCCGACGCATTTCCAGATCTCCGAGATCGAGCTTGGAAAGCAGAACGCGAAATCCGCGCCGGCGAACTATCGCCGCGAACTGGACATCAGCCGCGCGGTCCATTCGGTGGCGTACGAGAACAACGGCGTGAAGTTCCACCGCGAATATTTCGCCAGCCACGCGGCAAACGTGATGGTGTTTCGATTCAGCGCCGACAAACCGGGCGCGCTGACCGGATCAGTTTCGCTGACGGACATGCACAAGGGGAAGATCGTGGCCGAAGGCAACCGCATGACGGCGTCCGGATCATTGGCCGGCTATTCCTACAAGGAAGGCTCCGCAAAGGCCGAATCGCCGCTGAAACATCCGTACGCAATCGTGCTCGATTACGAGTCGCAAGTCATGGTGCTCAACGATGGCGGCACCATCGAAGCGGTGGGCGACAAGATCAACTTCAAGGGCGCGAACAGCGTGACGTTGCTGCTCGACGCGGGAACGGATTTCGTTCAGGACCGCAGCAAGAAATGGCGCGGCGAAAATCCGCACGCGAACATTTCGGCGCGATTGAAAGCGGCGTCGGAAACTTCGTTCGAGAAATTGCTCGCGGCGCACGTCGAGGACTACCAAAAGCTCTTCAGCCGGGTCTCGCTGAATATCGGCGCGCAAAATGACGGTATTCCAACGGACCAATGGCTTCAGAAATACAAGACGGGCGAAGCCGACGCGGGTCTCGAAGCGCTGATCTTCCAATACGGCCGCTATCTCATGATCAGCTCCTCGCGCGATGCGCTGCCGGCGAATCTACAGGGCGTATGGAACCACTCCATCCGCCCGCCATGGCGCAGCGACTATCACACCGACGTGAACGTGCAGATGAACTACTGGATCACCGGCCCCGCGAATCTCAACGAATGCTTCCTTCCCCTCGCGAACTGGCTCAACTCGATCCGCGAAGTCCGCAAGGAGGCGACCAAGGAGGCGTTTCACACGCGCGGATGGACGATGCGCGCGGAGAATGGCGTCTTCGGCGGCTCGACGTGGCAGTGGGTCGAATCGGGCAGCGCGTGGTGCATGCAAAACATCTGGGACCACTACGCCTTCACCGCCGACAAGGAATATCTCCGCACGCTCGCCTATCCGATGATGAAGGAAGTCTGCGAATTCTGGCTCGACCGCCTCAAGGAACTGCCCGACGGCACGCTCGTCGCGCCCAACGGCTATTCCCCCGAGCACGGCCCGCGCGAAGACGGCGTCTCGCACGACCAGCAACTCATCTGGGACGTCTTCAACAACACCATCGAGGCGGCGGACGCCCTCGGCACCGACCGCGAATTCCGCGCCACCCTCGCCGCCAAGCGCGACAAACTGCTCGCCCCGAAGATCGGCAAGTGGGGCCAGCTACAGGAATGGATGATTGACCGCGACGACCCGAAGGACCAGCACCGCCACCTATCCCACATGATCGCCGTTCATCCCGGCCGGCAGATACTCCCGCTGCAAAACCCGAAACTGGCCGAAGCCGCCAAAGTCTCCCTGATCGCGCGCGGCGACGGCGCCACCGGCTGGAGCAAAGCCTGGAAGATCAACCTATGGGCCCGCCTCATGGAAGGCGACCACGCCCACAAACTCATTATCGAATGGATACGCGGCAGCGTCCTGCCCAACCTATTCGACACCTGCCCGCCCTTCCAGATCGACGGCAACTTCGGCTATCCCGCCGGCCTCTGCGAAATGCTCCTTCAATCCCACGCCGGCATGATCGACTTACTCCCCGCCCTGCCCAAAGCCTGGGCCACCGGCAGCGTCAAGGGCCTATGCGCCCGCGGCGGCTACACCGTGGACATCGAATGGAAAGACGGCAAAGTCACCACCTATCGCATCGCCTCCCCCGAACCGCGCGAAACAAAGATCCGCGTCAACGGCGAAACCAAGACCGTCAAATCCGAAAAACTCTGACCCCCGCCCGCGAACTCCTCCAATCATTGGAACTCTCCGCAGTGAAGATTTCCAATGATTGGAAGATGCACTGGGGGCGGCGCGCCTCCGGCCGCCGTTGGGCGGCGGGACGCCGCCCCTCCCAGTTGGCGATGCCGCCGCGACGGCGCGGGTGTAACCGCGCCCTCCATTTCGACGCCGTATTTTTGATCACCACTTACTGAAAAAAACTCTTTTTTCATAAAAATCGAAATTTTCGCTGGACACGAAAAATCTCAAAGCGCAACTTTCGCAACCGAGTGAGGAGTAGCACGATTGAATCTGATTCAAACGATCCCGGGTGGCGCTACGTCGGAAGATTTCTTTGCAGCGCCGGCTGATCAGCCTTCAGGCTGTTACGCATTTCTCACGCTCAAGCCTGCAGACGAAACATGCCCCGCAAAAGAATTCCAGGCACCCGATGCTGCCCTGCTCGCGGCTTTGATGAGTCTCCCGACACCCGGTGATGGCCATTTCATTGCTTCCAAAAATTACCCATCACCCGGTGATGGCAGTTTCATTGCTTCCAAAAATTTCCCATCACCCGGTGATGGCAGTTTCTTTGCTCCCGAGAATGTCGCATCACCCGGTGATGGCGGTTTTTTTGCTCCCCAAAATGTCCCATCACCCGGTGATGGAACTTTTTTTGCTTCGAAAAATTGCCCGACACCGGGTGCTATCATTTGCAGCGTTGAATGTTGCACACAAAACAAGAAAGAGAGGATAAAAGACCATGAGTAATAAGATTCCGAGAAACTTCGCCCCCCTGAGCCAGCTCGCCGAGGATGCCGCCGATGGCGCGCATACCCATGGCGCGACCCTCGGGCTGGTCCACGTGACCGAAACGACCATCCGCACGGCCCTCGAAGCCCTCATCGGCCGGCCCGCCGGACCCGGTGGAAACCCGCCGGCCGTCGCCGGCCTCAAGGCGCTTTGGAACGTCGCCAAAGAAAACAAGTCCGCCAAGACGGCCGCGCTGCGCAGCGCCAATTCCAACGGCCGCCACCTCCTCCAGGCCTGCATCAACAACCTCAAGACGCCCTTCGGCAACGCTTGGAACTCCAAATGGAACGTCGTCGGCTTCACCGGCGGCTCCATCGCAATTCCCACCGAGCCGATGGTCATGCTCCAGCAGATGCGCGCCTTCTATGGCGCCAACCCGTCCTATGAGAAGGCCGATAACTATGGCACGCCGCTCACCGCCGCCGCCTGCGAGGCCGCCGCCCAGGCCATCAGCGACACCGACTCCGCCAGCAACCAGAGCAACACCGATTCCGGCAACGCCCAGAAGGCCTACCAGGCCGCACTCGACCTGCTCTACAC
>CAIVKH010000093.1 GCA_903906425.1 uncultured bacterium
AAATCATCATGTCGATCTTTTCATCGCGGAGAATTTCAAGCGCGCGCTCGCCGGAATCCGCAACGAATGTCGCAAAATCCTGGCTCTGCAAAAAGGAGTCCAGCAGGCTGCGCTGCCCGGCATCGTCATCCACGATCAGGATGCGCGGATTCTTTTCAGATGAATTCATGGGCAACGTCCATAGACGCGCGCGATGTTTCCAATGGTTGGAAAGTGCGGCTTCGGAATCTTCCAGTCATTGGAAACTTTGCTGATCGCATTCGGTATTTGGCTTCGGGCGGCTCTGGTCTTCACGTTTTGGGCGCGAGTTTCAAATGCGCGATGCGGAAGATAGCACCGTTGGGTTCGTGGGCGAGGCAGGAAATTTCCCAGCCGTGGGCAAGGACGATTTGCTGTACGACGGCGAGGCCGAGGCCGGTGCCCTGGCGCTGGGTCGTGAAGTATGGTTTGAAAATTTCCTGGCGTCGTTCAGGCGGTACGCCGGGGCCGTCATCGCGGATTTCAATGAAGCCTTCGGCAGCGTCTTGAGCGCCGGTGACGATTTGAATTGTTCCGCCGGCGTCGATGGCCTGGATGGCGTTCATCAGCAGATTGAAGAGGGCCTGCCGCAGAAGCTGTTCGTCGGCTTCGATGGAGATGGGGTCGCCCTGGATTTCGATGCGGACGCGTTTTTCCTCGATGTCGTAGCCGAGGGCCTGCGTGACTTCCTTGACGGCGGCGGCGAGGTCGAGCTTCGTGCGGCGGACTTCGCGGGGGCGGGAGTAGTTGATGAATTCGTTGAGCTGAACGGTGACCTTGTCGGTCTCGTCGAGAATGGCCCGCGATCTTTCGCGCACTTCAGGCGCGGCATCGGGCTGTTTGGAAATCATCTGGGCGAGGCCGCGGATGATGTTGAGTGGGTTTCGAGTTTCGTGCGCGAGGCCGGCGGCGGCGAGATTCATTTCGCGCAGATGCGTCGTCAGTTCGCTGGCGCGAACGAGCCGCAGTTGAAGCTCCGCAGTCTTCTTCTGATTGCGCCAGCCGAAGCCGGTGCCGACGACGGCAAGCGTTGTGAGAAAGACGATGATGAAACGGAGCCATAAGTCGCGGCCGCTCGCGGCCGTCACGGCGTCGGTTGACATGACGATCATGAAGCTGTGAACGCCCTGTTTCTGGAGCAGGTCCTTGTATTCCGCCTCGCGCATCCACGGCGGACGGCCGAAATGCGGGCGGCCCGACCACGGGCGGTTGCTGGACACTAGCGTCGTCAAAATCTTCGCAACGACGTTGGTCAGGCCCGGAATCTCATTGGTCGAACGTTCTTCGCGGTCATGCCACGGCGGCGGACGCTCGCCGGGGTGATTCGTGTCGGATGGATGAAAAAATTCTTCGCGGCGCAAAACGATCGGCGGATTGGTCTGGTCGAGCTCGCGGGTCATGTTCGTGCCGAGGTCAACGAGGTTCATCACCGCGACCGTCTGCGCGTCCCAGTGGATCGTCGGGGCCTCGCTGAATTTCGCCTCCGAGCCGGCGAGCGAGCCGGCAGAGGCGATGACGTTGCCGGTGGCGCTCAGCAGCGCGATGCCGTTCAGATCGCCGGGCTTCACGAGATCGGTGAGCGCCGATTCGACGCGTTCGCGCGAGATGACGCCGAAGCGGATTTGCGAGCGCAGCACGATGCCGACGGTGGTCGAGATGTCTTTCGCGCGCTCGATCAGCGCGGCGCGGGCCGCGCGTTCAACGCGAAAATGCTCGGCGGTCTGCCAGCCGATGACGAGCAACCATGCAAACAGCAGGACTCCATAGATCAGTTTATGTCTGCTGTTCGTTTCCATGTCCGGCCCCTGCCCTATTAATCTACCTCAGCGGCCAGCCGGCGCATCCTGGCCGGTGCCCTTGAACGGGATCGCGCCCTGCTGCGTTGTGGTCTTGAGCTGTTTTGCGGGAAGTTTGTCCAGCAACTTGTCGAGCTCTTCCTCGGAATACGACTTTGGAACAAGCGAGTGGTCGCGTTCGTAGGCGGACATCGAGGCTATCTGCGTTGGCGCCTGAATCACATACGGCGTGAGGAAGATCAGCAGTTCCTGTTTCTGGTTGCTGGTGACCGTGCGCTTGAAAAGATTTCCGATGATCGGAATATCGCCGAGCAGCGGGATCTTTATCACGGAATCCGACTTCACGCGCTGCATCAACCCGCCGATGACGACGGTCTGCCCGTTCGGTGTGACGGCGACGGTGTTGCAGGAAATCGTGTCGATGACTGGAGCATTGACGCCTTGCGTAATCGGAACCGTGGCGGTCGGATCGATGGATGAGGTTTGCGGTGCGATGATCATCTGCACGAGGCCGTCGCTCGTGATGTAGGGCGTGACGTTGAGAATGATGCCGACGTCGGTGTACGAAACGGAATTGATCGGCGCGCCCGAAAGCGTGTTGTAGCTGACGCTCGTGATGAGCGGAACGTACTGGCCGACCAAAACGGATGCGGGCTGGTTGTTGCGCGCGAGAATCGAGGGCCGCGACAAAACCTCGGCCTTGCCCGCCGCCGCGATGGCGCGCAGCGTCGCCTGAAAATCGTTGCCGAGAATCTGGTACACGCCCGCGCCCGGCCCGGACGCAAACGGCGCGATCTGGTTGAAGCTCTGAATCGGCTGGCCGAAGGAGTTGACACTTGTCGCATTCGATCCGCCGAGAGAACCCAGCCCGGACAGGCCAAAAGCGGTGTTCACAATTCCCGTCATCGAAGGAATCGGCGAGCCGATGCCGTTGAGCAATCCGCCTTCCATGCCGATGTCGCTGGCATCGCTGTGCGTGACCTGCACGAAGACGACCTTGATCAGGACCTGCGGCTGTGGCTTGTCGAGATTCTTGATGACTTCGCCAATGCGCTTCGTGGTGTCCTCATCGGCGATGACCGTCACGTTGTGCGTGTCCGGATCAATGGAAATGGTGGCGTTGCCCACCTCGCCGTTGGCGTTGTACGTCGTGCTGCCCGCGCTGGCGCCTGCCCCGGCGCCTCCGCGGTTGAACCCGCCGCCGATGCCGCCGGTCTGCCCGCCACCCGTCCGCCCCGTTCGCTGCTGGGCCTGCGCACCGCCGGCGGCGAACAGGCAAAGCGCGCACAAAACCGCCGTCCATTTTCCAAGAATCAAAGTTTGCGTTTTCATAATTTTTCCCCGCCGGCTAAACCGCTTCACAAAAATCGTCAGCATGATTTCCAATGATTGGAAAGAACCGCGGCCGGAATTTCCAATCATTGGAAGTTTCAAATTTCATTTTGTTTCGTTTTTCAAAGGGCCCGTGTTGTCCGCGAATTAGAACGAGGCTCCCGCGCCCGTACGCGACGTTCCGATTCTGCCGCTGCTGCCGCCACCGAGCGTCGTGCTCTGCGAGCTGCTGCTCTGCTGCTGCTGGATGCGTGTCATCAGCGGACTGTTTTGCGACGAGCCGCCGCGCGAGCTCGTTCCGTTCTGGAACATGTCTTGCAACACCTGCTGTACCTGCTGCGGATCGGCGTTCTCCAGATGAATGACGCTCACGTGCGCCACCTTCGGCGAGTCCTGGTCGATCTGCTCGATCATTGATCCGATCTGGCCCATCATGTCTTTCGACGCGGTGACAACGACCGAGGACGTACGCTGATCGGGAACCGCAACGACGCGGGCGCGTTTTTTGATTCGGTCGCTTTGTGAATTGGCCGTCGCAGCGCCGCCGCCGCCGGGCGCACCGCCACCCCGTCCGCCACCGAATCCACCAAAGCCGCCAAAGCCGAAACGGAACGGCGACTGTGCGGCACCCGTTGTGTTCCCGGTGTCGGAGAAAAGACCGGTGAGCAACGAGGCGACTTCAACGGGATCGTGATGCTCCAGATGAAACACGCGAATCTCCGCAATGTCCTCGGCGCTCGAATCGATGGCTTTGATGATTTCGGCAAGATGATGAATGTTCGCCTGCGTATCGGTCACGACAACCGAGTTGCCCGCCCCATTCGCGATAATCGTCGCGTGTGGCGAAACCAGCGGCGAAAGATCTTTCACCAATTGTTCCGCCTCCACATATTTGACCGGAATGATGAGTGTCACGATCTCATCATTCTTCGGAATGGACTGAGGATCATCGCTGACCTTCACAGGAATATCGCCGTGCAGCGCGTCATCGTGGCTCATGATCGTCAGCGTCCGGCCATTCCGAATTGCTGCGAGCCCGTTCCGATTCAATACGGAATTCAGAAGATCAACCGCTTCATCCCGCGTGACGGGCTGGCCGCTCCAAACGTCAACCCGGCCCTGCACCGGCGTATTGAGTTGAATGATGAAACCGGCCGCGTCGCTCAGATAGTTCAGAACCATCTCGATGGGCGCTCCGCGAAAGTTGAGGCGTAGCTCGTCCGGATTCACAGGAACGGCGAACACCTCCGGAATGATTGTGTTCGTCTCGACGACCACGACAGACTGGGTCTGGACCGGCTCGACGATGACCGCGTTGGTTCCAGTGTTGGCCGGAACATACGACAGGACTGGCTCAGGGAGCGTCGCATTCGTGACGACAACTGGCGCAGGCTCCTCGATCTTCGCTGCGACACTCGGCACGTCTGCCGATGCGATCATGCTGCGATAGTCAGTCCATCGTTGGAACCATGGCGTCGCGTCTTGAGCCATCGCGACCATCCCGGTCGAAAGTAAAATACAAAAGGTGAGTGTTTTCATTTCAACTCCCGTTCTCGTTGTTGCATGAGCCGTTTCAAAATATCGCTTTGATCCACGTTCGAAGCAGGTGCGGACGCTGGTGCGCCCGGCGATGATGCCGCCGGCGCGGCAATCACTCCTATTGGAGCGTTCGATGAAAAGGACACCGGCGCATTTGTCAGGGCGCTGAGCGGCATCACCGGCACATCAACGATGTGCCAGCCTGAATCGGGCTCGCGGTTCAGTTGCATTCCGACCTTCAATTCCATCTTCTTTCCGCCGGAGGACAGAATTACGCTGTTAGGCCGGATCGCGGCCACTTTGAACCCGGCGACTTCGCCGTTGAGCTTCAAGACTTTTTTGTAGTCCGCGCTCGAACCATCGAAGAAGGCGAACGTGCCTTTTTCATAGATCATCGTGCCCACGAGCGAGAGCAAGTCCACCGCCGGCTCAACCCGCGCAACAGATGGCGGTGGCCGGAAGGTTTCGACAACGTGCGGGCGGCGGTTCGGATTGAAGATGTTCCGGTCCGCGATGATTTTGAAAAACGAATAGTCCGTGCTCGGCGGCGGCGGCGTTTGAACGGCGGAGAGTGCACAACATGCGGCAAGCCCAAGTACCAGAAGAAATATCTTTCGTGTCCAGTTCATCAGGGATGCCCACCCGGAGTCAAAACGAGTCCGCTCATTCGCACGCCCATGGCGAGATCAAAACCGGTGGCGTCGCGCGCGGTAAATTCGACAGACTCCATCTTCAGTGCCAGCGGGCTTCTCTCCAGCGCATAAAGAAACCGGGTCAGTGCGCCCAAATCCCCCGTTGCATCGAGATGGCAGTCGAGCGAGAGATAATCTTCCTCCTCGCCCTTCCACTGCGGCGTAATGCCGGTGATGCTCACGCGGTTTTCCTGCGCCCATCCGTCAACAGCCTTGAACAGTTGCTGCTCCGCAAGCGAGGCATTGTTCGGCAGCGTGTTCGCACTCATATCGTCCCACCGCTTGTGCAAACTTTTTTCGCGCTGCAACAGCAGTGCACCGTCAGCCACTTGTTTGCGAAGCGCAACGATTCGTTCTGACCGCGCGACCCATGCCGCTTTCAGTGGGCCAACCACAGCCCGGTCGATCACCAGCAGTCCGAGAAGCGAGAGCGTCGCAATAACCAGAAACCGCTGGCGATTTTCAATTTTCATGCTTGGCCTCCGTGCCATATTGAAAGCCAAAGGTGAACTGCATCGGAGTCTTCCCGCGTGTCTGATCGATCTTCACGTCATGCACGCCCTCCAGCCCGCGCAACTGGGCGAGCATTCGCAGCAGCGCCGCGTTGTCGCGCGCCGTGCCGGAACAGGTGACAATGTTTTGATCGCGGATTTCAATCGTCTTCGCCGTTACCGTTCCGTCTTCGGGAAATGCCATGGTCAGTTCGCGCATGATCGTCATGCAGTGAAACGATTCGTCGAACCACGGCCGGTAGCGCCGGATTTCCTGCTGCACAGATTCGAGTTCGCCAACCTTCACGGAAACTTTATCCCATTGCGAATTCAACTTCGACAATTGCCACTGCTGATAGCCGAAGGCGCCGATGGCGCACAAAATAATCAAAGCTGCAATGGCGCCGGCCGTCCGCAATTTACCCGATGTGTATTGCGTCGTGATTTGCTTCCACGTCGAAATCTTCGGAGGCAGAAATTCAAAGGTCTCCTTTGTCCCCGTCAGTCTTCGCGCCGCAACGCTGAACGCGACGGAAACGCTCGTCTTCGGCGGGAGCTCCGGGCCGAATTCATCCGTCTTGTAGTGATCGACCACTTCGACCGTCATGCCTATTGTCTGAAATCTGGAAATAAGTCCATCGGAGAGGTCGCGCGCCAGCACGGGCGGGCCAAAAATACGAACTCGTTTTACGGCTGCACGGCATTCGGGTGGCAGCTGTCCGAGCGTGATGCGCGTCTCGCGCGCCACGAGATCGATGTTCAAATTGCGCCGGCCGGAGTCCACTTCGATCACGCCGTCGAGAGCGCGCAATGCGGCCACACCGCTGCCATATGTGATTTGGAGCGCAATCTGGCTTTCGCCGATGACCAGTGCGAGGACCCCTTCTGAAGTGTCCGTGGTCGGAAGCTGCAATGCCGTCGTACCGGGCGAAAAACTTATGGGTTTCAGTTTTGCCGCGGCGAGTACCTGCTCCAGCCGTTCGAGATGGCTCGAAGAAATCCCCGCAAATGTCGCATGTCTCCCTGTCGATGTTGCATAACGCGAAGTTGCGACGCGCAAAGTTGAAATGTCGCACGGGAAACCGCGCTCTGCTTCGAGTTGGAGAAAATTTGCGACATCGTCGTCAGGGATCGCCGGAATTGTTGTGTGCGCAGTCAGCGCCCACTTGAGCGGAAGCGCCACGACGCAACGACGCTCGCGAATTCCCTCGGTTTCGAGCAGGTTGAGAATTTCGCGCCCGACAAGTTCCGGATCGTTCGTCAGCGGATCGAGCGTCAGCGCAGACGTGAACGATTTCACAAGAGACAACGAACCATTTTGCCGACGAACGACCGCGCCTTGCAAACGGTCGCCATCAAAGGCCAGCCCCAGCAAAGAGGTCAGCGGTTTGCCTTTCAAGAAATCAAATTTCAATGGGAGCTTCATCCCTGTTCCTTTGTCACATAGGTGGCCCGGGCATTTTTGCCGAGCGCCCAGCCGAGCCTGCTCAAATCCTGACGATAAATTATCCGCACCTGTCCCGCGCTGAGATCGAAAATAAATTTTGTCCGCCGATAGCCGCGACCATACGGACCGATCGCGGCAATATCGGCCGTAAATTGGAAACTGTGAATCGTGATGTAATCGCCCTGCGCAAGCGACTGAATAACTGGACTGCTCGCGCCAAGCGCATCCACGATCCACGCGATGGACGTGAGATTGTTCGCGTTTTGCTGGCGATAGCTGACGAGTTGCTGCGCGGTGCCCAGATCCATTCCCGGCAGACACTGGAGCACCGTCGGACTCGCCGTGTTGATATTGATACGTCCGGAAATGTTATTTCCGCTGCTCGCCGTGATGTCGTTGGCGATTTGTCCAAACTCCGTCGAGTTCATTCCGCTTGTTAGATAAAATTGCAGCAGATTGCTGAACGTAATCGGCGTTGTCCTTGCATTGCGGCCGCTTCCGGTTGTTCGCACAAGCCGCGCCATGATCTGCCCCGCGCGTGACGAACCAAGTTTCGAAACGAGATATGGCCGAAACTGCGCCTGATTGTTCACATTCGTGAACGACGAGCCATCGGCGTGCAAATTCGGTTCTCGTCCGTACCCCGAAACATATTCGAACAAACCGGGATCGAGTTGGCCGTTTCCATTCGTGTCCGTTTCGTTTTCATCGAGCACGCCGTTGCGATTGACGTCCTCGCCCGCGAGCAAGTCCATCGACGAGCCGTACACCAGCCGCAACTCATCGAGCGTTTCGAACGATGCGCCTTTGGGCGCGTAATTCATCGGCGCATAATTGATCGAAGCGAGCATCGCGCCGTTTGTCGTGCGCCAGTCTCTGACGGACTGCACAAAATCCGGAGTCAAATTCTGAAGCGGAAGCATCTGCCACGTGTTTGTGCTCGCGCGGTTGAGATAAAGTTTCGAATTCTCGGCGATCAGCGCAAAATACGGCTCCGCCGCAGGCGTCCCCGATGGCTCGCGGCCGATGATCCAGAAATGCGAACTGCCCACCGGCACGGCCTCCGCCTGATATTGCGTCAGATCGGGCACGCAGCCGTTTGTCGCGTACAAACTCAAAATCGTCGTGACGTAGCGCTGCGCGCCTTCGATGGCCTGATCCGCCGCGAGTCCGCTAACGCGATTGTCCGACGCGCGCAAATCCTGCGACATCGAATCGGCAAAATAGAGCGCGATGCTGACGAGGCCAAACGCGAGACACAATACGATCACCAACACCGAGCCGCGCTCGGATTTGCGAATGGAATGTGGTGATCGCGAATTCATTTCAGGTTCCGGCCGAAGAAAGCGCCACGATTTTATTCGTCCGCGATTGCGCGACGATTGGCACGACCATCAGGATCGGATCCGTCGCCGCGGCGCCGGCGAGTTGAATCGTCACGCGGACAGCCTGCGGCAAATTCGTATTGGTCATCGTCGTGTCCCACGTGTCCTGCCACTGCGCGCCGTCGTAGCACGAGAACTGCAACGTCTGCACATCGCTCATCAAGAATTGCTCCTCGACCTCCGGCGTCGCCGTGCTCAGAAGATTTCGTGTCACGCTTCGATACAGATCGTTGCCGCCTTTCGCCGATGGCGTCGCCGGCGGTTTCAACTCGTACGTGACCATCTGCAAATCCGCCCACGGCTCGTTTTCGCGCAGCGCGCCGGTCGCCGTGAACATCTCGATCGCGACCGGCTGTGGCTCGCTGATCTCCGTCAAAAGTCCCACCTTGAAATCGCCGCACAAATATCCCGCCGGCGCGATGGCGCAGATCAAATCGCGCCGCAAAATCGAGACCGCCTGGTTCGCCGGCTGCGCCTCGTCAATCGCGCTCATCGTGTGGTCGCGCAGATGCAGCGCGCTGAAGAAAACACCGGTCATCACCACGATCACCATCGCCATGATGCCGATGGCCAGCATTGTTTCGATCAGCGTGAACGCCGCGGCGGATTTCAAATTGGTTCGGGACTTTTTCACGATCCGTTCACCAGCGTGCTCAATCGCACCGAATAATCCTGGCCCTGCGCGGAAAAACTCACGTCCACGTTCAGCACTTGCATCGCGGCCGTGCTGACCATCGAAACCGGCCAGTTGTCGCGGTTCAGCGTCCACTTGAACGACTGTCCGTTTTCCGTGACCGTTCCATTTTGCGACGCCGCGCCCGTGCCCGACGTGACGACCTGCTCATTCAAAACGCGATCCGCGATGCGCGCGGCCACGGCCTTTCGCTGCGCGACCACGCCGGACATGCTCGCGACATGCAACGCGCCAATCGCGACCGGAATTACAACCGCCATGAACGCCAACGCCGCGAGAACTTCAGCCAGCGTAAAACCGGATTTGCGATTCTGCCGCGCCGAAAAAACGCGCTTCGGAATTTCCAATGATTGGAAATTTGCGCGACCGGAATTTCCAATCATTGGAAATTCCGATTCCGCCGCCGCGTCATTTGTTGTCGCGCTGGATTTCATATCCGTTCCGGTTGCGGGTTTGAACAAGCAGCAAAGTCGCGCCGGTCGGATCGCTCAGGCGAATCGTGTCGGGGCTTGATTCGTCGATGCTGTCGTCGGGCATAAAACGGATTGCGGGCAGATGACGGAGTTGCGTGGTGTCGGCCGTTGTATTCGCCACAGAAAGAGACACGCTCTCGTTCATCTCGAATTGTTGCGCCTTCGCGTCGGTCGCGTCGGATTTCGCTTCTTCCTCGACTCCATATTCGCCATGCTCGGCGTCGAGCCAGAGCAAAACCGGCATGCCTTCCGAAACGGCGCGGCTTTGCGCGGCGCGAGTCAGCGACAGCAGCCGGATCGCCTCGGCGTCGAGCGAGCGGCCGTGGATAAAATTCGAGAGCGCCGGTGACATGAGCGCCGCGGCAATCGCCAGCAGCGTCAGCACCAGAATCAGCTCGATCAGCGTAAAACCGCGTCGGCATTTCGTCCTAGCGTTTCGTTGTCCAGTTGCAGATGTCATCGTCGGTATTGGCGCGGCCGTCCGGCCCCATGGATTGAATGTCATACGAAGACGGATTGTGGCGGCCGGGGCATTCGTAAATGTATTCGTTTTCCCACGGATCTTTCGGAACCGCGTCGCTCTGCATGTACGGCCCGTGCCAGTTCTGCGCGTCGCGCGGTTGCGCGATCAAATCGACGAGGCCGCCTTTGCCTTTCGGATAATGGCCGACGTCAACCTCGAACGCGTCGAGCGCCGTTTTGAATGTTGCAATTTGCGTCTGTGCCGCGGCCATGCGGCCGCGCTCCGTCGTGCCGGAAAATTTCGGCAGCACGACCGCCGCGAGGATGCCGAGAATCACCAGCACCAGCAGCAGTTCGACGAGCGTGAAGCCGGCCTGCGAGCGGCGGCGTTGGAATTTTTTCGCGAGTTCATTTTTCAGTTTCATAATTTTGTCTCCATCATTTGATGTATTGCTGCAGCGTGAATATCGGCAGCAGCATGCCGATGAAAATCGTGCCGATAAATCCGGCGACCACGAAAAGCATCAGCGGCTCCGCAAACGCCACTGCCGTTTTTAATTGTCTGTCCAGATCGCCTTCTGTCACGCCCGCCACGCGCACCAGCTCCGCGTCGAGCTTTCCGCTTTCTTCCGCGACCGACACCATTTCCAGCACCGATCCGGGGAAAAGTCCGCGGCAATCGGCGAGGCTTTGTCCGAGGCGGCTGCCTTCCTGCACGCGCGTGATCGAGGACGAAACCGCATCCACCAAAATCTGATTCCCGATGGACTGCCGCGCCACCTGCAACGCCTGCACCAGCGGTACGCCCGCGCCCAGCAGCGTGCCGAGCATCCGGCAAAACCGCGCCATCGCGAACTGCGCCGACAGCGGCCCGACGATGGGCATCTTCAAAAGCGTGCCCTCCCAGATGCGTTTGCCCTTCGGCGACTGGAACCAGTGGCGCAGCAAAAGCACCGCCACAAAAATTCCCGCCACGACGAACAGCCCGTAACCGCGCACCACATCGCTCGCGAAAATAATCACCTTCGTGATCGCGGGCAGCGTTCCGCCGAAACCCTTGAACAGCTTCTGAAAATTCGGAATGAAGAAAACCAGCAGGAAAATCAGCACGCCCAGCGCCAGCACCGCCAGGATGCACGGATACAGCATCGCGCTCGTCACCTTCGCGCGCAGGTCCTTTTCCCGCGCCTGAAAATCCGCGATCTGCGCCAGCACCACATCGAGAAACCCGCCCGTCTCGCCCGCGTGAACCATCGCCGTGTACACCCGCGGAAAAACATCCGGCGACTTCGCCATCGCGTCCGCCAGCGACAGCCCGTCCACCACCAGATCGTGAATTTCCTTCCACTTCGCCGCCGCCAGCGGCGTCGCCGCCTCGCGCTGCAAAATCACCAGCGCGCGGCTCAGCGGCACGCCCGCCGCCAGCAGACTCGAAAGCAGCCGCGTAAAATTTTCCAGCGTCCGCGCCGTGATTTTCTCCGACTTCAGCTTCAGCGAAAATTTGTCCAGCCCCGCCGACGCGCCCGCCGACGCCGGCGACTTCGCCGAAGCCTGCTCCTCCAGATTAATCGGCCGCAACCCCAGCGCCTCGATTTGCCGGAACGCATCAGGCCGCCCCGGCGCATCAACCCGCCCCTCGGCCATCGTGCCGTTCGCCTGAAGTCCTTTGTATTGGAAAGTCGGCATGGCAAATCACGCAGATTGAAAAAAGCGATCCGCGCAAATTTCCAATGATTGGAAAACTCCGCAGCCGGAATTTCCAATCATTGGAAGTTTGGGATTCGAAACTCTGTTTCCAGAAACGAAGGTTTGAAAGATCGTTCTCAATATTTTGTTTTCTCTCCCAAAACAACGCTTCTTACGAAGATGATAATCGTTCCGTACAATGATGGGATTCCTAAGCCCAAGAATAGAAGAAGCGTAATCCATCGAATACCTAGATAGCCAAAGAACGAATGTTGGTTTCGAAATACTTCGCAACTAATCGGATCATCCTTCAGATAAACAACCTTGAAGCGTGTTCCGATGGGCAGTTGCTCGTCCAACACAAGCCATTTTTGAAGCCCGTCGAAAGAGATGTTGTGCTCGTTAACATACTTCGCAGGAGGTGTGCTGCGATACGTTTGCTTGAAATCGGTTACAGTCGCCACGGTGACGATTCCCTCGCGGCTTTTCAACCACGCATCACGAGACATGTAGATACTTGCGCCTATCGTGAAAATAGAAAAGGCGGCTCCGAGCAAGACTCGAAAGAACTGACCAAATCGAAAAGTGACTTTTTCAAAACTCACAAACATCTCACGTTTTCAGGAACAATTTTTCATCGCGGAGTTCATGTTTTCATTTCAAGCGCAACACTCATTTTGCAACGCGGACTTCGATGGGCATTGCCTTCGCCTTGCACAAGCTCATGATCTCTTTTGCGTCGGAAACATTCAAAACATGCAAATTCAGATGCTTTAATGTTTCTTCTTCTGACGATCCCGAACGCGCGTTCAACACCTGCATGACATCTTGTTTTTGTTGCAGTGTCAGTGAATGGTTGCCGCAGTATGCTTGATAAGCCTGCGCCATGTTTTCCCAAATTTTGATTTCGCGTTCCGGGTCTTGGTCGCGTTTGAAATCATCAATCCACTTTTCAAGAGATGTGTTATCCACCTCGGAAAATGTGCGCTGGAGAGCCGTGATGCGTGCGGTCTGGTCGCTTGTCAAAGTCTCATGTTGCGTCGGCCCCGGCGTAATATCTTTTCCTTCGATCAATTTTGTTTCTTCGGGTTGCGTCTGCGTGGTGCCAGCGTTCGGGGAACAAGCCGTCAGCAAAGCGCCCGCAACAAAAGCTGCGAAACTCAAATTAAAGGTTCTCATTTTATCCTCGTTGTTTTTCTAAGATCTTTACGTGCCCACATTGGGGGTGTCGCGTTTGCTCGGCACATCTGTTAGCGATTTGAGAAATTCTTTTTCTGACAGAGGTGGCAGTTCAACACCCTCCTCAATTGCGGGGCCGGCTTGTTCGATTCTTCGCAGATTTTCCTCAATCTGTTCGGTTGTGAATCCTCCTTGGCGGAATGTCCTGTTTTGTTGAAATGCGGCCCAGCACGAAATCTTGAACGCCTCGCGCGCTCTTGCTGAAAGGTAGAGGCCGTTTTCCACCCAAAATTGCTGGCATTCCATGAAATTGTTTTCCGAAGGTTCACTCCTAATTTTTATCCACAAAGCATACGCTTTCTGATGAACATCGAGCCTTCGATCCAGAGCAGCTAGGCGGAGTTGATGTTTTCTGTTTTGTGATCCTTGCCTTTCCGCTGATTCATTTGCCAGTCGCCCACCAATGAAAACTCCAATCAATGTGAACAGCGGAGCCAACAAGATTATGAACACTGGGCGAAGCTCATTCAGCATGTCGGCGATTTGTTTCATTCACATAACCCAACTTGATTCTAGCTCGCGGCAACCGTCGTCCGCGCGACTTCCTTTGCCGTCGTCACGCTCAAGACTTCTTCGACCGTCGTGAGGCCGCGGCGTACGAGACGCCAGCCGTCCTCGGCGAGCGTCCGCATTCCGCCGCGTCGCGCGGCGTCGCGTACGAGGTCGGTCGAGGAACGGTTCAAAATCAACTGGCGGATGTGTTCGTCCGCGTCCATCCATTCGAAAATTCCGTGGCGGCCGTGGAAGCCGGTCTGGCGGCATTCGCGGCAGCCGACGGAGCGATAGATCGTCGTGCTTTCGGGAATTCCGAGCTGCGCTTTCAGGGCCTTGGCAGGCGCGGAATCGTCGGGCTGTTTGCAATGTTTGCAGAGCACGCGCACGAGGCGCTGCGCGAGCACGGCTTCGAGCGACGATGCGACGAGATAGGGTTCGATGCCCATGTCCACGAGCCGCGTCAGCGCACCCGGCGCGTCGTTGGTGTGCAGCGTGGAGAAAACCAAATGGCCGGTCAGCGACGCCTGCACGGCGATCTGCGCGGTTTCCTGATCGCGAATTTCGCCGATGAGAATCACGTCGGGATCGTGGCGCAAAATCGAACGCAGCCCGCGCGCAAACGTCAGCCCGGCCTTTTCGGAAACCTGAATCTGGTTCACGCCCTTGAGCTGATATTCGACGGGGTCTTCGATGGTGACGATCTTGCGGACGGCGTCGTTGATTTCGTTGAGCGCGGTGTAGAGCGTGGAAGTTTTTCCGCTGCCGGTCGGGCCGGTGACGAGAATGATTCCGTGCGGCATTTGCAGCACGCGGCGGAAACAATCCATCTCGCGCCTGTCCATGTCGAGCTCGCCAAGCCCGCGCAACGTCGAGTCCTGACGCAGCAAACGCATGACGACCGCTTCGCCGTGAAGCATCGGAATGATCGAGACGCGGATATCAATTTCCTTGTCGTCGAGTTTGATTTTGATGCGGCCGTCCTGCGGCAGCCGTTTTTCCGCGATGTTCAGATGGCTCAAGATTTTGATGCGCGAAACAATCGCGGGCTGAAACCGGTTGAGCTGCGCCGGCACCGGCACACTCTGGAGATTTCCGTCAATGCGATAGCGAATTCGAAACTCATCCTCGAACGGTTCGAGATGAATGTCCGAAGCGCGCAACTCAATCGCATCGCGGAGAACTTGGTTGACGAAGCGGATGATCGAAGCTTCGTCTTCGACGCCTTCATCAATTTCGGCGTTTTCGCCGATCTCGCTGAGAACCTGCAATTCCTTCGTCTCGTCGAGCGTGCCGATCGTATCCGCGCCGACGCCGAGATGTTTTTTCAGTTCGCGCTGAATCGCCTCGCTCGCCGACAAAACCGGAATGAGCGCCAAACCGGTCAGCGTCTTCAGCCCGTCGAGACCTTGCGTCGCGAACAATTTGCTCGTCGCGATTTCGACGCTGCCGTTCACGCGTTTGAGCGGCAGCAATTCTTCCTTCAAAAGAATACGCGCCGGGAAAAGTGAAAGAAGTTCACGGTCCGGCTCCACATCTTCAAGCGACGTGTAAGCCAGACCGTATTCCTTCGCCAGCCAGCGCAACGCGTCCTCCTCGCCGGCGACCGGCGGCTTCGCAAGCTTCAGCGTCGCCGCATCGGTCGCGGACAACTGACGCGCCGCGACCATCCGGTCGAACAGCGAGGGATCTGGTGCAACGGCATTATTCATAAAATGACTTCCCGCCGGCGCACGGCTGACGACACATCCTCAAGGAAGATAGCCGGCCAGCACCGCCATTGCTTCCTGACGCTGCGTCAGAACTTTTTGCAAATCGGCCTGGGCCGCGGCGAGCTTCGCTTCGGAAACCTTCTTTGCCGCGCGATATTTTTCCATCGCGTTCTTCACTTGTTCGGCCGGTGCCTTGTCTTCAATCGCCTTTTGCAACGCGTCCGCTTCAGGCAGCGTCTTGAATAAAGAGCTGGAACCGCCGCCCGGGGGCCGGCCGCTGCGTCCGAAACCGAAACCGCCGCCGCGCGTCTCGGAACGGGCATCCATCACCTTTTGGATGAGAGGCTGCACTGCCGTCCACTCGACATCATTCGTGAAGCCGAGCCGTTCCTTGATTCCGTCCATCATGCGCTTCTGGAACTGGGCCGGATCAAAATTTCCCCGACCGCTGCGTCCGCCGCCCTGCGCGCCCTGATCGGCGGGTTTTGCGTCCTGCGCCATCACCGAGCCCACGCCGAGGCTGAGCCCCGCGACCATCGCCACCATCGTCATCAACTTCTGCATCTTCATCATCAATTTCTCCTGCTGATCATTTGTTCGTTTGTATTTTCGCCGCCGGAATACGTTTCTCGCAACCGGTCGGCACTCACACTGCCGCCACCTATCGCAAGACTTGTGCCACCTGCAAAACCGGCGAAATTGCCGAAATTGCGGGAAAAGACTGCGCAATTTTTCGCCGCGCGCCCGCCCTGCTGGGCAATTTTTGCGCAGCAGTATTTTTGGGATGAAATTTTCCAATGATTGGAAGTTTGCGGAGACGATGGAGGACTGAATGACGAACATCGGACGACGGGAATTTATCGGCATCGGGGCCGGCGCGGTTGCGGGCGTCGCGCTGCGGTTGCGCGCGGATGACGGACCGGCGCGGTCCACGGATGTTTGCGTTTATGGCGGGACGGCCAGCGGCGTGATGGCCGCGCTCGCGGCGGCGCGCGAAGGCTGCACAGTCATTCTCATCGAGCCGTCGCGGTGGCTCGGCGGAATGACCGGCGGCGGAATTGATGCGATTGACTGGGGCAACAAAAAGGCCGTCGGCGGATCGGCGTCGAAGATTTTGAAAGACAAGGGATCGGATCCCGAATATCGGAAAATCTTTCTCGATCTCGTGAAGGAGCAAACAGGCATCACGGTGATTTACGAGCACCGCCTCGCGTCGGTCGCGCGCGATGGCGCAACGATCAAATCCATCACGCTCGATTGCGCGCCGCCGGACCCGACCGGTTGCCCGCCCGCGGAGGCGAAGAAATCGAACGCAATGACGGTGAGCGCGGGAGTGTTCGTTGATTGCTCATACGAGGGCGATCTGATGGCGAAGGCGGGCGTTTCGTACACGTTCGGTCGCGAGGCGGCGCAGCAGTATGGCGAATCGCTCGCCGGCACGCGGCCGCCGCTGGCGGTGTACGACATTGATCCGTTCGTGAAACCGGGCGATCCGGCCAGCGGGCTGATTCCGCTCGTGCAAGATGTGAAACTCGGTCCGCCAGGCAGCGCAGATAAATTCACGATGATGTATTGCTGGCGCTGGAAACTGACGGACAAGGACGGCCGGATTCCATTTGGCGAGCCGGAGGATTACGACCCACGCATGTTCGAAATTTTCCGCCGCGGATTCTTCGCCAGCGTGGACATGGCGAAGGGCCGGCACATGCGGAAGCCCGGTGAATATGAAGCGTGCGGCGGCAGTTTTTATTCGACCAATTCGAGCCGGGCGCTGATCGCGCAATCGTTGGCGGGATTTTCGGCGGACTATCCGGACGGCGACTGGAAGACGCGCGCGCGAGTCTGGAAGTTTCATCAGGAATTCGTCCGCGCCGTGACGAAGTTTTTGAAAACCGATCCCGCGGTTTCGGCGAACTGGAAAACCAAGGCGATGAACATCGGTTTCAAGCCGGGCTTTTTCGACGAAACCGGCGGCTGGCCGCATCAGCTTTACATCCGCGAGGCGCGCCGCATGATTTCAAATTACATCGTCACGCAAAAAGATCTCGAAGGCGCGACCGATCCCGGCGATCCCGCCGGCCTCGCGTCCTACGGCGTGGACGACTGGCCGTACGCGACCGTCGCGGTGGACGGAAAAATCGCGGTGAACGGCGGCGAATTCAGCATGCTGCGCCTCGATGAAAAAAATAAGGGCATCTACAAAATTCCGTACAGCGCGATCACGCCGCTACAAAAAGAATGCGACAACCTGCTCGTGCCCGTCTGCGTTTCCGCCAGCCACATCGCGATGACTTCGATCCGCATGGAACCGGTGTGGATGATTCTCGGCGAAACCGCCGGCGTCGCCGCGTCGCTCGCGCTGAAAAATCGCGCGGCCGTCCAGAAGATCGAATATGCCCAACTCCGCTCGAAGCTCCTCGCGCTCGATCAAAAACTCGAACGGCCCGCGTGAGCCGGCGGCGGCATCACAACTTCCAATGATTGGAAATTTGCGGCGCGGCCTTTTCCAATCATTGGAAATTTGCGGTTCGGGTTTTTCCAATGATTGGAAGTTTTCGGCGCGCGGCGCGGCGCGAAGCTAGCGGGCGTTTTCCGACGCAGCGGTGGCCTCGGCGATGGGCGATGGCGGCGGCGGCGCCGGCGGGGCGTTGCGCTGGCGGATGAGCGTGACGAACCGGTCCATGCGGTCGTCGAGATCGCTGAGGCGCTTGCGGGCGGCTTCGATTTCGGCGGCGTGGTAGGTGGCCAGCAGGTCCTTGATGTCGTTGAGGACGCTGTCGCGGACGGCGTAGGCCTCGTCGCGTTCGTGCTGGATCTGTTCGGCCTGCGCCTCGAGCGAGTGATATTCCTTTTCCTTCTGATACCACATTTCCTGCAACTCGGCGGCGCGTTCCTCGGCGTCGGCGGCGCGCTGCAGCAGTTCCTGAAAACGGCCGCCCTCTTCCTGCTGGCGCTTCTGCTGGTTTTCGAGCGCGACGACCTGCTGGCGGAAGATTGCAACCTCGTCCTCAAGCTCCGCGACTCTCCGCTTCTGCGTGCCGGGCGATTCGCCGTCTGCGCTCGACGTGGTCGGCAGTCCGGTCGCGGCCCCGAAGTTCGCCGTGCGGCTCTTGATCGAAGTCGTACGCGATGGCGGCGGCGGGGTCGGTTCGCGCGCCGGCTCTTTTGCAACGGAAACTTGCGAGTAACTTTTGATGGATGGAACGGCGACCGGCGGCGGCTCCGGCGCGGCAGGTTTCTTCTCTTCCTGTTGTTGTTCGGGTTCGGGCGCCGGCGGTGGCGGCGGCGGAGCAGGCTGTGCCTTGCCGGTGATTTCGGAAAGCGGAGCGGCAACACTCGGTGGCGCCGAGCTGGCCGGGATGGCATTCGCCGTGGGAATACGGTTGCCGCACTTCGCGCATTTGACCTCGGAGAGGATTTTCAACTGGATCGGTTTGAGTTTGAGACGCGCGCCGCACTTGTCGCACATCACTATCATTTGTTCGGGTTCAGCCATTGCATTTACTCCTGAAAATCCATCACAGCCTAGCGCACGCGCTGCGGATAAAGCAATATTTCCAGCCACTCCATTCCATTCGAGCCGGTTTTCCATCCGCTCTTGGTCTGTTGCACGAGGCGCCGCCCGTTCCGGCCGATCACGTCCGGATTCGCGGCCAGGACCGCGGCGACTTGTTTTCCAAGCTTGAGCTTCTCTTCGTGCGTGGCGTTGCGGCCGGACAACGGCGTGCCGTTTTCGTTCACGGTGATCACGAACGCAGCGCCGTCGAACGGCGCGCCCTGCCACAAAACGGAATAGCGGCGGAAGAAATCCGGAAGCTGCGCGGCCCGGATCGCCAGGGTGAATGCGACGGGCGTCGTCTTGAGAAATTCGCCGAAATCCATTTTGCCGCGGTCGTGCGCGAAGCGCAGCGCGTCGAGCGGATTCACGCCGAGTAAATTCCAGCCGTGCCAGTTCCCGTGATCCGGCGTCTGCCGCTTGCCGCGATACCACTCGGTGAAATGCGTGTTGATGACCAGGCCGATCTCGAAATGCAGATGTGCGCGCTCGACCGGAATCGGCGACGACGACGTGTGTCCCATCAGCGCGATGGTCTCGCCGGCCGTCACGAACGCGCCGGGCTGGACGGCGGGCTCGATTTCGGAGAGGTGCGCGTACAGCGTGTAGATTTCGCCGACGCGGTCGGGATGCAGCAGCACGATGTACTTTCCGTAGTTCGAATTTCCGCCGATGCGGCTCGCGTAGGCCACGCGGCCCTCGGCGACGGCATAGACTTTGTCAAGCGGGTTGCCGTGGCGGTCGCGCTTGAGGCACTTGATGTCCAGGCCTTCGTGAAACTGGCCGAGTCCCGATTCGCTCGTTCGCAAGGTCCCGAACATTCCCGATCGCGGATCGCCCGTGCCGGTGTCCTGGAACGATTCCGCAATCGGCGCATCGAGGATATTCGTGCGGTCTGTCGGACAAACCAGCTTGCGCCAGAAGACGGGCGGCGCGTTTGAAACGACGTGCGGCGCGGGCTTCGGCGCAACGACCACCTGGGCCACCGGCGTCTTCGGCTCGGCCTTCACGCGCCGGCGAACGTGCACCACCAGGATGACCAGCGCGACCACAACGGCCACCGCGCCGATGACGGGAAATATCCATCGCCATCGCGGCGGGGGCCGGTGCGCGTAGCCGCGCACATCATACGCTGTCGGATTCACGGACATGTTTGCAAAGGGTGGCGACGGGTAGCGGAACGACGCCGCGACTGCAATCA
The DNA here is from genome assembly GCA_903906425.1 of uncultured bacterium. Taxonomy (GTDB): domain Bacteria; phylum Verrucomicrobiota; class Kiritimatiellia; order CAIVKH01; family CAIVKH01; genus CAIVKH01. Next base: position 20,216 of record CAIVKH010000093.1, read on the forward strand.
TGAACCACCAAACGGATGCGAAATGATCATTGACGAAGACCAGATGTTGATTCGGGCGTTCTTTTTCGCGATGAATGCCGGCATGAATCTTCTGCGCGTCATCTTCGTCCTCGCCCTGTCCGTGCCCGCATCGCGCGCGGCCGAACTCGACCCGCTGCTCGATGACGCCAGGCTGTGGCAGAGCGACGCAACATCCATCGCATCGCAACATCGCGATCTGCAGATCGCGTGGGTTTCTTCCGACCACCAGTCCGCAAAGATCATCGGCACCAACACGCTTTTCGAAATGCCCGTGGTTGACGCGGTCATGCAGATGAACGGCGACAAGCCCACGGAAATCAGCCTCGTCCTCTACGACCGCGGCGACTCCGGCGAAATCCCGCGCGAGCGATTCGTCGCGCTCGTTTCGAACGCGCAGCAACGCATCGGCGCATCGGCCGCGGGCAAGCCGGTGCCCGCCACCGACCAGCTGAAAACCACCGGCGTGCGGCGCGACGGGCTGACCTGGACCAACGCCACCACTTCCACGCGCCTGCTCTGGTCCTATTCAACGAAAGACGCCACCGGCCACTTCGCCTTCCGCCCCGAATATGTGAAAGTCCAGATCGCGCCCCTCGGTGCGCACCAAAATTCCACGGCCGCCGCCGCCGCGACCGTTTCGACCGCGAGCCTCAAAACCAAAATCAAACACGACGCCGGCGGCGACGTGCTGCTCACCGGCGTGCCGATGGTGGACCAGGGCGAGAAAGGCTACTGCGCCGTCGCCACCGCCGAGCGCGTCATGCGGTTTTATGGCATGGACATTGACCAGCACGAACTCGCCCAGCTCGCCGCCTCCAGCGCGCAGGGCGGCACCGATCCGCGCACCATGCTCGAAGCCCTCCGCCGCGCCGGCATCAAACTCGGCTGCAAAGTCAAAGTCCTCCAGGATTTCAGCGTCCAGGAATTCGTCCACTTCATTGACCGCTACAACCAGGCGGCCCGCAAAAAGCGCCTCGCCGAAATCAAGCTTGGCAACGAAATCGACATCGCCGCCATCTACGGAAAGATGGACACGGCCATCCTCCGCGACATCCGCACCAAGCCGCCCGCCGGCATGAAGACCTTCCTCGCCGACATCACCAAGAACGTGGATCAGGCCATCCCCGTCCTATGGGGCGTCCAACTCGGCAAAGTCGCCGAAAAACCGGCATTGCCCAAACAGACTGTCGGCGGCCACCTGCGGCTGATCATCGGCTACAACCCCAAGACCAGCGAAATTCTCTACACCGACTCCTGGGGCCCCGGCCACGAACTCAAGCGCATGGCCCTCGACGACGCCTGGACCATCACCTGCTCCCTCTATCTGATCGAACCCCGCCACACCGTCCTCTGACCGGCCAACCGAAAGCCCGCGCCCCGCCTGCCGCCAAGTCGTCTTTATGGTCATGTGCGCGGCGGCTGGTGGCAAAAGAAGCTTGGGATGGTCGTAGAGCTTTGCCTGAATCTGATCAAGTTTTGCGAAATGCCCGCGCGCGTGCCGGAGAAGCTGGACACCTATATGACGCAGAGCCTGCTGGAGGATCATCCCCGCTCCACCGGCGAAGACCCCACCCTCCAGACTTTCCAATGGTTGGAGAGGATCGTGCGCGCCAGGTTGCAATCGTTGGAACTTCCGCGGTCGTGAACTTCCAATGATTGGAGACAACTGATGGCGAGGTTTTCCAATGATTGGAAATGACGGGTGAGATCAAATGATACGAGTTGGTTTGTTCAGGTTCGCCGCGGTGTTGCTGGCTGTTGCGGGGCTTCCCGGCGGTGTTTGTTTTTCGCAAATGCCGTCTTCGCCAGATGCGGCCGACTAGTTTCCCCGCGTGCGACTGCGGGCCTACGGAACCGTCTCGGGCAGGCAGACGCTTTTTGTGGGCAGTCCCCGGTCATCCGTCCTTGCGATCCGATGCGAGAGTGATGAGAACGCCAGGCTGGTTCTGGCGAAGTACGTGTCTGATCTCGGGGTGCTTCCCGGCGTGACGTCGGTTCCGCGTCGTCTTTCGCAAGCACTTCACCGTCCAGGCCGGGTGGAGCCGGGGCATAGTCTATATCTTCGGAAAATCCGAGCCGCCCGGTAACGGAGGAATCCGCCGGTACATGGGCGGCAAGGCATTCGGCAATCAGAACGTCACGAATGATCTCGGCGGTATTCTCGTTGCGGGGAGCACGCATGTCCTGACCACGGAGATCTGGGGCGCGGAGCCGCCGCTCGGCACCATGACGCCGGCATGGATCACCTATCATCCCGAACCGGTGGTCCTGCAAACGCTCAACGAGTGGAGTTACGCGAAGGATTTCCTTACTTGCTCAAACCCCAGCCCGCTGCCAGCGAAAGCACCAGAACGCGGCGCGCAACGGTGCGAAGTGGAGATCGGGTCCAAACAGGCCGGACGCACGGTCTTGGTGCATGTAATCTGCGACAACGCCGGGATCAACGGAATCATTCTTAACGGCAATTATTATGCGCCCTACGGCAACATCTATAATTTCATGGAGATCAACGTCACGCCCTTCGTTAAATTCGGAATGACGAACGAGATCATCGTGCTCGACAACGGCAAGATGACGATTGAGAAAGCATCGATAGAGTTCTACGAGAAGGGCGCCTATCCGTAACCAAAACCTGAAAATGGCCATGTCGGAAAGACGCGAGGAAAATACTGATTCTAGGCCCGATTCTATTGATTGAAATGATGGTGCCCCGGGCGGGATTCGAACCCACGACCGACGGATTAGAAATCCGTTGCTCTGTCCACCTGAGCTACCGGGGCAATTACACTTAACTAGATGTATTACAGCATATTACGAAATAGACTATTTTCCGGCATTTAAGACTTGTAACCCATAGTTGTAACCCGATAATAGCCGACGTATGAAAACAACTCCTCAGACGCCTGCAACTGTCGGTCAAACTCTTCATCGTGTTGGTCAATGCCTCTATCGCTCCACGCAATCCGACAAATACTATGCAATTCTCAAGTCCGGCCGCAAGCAGATCAAGAAGTCGCTGAAGACGGCGGACCAGGCGCTGGCGAAACGCCGGCTGGCCGATCTGAAAGAAAAGGTCTCGCGCATTTCGACGGATGAGCACGGTCGGGAGAAATTCAGCGAGCTGGGCGAACGCTGGCTTCATTCGGATGGCCCGTCGATGAAACTGTCTTCGCTTAATCGGCAGGAGGGCCTGCTGAGAAATTTGAACAGGACATTTGGCGGGTCGCGAATTCGCTCAATCACGAAAACGGACGTTGCACGATGGGCCTTTATTCGCAGCAAGGAAATTGCCGCGCGGACCTTCAACTACGAACGGCAGACGCTGATTCGCATCTTCAATTTCGCGCTGCGCGACGGCCTCATCCTCGAAAATCCCGCCGCGAACTTGAAACAAATGAAACTGCCTCGGCACAGAATTGTGATTCCGACGAAAGAGGAATTTCAGCGGCTGATCAAGGCGATGCGCGCGTTGCGTGATGAGGCCCAGGAGGGTGCCAACTTGTGCGAACTCCTCGCCTACAGCGGATGCAGACTGGCGGAAGCAACGAACATGCTTTGGGGCGATGTGGATTTCGCCAAGAAGTCGTTCACCGTGACAGGGGGAGAAAAGGGCACAAAGAATCATGAGGTGCGCGTCGTCCCATTATTCCCCGCACTTGATCGATTTCTACAGTCGATGACGGCGATGCTGGATCAGCCGCCGCGACCAACAGAACGAATCGTCACCATCGACAGCGCCAAGAAGGGAATGCAGAACGCGTGCAATAAAGCAGGCCTCTCGCATTTCACTCATCATCATTTGCGGCACTTTTTTTGCAGCAATGCCATCGAAGCAGGTGTCGATTTCAAAACGATTGCCGGCTGGCTGGGCCATAAGGATGGCGGGATTCTGGTTGCGAGAACGTACGGACATTTGCGTGACGAACACAGCGCGGCGATGGCACAACGGATGACATTCGGAACACAAATGGGAGAATGACCATGAAAAATGAAGACTCGAATGATGCTTGGTTGAAGTTCATGGAAAGAAGCAAACGCAAAGTCGAGGCCTCGATAGAAAAGGCACTGCCTATCGCATTCGAAGCGATGGACATTCCGAGTCTCCTTAAAGCAAATCCCCGGTGGATGATATTCTTTAAGGTGGTGAACTCGCCCGAAATCGTATCGCAATTCTTGAGTAAAGTTCCCGCCAATGTTAACGAGAAATTTGACCAGTGGTTTGTGAGGGAGATTTCCGAAGCCATAGTCAAAGCGAAACGACGAAGGAAGAAAGAAGAAGAAAAAGAGCCGGCATGGGTCGAGAAGATTGAAGCGGAGCTTGCGAACCAGTACGCACCAACCCTCCAGATCAAGAAATTGATTGCAGGCAAATGTAAATTCTCTCCTGCGGATTTTGTCGGCAAACTTATAGGCCACGAATTGGCGGCATTTCATCCAGACAGTCGAGGTATTGGTGCTGCCTTGGATCTCGCGAAAGCAAATGAACCGACGCGAAAGTTCATGGGTACGTTGATTGATAATATACGAGATACGAGACTCGCAGTGGCGGAGGAGGCCAGAAAAACGGCTGACAAAATATCGTTTGATGAATTGAAGGAATATGCTGGAGGATTTTCTACTGCGGCTGAAAAGGGAACGTTCACAGAGATAGGTGAGCTTGTTGGTGCCACGCGGGCGCAGAATATCTATTTCACGATGTGGTTCTTTTGGGGGTTCGTCGAAAAACTTGAAAGTGTTCGAGAGTTGCATGACTGGCTTCGATCCACCGTGAAGTGGGCAGATGACCGTGGGAAGATGAAGTGCATAGAAAAGATATGTGAGCGCATTGGTCTGCGTTTTCGATCACGCGGTCGCCCGTGTAAAAATCCCCCTGCTGCGAAAAAGTCTGTCGGTATTTCTCAAGAAAAGCCGCGCGTAGTTTCGCGGCATGAAAAACGAAATTCAAAGAAACGCGGCAAGTCAAAAGCTGGCGTTGTCGCGAGTCGAGGCCGCCGACTCGCTGGGCGTTTCAGCCGTCACAATTGATCGCCTGACGAAGCGTGGCCTATTGCGCCCGTCGAGGGCGACGCGACGTCCGCTATATCCGGTGTGGGAAATTGAGCGCTTCTTGCGCGAGACCTCCGAGGAAATCACGCCATGAACGCCGGACAATCAGACGTTCCTGCACCCGGCGTGAATGAGCGCGATGACGCCGCGGTGGGTGACGTGAACAATTTGAGTGACACCAGCGAGGCAGGCCGCGGACGCAGCGTAAGCGAGGCCGCGGCC
>CAIVKH010000094.1 GCA_903906425.1 uncultured bacterium
CCCTTTCAGGGTCGTTCCATGAAATAGGATGATTATTCATGTGCGCGTTTTCCCAGGGTAGCTCGAAGACTCGCAACCGCTGGGCTGGAGGCTATCAACCCCGTTGGGGTTCTTCACCGCTGCGTCTTTCGCCCGCCATTCGTCGCGTTCCCATCCACGCGAGCTTCGGGCGAATCTTGGCCGGCGGCGGGTTCGGCTTTGCTAGCATTACCCTTCTTTGGAATCAGACTGAGAGCGGAAAAGGCGAGCGCAATAATCAGAACAGGGTCTCGGAACTTGTTTGCCGCATCTTGCGTGGCTCTTGCTCCATCCATCCAGCCGTCGAGATACTCTTTGGATTTCGTGCCATCCATGCGGGAGTGCTTTACGAGATTTCGCATGGCACATCCGACGCCAGCGTCCATGATGTTCCAGCTCATGAAAAGTAGCATGAGCGTGAAAACTATTCGCGGAGTCCAATACTTTCTCAACGCAAGCACGATGCCCGCCCCGACTAGGACGACTACATTGAATATCATCATAGGTTCATTTTCTCATGCCCGCCATCACCACTGCGTCTTTCGCCCGGCTTCGGGCGAATCTTGGCCGGCGGCGGGTTCGGCGCTTTCATGAACTGCTAACTTAGCGACTCACCCCATTCTTCCTTTCTAGTTGGAAGAAGCTGGCGGTAGTTGACCGAGAACTGTTGCCAGAAACTCACGGCTGACCGCAGTGCAGTCACAGAAACGATCAAATTCTTCGCCACCTATTGGTTTGAATTCATTCTGGGGACCAGCATCCCGCGAAGATGGAAACATGGTTTCCCAGCCGCGGGTGAAAGTCCGGTGCCCTTTGCTGAGCGTGATGGAAAGTGTGAAGGCCTCTCCGTTCATCACGGTTTTCGCATCGTCCGTAATCTGGCCAAGTTCATGCCTGCGGGAGTACGTCGCTGATCGCGGTTCCCAGTTCACCCTGATATTCTCGACAAAGCCAACCTGGGCCTTGATTGGCGGAGATGACAGCAATCTGAGAGTTTTCCATATAATGTCGGTCAGTCGTTTTCTATGCTCTTCAGGAAGTGTGGCGGAAACCTCGCGGAACGTCACCAACGCGGCAAAATCACCGTGCGCCTTTGAGGGGCCGGCTGTCATCAGGTTATTCACCCCGGGGCCGTCGCGCGGGGGCAGAGGACTGTTCGTCATCCCCGTCAGCCTGTCATAGGCTGATCTACTCACGCTATTATCCACCTCTGCCAACGCAATCCTGGCCAGTGCTTCGGGATCGGTAACATGTTGGATCGCATCCCTGCGAATCTCGCTCTGGTGGGCTTCCTCGGCAATCGTCGGCAGGAACGTCTGATCGATCCGGATGAGTTTCTGCAGGGCTTGCTGCCCTTTGACATAGCTGCTTTTGGACACCCCGGCATTTGCTTCAATGGCTAACTTCGCCAGTGCATTGGGGTCCGTTATCCGCTCAACGTTGGGTCCACAACCGGTCATTGAAAACATCACGACAGACACGGCGATTGCGAAAAGATCTGCACGGTTTTTTTCAGTCATCATGTGGTCTCCAGTATTCATCGTCATCCGCAGGTTGGGTCGTGTCGGCACATCGTTTCAAAACACCTTCTCTCACGACTCGAAGGCTTGGCTGATGGTATCCTTGCTCACGGTTCGGACGAGATCGATTCCATTCGATGCGGTTGGTCATGCATTCTTCACGATATGCAGCAGCATTATATCCATTGAAAATGATGATTTGCAATGAGGTTGTTTGGGGTTGGTTGATGATATGTCATGGTATTTACGATTTATCATCAAAAACGATGAATAATATTCATGCTATGAACATTATTTCTCAGGAAATATGCGATGCCGACTCCGCGACGGCGCGGGTGTAACCGCGCCCTCCATCCTCTGTCCTCCGTCCTCCGTCCTCTCTTCCACCCTCCGCCCTCCGTCCGCTGATGGGATCACGCGCCGATTTCGGTGCTCATCAGCAGGCCGCTGACGAAGTGCAGGATCGTGTAGCCGCCTTCGAGGCGCGGGACCATGATGTCCTGCGTGACGCCGCGCGTGGGCCGCCAGGCCTTGCTCGCGTCGTCGAACTGCGGAATGTCGCCGTGCTGTACGCCGTTGGCCAGATCCAGGTCGTGCCGGAAGGCGTCTGCGCCGGAGACGCGCGCGCCGATTTGCACGACCGATCGGCAGGGATCATTTGCGATCTCTGTTCGTGAAGACGGTAACATCCACCCAGCGAAGCAAGTGAGGTGTCGAGTGATCGAACGCGAGGGTGCAGGCATCGGGCATTTGTGCGCATTCTTCCGGCGGTTGTGTCCGTACATCTGGCAAACATGCGGAAACTGCGGGCGTTTGTGTCCGTAGTTCGGGCAGATGTGTGAGAACATCAGGCGGGATGGACGCGCACATCGGGCATATGTGCGAACCTCCGATGGGTCGGAGGTGTGATCATCAGTCAGATGTTCGGGCACATACGTGCATATGCGCAGAGCTCCGATGGATCGGTGGTGCGATCATCAGTCATATGTCCGGACTCATACGGGCATATGTGCGGATCTCCGATGGGTCGGTGATGCGATCATCAGGCATATGTTCTGGCACATACGGGCATATGTGTGGACCTCCGATGGGTCGGTGATGTAATCATCAGGCATATGTTCGGGCTCATGCGGGCATAAGGGTGGATCTCCGATGGATCGGAGGTCTTGCATTCGAGGCGTAGTTTTGGTTAATTCGGGGTGCATTCAGGCCAGAAAGGTGAGGAAACCATGCAAAGACGGTTGATTATCTCGTTCGATGAGCTGAGTGAGACGGCGTTCGCGTCGCGTGCCTCAATGATCGCCACCACCATGGGCACGGAACAGGCGCTTTCGTTCTTCCCTGCGCCGTGGCTTCTGGCCGATGGACCATACATGCCAGCCCAACTGGCGGAAGATGTGGCGACCTATGCGAAGGCGAAGTCGCATGCGGCCAACGGCAGCAAACAGGCGATCGCGGGGAGGAAAATGTTGCGCGTGGCGTTGTCGAACAAGCTGCGGGCGCTGGGAAACTATCTGATGCAGAAGGCCGGGGGCGACCTGCTGATGCTGGAGGCCACCGGATTTGCGCTCAGCCGCGAGCGCGGCGTGCCGAACAAGGTTCCGCTGCCCGCGCCGCAGGAGTTCACCGCACGCTACGGCGAGCTTCCTGGGATGCTGGTGGCGCGGAGCCGTGGCGTGAAGGGGGCGAAGGTCTATGAGCTGGCCATCTGCGAGGGCGACACGCTCGTCGAGTCGAACTGGCGGATTTATGGCCCGGCGACCACGCCGCTGCGGATGCCCATCACCGGGCTGACGCCGGGTGTGCTCTATCACGTGCGCGTCCGCGCGATCAACCATGCCGGCCCCGGCGCCTGGTCGGACATGGCCAGCGCTCGGGCGGCGTGACGCTGCGCCGGGCCAGTGGCGGCCTTGCGCAAACAAAGACTTCCCCCGCGCCGCGCCGGGGACTACAAAACAGCCATGTTCGAACCCGGGATTTATGCGCAGCAGCGTGAGGGCAAGAAACCAGATTTCCACAGTCTCCGCGCGCATCCTGAAAAGTGGACAAGCACTTGATGGCTGATGATGGCAATGAAACTCAAAGCAGATACATGGAAGCAGAAGTGCGATGCCGTCTCAGCACTCAGAGCTTTGGCCTCGCTAGCGATAATGGGGGGGGTATGTATGCTATTCTTGTGCTTCGTCACAAAAGGCGGCCAGCATGATATAAGTCCGACATGGCCTTTGACTGGTCTGCTGCCAATTCTGATCGCCGCAGCAGCACTCCTCGGCAGGAAGATTACGGCAATCCTCTTCGCTCTTATGTCCGCGAGCATCGCTGTAATGATATTTATAATATGCGCGAGTATGCAACCTTCGCCCTTTATGATCATCCCGCTCATCATCGCGCTGTTGTGTTTCCTTCCTGCTATTTTCACCCTTAGAGCATGGGAAGCGCTCAAATGAAGGCTGACTACCAGCCGCCGGGGACTACAAAACAGCCATGTTCGAACCCGGGATTTATGCGCAGCAGCGTGATGGCAAGAACCCAGATCTCCACCCCATCCGCGCGCATCCTGAAAACTAGAGAGGCACTGGTGGGCTACGAGAAAAGGAAATGAATTACTTCGTCAGAATCTATTGCCACAAGTCTTGGGATCGCGGCACATGTGATCATCAGCCTGCTCATCCATACACCTTGCCTGAGCCATTTGACTCGATCCGTGCTGCGAATGACCGGGGAGATGAACTCGTTGGAGTCCCAAACGATGATGACATCGAATGGGAAGTCATAGACGAGAAGGGCGAAGTGGTCTGCTAATGCTTAGGCAAACGCCCACCAACCGCAGCGAGTGTACGGCTTCGCTGCCGCTGCGGAGCGTTGTCGGGGCGGGACACAACGGGTTAATGAATGCCGACAACCCAAGCCCTGACGGGGCGTAATTGCGCGGGAGGTTTCGCCCTTTCCGGGCTTGTCCATTTTTCGTGTCCTGTTCCCGGCGCGTTGCGCCGGGCTGTCAACGTGCGGCCCGTCCGGGCCTGTCGAACCGGCGGCGGGACGCTTTTCTTTATGGAGGGGCGGCGTCCCGCCGCCCACGGGGGCAAGATGCCCCCGCCCCCATACCGACGGCGGCGGGACGCCGCCGCTCCCAGTGTTTCCAATGATTGGAAGAATGCGCGTCGGTCTTTGCCAATGATTGGAAGTTTATCGGCGACGGGACGTCGCCGCGCCCAGTTATTTGTTGTTGTCGGTCGGGCTGGGCCAGGTGTCGGTGCGGAAGGGGACGGCGGGGAGGTTGTCGGTGTTGTAGAGGTTGCAAACGGGATTGCCGGCCCAGGCGTAGCGGACGGCGACGGGCTGGGGGATTTTGTCGGAGGAGACGATGACGGTCTTGCCGTCAATCGTTGCGTCGGCCCAGACGAATTTCTTGTCTTCGCCGGCGATGGCAAAGCCGGTGAGTTTGTCGCCTTTGGCGAGGAGGCCGGCGGCGTGATCGAAGCTGAGGCGGATCTTTCCATCTTCAACTTTCATTTCGCGATACCACGGGCCGGAGAATTCGATCGGATGGCCGTAGGTCTGGGCGAGGGCGGCGAGGGCGAGGCGGCGGCCAACTTCCATTTTGTTTTTCGGATGGATGTCGGCGGCGTCGCCGATGTCGATGGTGATGGCGAGGCCGCAGTTCTTGAAGTTCTTCGCGGTCATGGCCTGGGCTTCGCGGAGGTTGGCCCAGTCGTTTTCGCCGGGTTCGGCGGCGGTCTGCTGGAAGTTTGCGAGGGAGACGATGTAGAAGGGGAAGTCGCCGACGCCGAAGTGGGCACGCCAGTCGGCGATCATGGCGGGGAGGAGGGAGCGATATTGCATGCCGCGGTTGCCGTTGGATTCGCCCTGATACCAGATGGCGCCCTTGATCGCGAAGGGGACCAGCGGGGCGATCATGCCGTTGAAGAGGACGGTGCTGACGTTGGGGTTGTTGTCGGTGATTCCGGCGGGGCGGCCGTTGAGTTTGGCGAGCGGGGCGGAGTCCTTGAGTTTCCAGCCGTCCACCAGCGCGAGGTTGGATTGAGGATTTCCGGCGAGGCCGACGTGGAGCAGCGCGGTGTTGCCGTAGATGCCGCCCTGGCCCTGGTTGTCGAGCACGCGGATGGCGATGACGTTGCGGCCGGCTTTCACGAGGGCGCCGGGAATTTTGTACAAGCGCTCGGTGTTGAAGACGTCCTTGCCGCCGACTTTGACGCCGTTGACAAAGGTCGTGTCCATGTCGTCAATCGCGCCGAGGCTGAGCGTGAGATCCTTGCCGGCCCAGTCGGCGGGGGCTTCGAATGATTTGCGATACCAGCCGATGCCGTCGAATTCGGGAAGTCCGTTTTGCTCCCACGGCTTCGAGACGTCGGCGGGTTTCCACGAGGAATCGTCGGCGTCGGGTTTGGCCCAGCCGTCGCGCGTGCCGGGATCATTCTTTGCGTACCATTCCTGCATCGCGTCGGGGCCGGACTTGCCTTCGCGATTTGCGGCGGCGGTTTTCTGTACCTGTTCGACGCGGTCCTTGAAATCGGCGAGCGGGGCGAGGCCTTCGGCGCTGGCCCACGCTTCGCAGATCGTACCGCCCCACGAGGAGTGAATCAGGCCGATGGGAATGTTGAGCGCCTTGTGCAATTCGCGGCCGAAGAAAAATCCGGCGGCGGAGAATCCGCCCCAGCCATTGGCCGCGACGGTCTGCGGGCTGCACGGCTCCCATTTGCACGCCGTCGTTTCGATCGGCTCATATTTCACGGCCTTCTGAACGGTGAGCAGGCGGACGAGCGGAAAGTTTGCCGACGCGATTTCGCCGGGGGCGTTGCACCCGCCGATGCCCATTTCCATGTTCGACTGGCCGGAGCAAATCCACACGTCGCCGACGAGAATATTTGTGATCTGCGATTTGTGATTTGCGGCCGAGCCGGTGACGACGAGTTCGCGCGGCTCCGCTGAAGCGTTCATTGGTTCGAGCTTCGCCATCCATTTTCCGTCAGCGCCCGCGGTCGCGGTTTGTTTCTGGCCGGCGAATTCGACGGTGATCTTCTCGCCGGGTTCGGCCCAGCCCCATACGGGAACTTTTACGTCGCGCTGCAGGACCGCGCCGTCGCTGAAGAGCGGATGAAGAAACGGCTTCGCGTCGTCGGCGCGTACGGGCGCGAGTGCGAGCAGCGAAATGGTGAGGGCAACGAGCGGCAGCAAAAGTTTTCGTAACATCGGCGGTCTCCTGATTGATGAGCGGCGGAGAATACGGAAACGCGGAGGCTGCGTGAATTCCAATCATTGGAAATTTGCGGCGCGGTCTTTTCCAATGATTGGAAGTGATCGCCGATCGCGGCCGGCGTGCGCGAGGGCCGGGTCGTTTGACGGGCGCGGGAACCGGCCTTAGCTTTTCAGCGTTCGCGTTCAAAGCGCGGAGAGAATTCATGCTGATAAGGCTTTTAGTTGGCAGCGTCGCAGCTCCGGTCGTACCGGCCGGAGTTCTCCAAGGACAATCCATCACGGCCCGTTCAATCCAAGCCGTGCACTCCATAGCGAGCGGGGCGTCCGGATATTTGGCGCGGATCGCCGGCGCGGATTGGCCGGGCCGTGCGAGCGACGCAAGGAAAGGAAGTGAATCCCATGTGGAAGCGTAGCGCGCCGCGATGAGCGGCGCACAAATCGGAAGGAGTCGAACAAGCTGAAGTCAAAAATCTGAACTGAAGGGAGCGGAAAAATGAAATCAGTGACAAGAAAATCGTGGGTGATGTTCCTGGCGATCGCGCTGGGAAACGGCGTGGCGACGATGGCGCAGGCGGGTGAGGCGACGAGCGAGAAGCCCGGCACAAGCCCGATGACGACATCTTCGCAGCCGCCGGTGATTGAGCGGGCAAGCAAGATCATCGGTCTGCTGGTGAAGGATAAGGCCGGAGTTGACCTGGGCGTCGTGCGTGAAATCGTTCTGGCGCCGGATCGCACGGCGATCTCGTATCTGGAGTTTCTGCCTTACGGCAGCAGCCTCGGAGACGGCAAGTTCACGCGAGCGCCGATTGACAAGGTGACGCTGGCTGCCGATCGGTCCTACTTCACCTATGACTACACCAGGGCGCAGGCGACCATGGACGCGGCGGCACCTGATCCGGCGCTGCCGTGGTCGCAAAGGGTCACGTCGCTGCTGGGGCTGAGGGTGAATGATTCGTACGACCATGATGCGGGGACCATCCGGGACCTGCTCGTTGATGTGCCGAATCACACCGTCACCAAGGCCACCATCGCGACGGGCGGAGTGCTTGGATTCGGCCGCAGGCTCGCATCGGTTGACTGGAATGGACTCACCGTGGATTCAAACGAGCGCGCGGCCTCCATCGCCATGACGACCGATGAGCTCCACGGCATCGCCTACAAAGCCGATGCCTACTGGGATCAACTCGGTTTCGTGGGCGAGGGCAGGGAGCCGCCGATGCCGCCGGTGATAATCCGACGATCAAGCCCGGACCAGCCCGAGGAAAATAAGGTGCCGGACTCGCCGAGAGACGACAAACCCCAGGACCCGGTCTCGCCATTCAGCTATTGAGACCGGATGAGTCTAGTGAGCGAGGCCCGCGTGCGTGAGTCGTATCGCGGGCCTTGTTTCTTCAACCGCGCGGCGCGGGCGTGTGCGGCAGGGCGGCGGATACGGCGGGGGCTTTCCCGCGTTGCGGGGAGTTCAAAAGTGCGAGGTGGCTTTGCCATCTCGACTCCAGCGTTGAGGGATCGCCGAAGGCCGATTGAAATTCTCGGGCCAGCGCCGCGTCGGGCCGCCGGCCGCCGTCCATCTGCGCGAGGATGGCGAGGTAGCGGGCGAAAGCCTCGCGGTGCTCTCGAAGCATCATGTTCGCCAGGCCCCATGCCTGCGCATAGAAATCGATGCGCGCCTCCGTGTCCACCGGCGCCTGCGTCATCAAAACGAATTCCTTCAGCGGCTTCAGCCGGTGATGTTCGCTCGCGATGCGCAGTTGTTCGCGCCGGGCCGGATTGTCGGCCGCGAAAAGGTCCGGCGAGAGGAGCGCCGATTCGAAGAGCATGGCCAGCCCTTCCGACACCCACAGCGGATACATCACGCCGCGCGTCTGCAGGCCGCAGTTAAAGGAAAGTTGATGCGCCATTTCGTGGGCGATGCGCGTGGCGTCGTCGTCGAGAATTGCCGCCGTCGGGGCGGCCTCCAGCAAAAGGACGCGATCGGTCCGCGATGAGTAGAAGCTCTTGAAGGCCGGCCGGCCGCGGCCTTCGAAATCGGAATTGTATTTTTCGAACGCGGCCGCATCGCAGAAGCACAGCCACATCAGCGGCGTCTTCGGCTTGCAGACGGCAAAGCCGGCCGAGGCGGAAGCGCGCGCGAAATTGTCGTAGAGCCGTTCCAGAAAGCCGCTCATGCTCGCGGCCCAAGCCTCGTCGTGCGTGTGCATGAGCACGAAGTGGGGCGTCGCGTGGTTGCGGAGCCCGGCGCCCGGCGATGCCGCCAGCTTCGCTTGAAATTCGTTGTCCGACATGGCGGCCAGATTGAAGATGGCCGCCTCCCCGGCCGGCGGTTTCGCCGCCGCGCCGCCTCCGGCGAGCGCCAGACACGCGCCTGCGATACACGCCAACACCCCACCGCTCTGTTGTCGAACTGACATTCGCACCTGAAATCTTCCGTTGTTATGACCCAGGACGTCCGTCCGTTCGACTTTCCGCCTGCGCCCCGTTCATAGATACAAGGAAACGCTCATTCCGTAAATACCCGCCAGCGAAACCGCGGCAGCCCTCGCCGCAAATTTCCAATCATTGGAAGCAATCGCCGCCGCATTTTCCAATGATTGGAAACCTCCGGCCGGGGCCGGTGGCACACCCGCGTTGGCGTTTCGACCGGCGCTGAGGTATCATCCTTGGCCGGCAAATGTCCGGCACGGGAGAGCGAAAATGAAGACACTGATCAAGTCGTTCGCCATCGCGATTGTCCTTGCAGCCGTGGCCGCATGCGGCAAGCAGGCCGAACCGGCAAAACCGGCGGAGCCTGCGAACACTGCAATGCCCGCCCCGGTAGCGCTGGCACCCACAACCCCGGCACCTGCACCGCCAGCTGCGCCGCCTGCGACGACAGCCCCGGCGAAATAGCCGGCCGCTGGCGATTCGACAAAAGCCGCCCCGCGAAAAGCCCGGGGCGGCTTTTCTGTCCGCCAATGTCCAGCCGCCCGGCCCGCACGAATTCTTCGGGAGAAAACGGGATAAATCCCGTGCTGTCCGATTGTATTTTGCGAGATGACGAAATAGGGTTGCGGAGATTTCTGGACGACAGGATTTCGAAGAGACGAACATGATGCCGCCGATTCGCATTGAGAAAGCATGAACACAGGAGAAAGAAAAACGCTGACCTACGCGACACGAAAAAGCCGCCTCGCAACCACCCAGACTGAAGAAGCTGTCGCGCTGGTCCGGGCGATCCTGCCATCGGACGTCAAACTTGAACGGCTCCTTGTCGAAACCATCGGCGATCGCGATCTGAAAATTTCGCTCAGCGATCCGAAAGTCCCCGACGATTTTTTCACCCGCGATCTCGATGACGAAATGCTCGCGGGCCGCGCCGATTTCGGCGTTCATTCCGCGAAGGATCTTCCCAAGCAATTGCGCCTCGGCATCGCCGTCGCCGCGTTCCTGCCCGCCCGCGATATCCGCGACGCGCTGGTCATCCGCACTGGTCTGACATCCGAAAAGGTTCGCGTCATCGGCACGAGCAGCCCGAAACGCGAAGTCGAAATCCGGCGGCAATATCCGGGCGTCGAAATGAAGCCGCTGCGCGGAACCATCGACGGCCGGCTCGAACAACTTGACCGTGGCGACTACGACGCGATCATCGTCGCCGCCTGCGCGCTCGAACGCCTCGGCCTCGCGAACCGCATCAGCGGCTATCTTCCGTACAATCCCGCGCCGCAGCAGGGACGCCTCGCCATCACCACCCGCGAGAGCGACCGCGAACTCGCGCGCCTGCTTGGCAAACTCGATGTTCGCAAGACCGCCGGCCTCGTCGCCCTCGTCGGCTGCCCCGCCGACATCGTCCTGCTTTCGCAGCGCGCGCGGCAATATCTCAAGCAGGCCGACGTGATTTTCCACGACCGGCTCCTGCCCGACGAAATCCTCGCGGAAATTTCCGGCAAGGCCGTTGCTGTTGGAAAGATCTTTGGCGGTGATTCCACGCCTCAATCTGAAATTCACCGACTCATGTTGCACGAGGCGGAAAAGGGAAAGCTCGTCGTCCGCCTGCACGGCGGCGATCCGGGAATCTTCGGACGCGAGGCCGAGGAACTCGAATTCCTCACCGCCTGGAACATCCGTGTTGATGTTGTCCCCGCGCCGACCGCCGCGCAGGTTGCCGCCGCTCACGCGCGCAGCCCGCTGACGCATCGCGGCGGCAGCAGCCGCGTGACCTTCGTCTCGGCGCTGCCGATTCCGGTCGACGACGCGCCGCCATTGCCACCGCCGGATGCGGGAAATATCGCCGTGTACATGGGCGCGAAAGAAATCGCAGGCATACGCAGTCAGCTTCGCGCCGCGGGCTGGAAGGACGATGCCAGCGTCATCGCGTGCGAGCGGCTCGGCTACGCTGACGAACAACTCGTCCGCACGACGCTCGACAACGTTGACAAGCTCGGCCTTGAATCGCCTGCGGTTTTTCTCTTCGGCACGCGCCAGTTTCCCGAAACACCGGCAACGCTTTTTCTCGGCACCGATCCCGAAGGTTTCCTGAAATTTGGCCCGCTCATTCATTTTCCGCTGTTGCAGCTCGCCGCCTCGCCGCTCGACGAGCGCGCGAAGAATATTGCCGGACTTTTGCCCGGTGTCCGCGGCGTAATTTTCCCCTCGAGATTTGCCGTCCGCAGTTTCATGGAAGCAATCCTGCGCCATGGCGACGCCCGCGATCTCGCGGGCAAGATCCTCCTCGCTGTCGGCCCGGCGACGGAAAACGAGCTCGCTGGCTTCGGACTGAAGGCCGACGGTGCGGCCGACAACCTGGGCGGTGTCCATTCCCTCGCCGAAAAACTCACCACGGATTTCCGCGGGCGGTTCTTGTATCCATGCTCCGACCACTCGCCGCAGCAGGAACGCATCGATGCGCTCAAGGCTCATGGCATCGAACTCGTCCCCGCGATCTTCTATCGCAACGAGCACGCGCCGCAGCGTCCGCAGCCGCGCATCCCCTTCGCCCGTGTTCTATTCACCAGCCCCAGCACCGTTGACCGCTACTTCGCACTCTATCCGGACGAACTTCGCGCCAAACGCAGCTGTCTCGCCGTTGGCCCTTCGACACTCAAAGCCCTCGAATCCCGCGGCCTCGAAGCCGACGTTATCGCCAGCTAATCACAAAGGAAATCATGTCCGCAAAGCCAGAACTGACGCAGGTTGAACGTGACAAGCTCACGATCAATCCGGATTTCGACTTCAAGAACGACATCGCGCAACGTTCGCTGGACGATATTCCGCCGAACGAACTGGCGATGTTCAAATGGTCCGGAATCTACCAGCAACTCCAGCGCGGCTTTTTCATGATGCGGCTGCGCATCCCCGGCGGTCTCGTCAACGCCGACCAGCTCGACAAGATCGCCGACATCGCCGACGCCTTCGCGCAGGGCCAGATTTGCATCACGACACGAATGACCGTCCAGTTCCACTGGCTCCGCAAAGACGACCTCTGGAAGATCCACGAGGAAGTCGCGAAAGTCGCGCTCGATTCGAAGAATGCCTGCGGCGATGTGACCCGCAATGTTGTCACCTGTCCGCTGCAAGGCGTCTGCCCGCACGAAATCGGCGACGTCCGCGAGACGATCATGACCATCGCCGAAGATCGCGAACTCAAAGACGAGCAGCGCAACTTCCCGCGCAAACACAAAATTTCGATCAACGGCTGCGGCCGCGCCTGCGGCCAGACGCTGATGAACGACCAGTCGTGGCATCCGGTGAAACGCGGCGGCGAAACCGGCTGGCGCTACTATGCTGGCGGCGGACTCGGCGCGCGCCCCTTCATGGCGAAGCTGATCTTCGACTGGGTGCCCGCCGACCTCGTTTTGAAAGTCACGCAGGCCGCCGCGGAAGTTTATCGCCGCCACGGCAACCGCCGCGTCCGCGCATTCGCGCGGCTCAAATTCATCGTTGACCAGCTGGGCGTGCAGAATTTCACCGACGCAGTTCTCGGCGTGCTACGCGAGCGCAACGTCGGCGGCATCGAGCGCATCGAACGTGCAACTGGTCTGGCGAATATCGAGAGGATTTTCCTGGATGGCCAGTCCGTCATTCCGCAACGGCAAGCTGGCATGAACACGGTTCGCGTCATGATTTCACGATCTGAAATGAGCGGCAAGGACGCGCACTTGTTCGCACAGTGGGCGCGCGAATTTGGCAACGGAACGCTTATGTTCACCGCGCGGCAGAACATGCAGTTCCGATTCGTGCCCGACGCGAACGTCCAGCCGCTGCTCGACAAGATTCATGCCGCCGGATTTTCCACCGAAGGCTTCGAACGCCTGCCCGACATGGTTGCCTGTGTCGGCACCACCGTGTGCAATCTCGCCGTCGGCGACACGCCGAATGCCTACAAACGATTGATGACTGAGCTTGCGAGCGATACGAAACTCGCCGCGGAAGTCGGCCACATCAAAATCCACCTGAACGGCTGCCCGAATTCCTGCGCGCAGCACTGGATCGCCGATCTCGGCCTGCGCGGCATGCGAAAGGAAATGCCGGCCGGCAGCGAGGAAGGCTTCGAGATTTGCGTCGGTGGCGGACTCGACGATGCCGGCCACATCGGCCGCCCGCTCGTCGAAGTTCCGACCGTCGAACTCGTGCCGACCGTGCGCCGCATCCTCGGGATTTACGTTGAGCAACGTGCGAGCCGCGAAGAGAAATTCAGCCAGTTCGCCCGCCGCATCGGCACGGAAAGATTCGCGGAGCTGCTCGGCAAGCTGCTGGCGACAACCGCGCCGGTCAACGCGCTGAACTTGAAACTCCAGCCCATCTTCGACGAGGCCGTCGCGTGGGCGGAATGAAAGCCGCGCCGGAATTTCCAATCATTGGAAATCTGGCGCACGAAAATTTCCAATGATTGGAAAAAGCATGACGACACAAAAAATTCTGCCGCCGCCGATTTCGCCCGACGCCACGCCGGAGGAGGCGATCCGCCTGGCGCAGGTCTACATCGCGGCGTCGCAGCCCGACCTCGCGATTGATGCGCTGCGATTCCACGGCGCGCCGCAAGATGCGAGGCGATGCGAGCTGCTTGCGCGGGCGTACTACCAGCGCGGCGATTCGAAGGGAGATGTCTATTCCGCGCACTTCTTCGCGTCGCGTTCGATGGAAATCGGAAACGAAACCAACCAGCTTCGCGCCATCCGCGCGGTCTGCGCGTTCCGGAAAGAAATGTACGGCGAGGCGGTCGAGTATTTCTCGAAGTACATCACCGAAAGCTTGCCCGCCGTCGCGCAGTTTTCGCTCGGCGTCTCGCTGCTCCAACTCGGCAAGCCCGCCGATGCTTTGCCGTGGCTGGAACGCGCGGCGGCGGCGCAACCGAAGAAGGCGGAGTTTGCCGAAATGCTGGCAAAGGCTCGCAGCTCGACGACCGCGATCGACAAACCGCGCACGTGGGAAAAGGCGAAGAATCCCCTCGGCGGACCGCGCGACACGCGGCCCGATGGCGTGCCTACGCCGTACCGGACAAATGCTGTTTCGATGCTGCGGGGCGTGGCCGAAAAGCCGCGCGATTTCGACTGGCTCGAAAAGAATATTCCCTGCCAGTCGAAGTGCCCGGCGGGCACCGACATTCCCGGTTATCTCGGCGCGATCTATCGCGGAGACTACGACCTCGCCTACAAAATCAATCTGCACGACAACGTATTCCCCGCCGTGCTCGGCCGCGTCTGCTCGCGCCCGTGCGAGAGCGAATGCCGTCACGGCTGGCCGGGCCTCGGCAAGCCGGTCGCGATCTGCTTTTCGAAACGCTCGTCGGCTGATTTCAAGAAGCAGGGCGTCGTCGTTCTCGATCCGTGGTTCCCGAAGTCAGGAAAGAAGATTGCGGTCATCGGCGCTGGTCCCGGCGGGCTGGCTGCGGCGCGAAACCTCGCGCTGATGGGTCACGACGTGACCGTCTATGAAAAGCACGAGCGGCCCGGCGGCATGATGAACCAGGGCATTCCCGAATTCCGCCTGCCGCGCGATGTCATTGATCGCGAGATCGAACAAATCCGCTGGCAGGGCGTGAAGATCGTCTGCAACACGAGCGTCGGGAAAGATTTTCCGCTCTCAAAATTGCTGGAAGAAAACGATGCGGTTGTCATGGCGTGCGGAACGCTGAGGCCGAACCTGCTGAACATCCCCGGCAAGGATTTGAAAGGCATCTACCACGGCCTGCCGTTTCTGCTGGAGGCGAACGAATATCACAGCGCGACTGTTGGCGAAAACGTCGTCATCATCGGCGGCGGCTTCACCGCGATGGATTGCGCGCGAACCGCTGCGCGCCTCGGCGCAGGCACGGTCGAACTGGAGCTTGAAACCGATGAGCAGGGCCACGCGGCCCTGCTGAAGATGCGCGGCGAGTCGGTGAAAGTTCTCTACCGCCGCTCACAAACGGAAATGCTGATCACGCCCGGCGAACTCGAAGAGTTGAATCACGAAGGCATCCCGATGCACTTCATGGTCGCGCCTGTCGCATTCGTCGGCGAAAACGGACGCGTGAAGGCGATGAAGTTCGTCCGCACCGAAATGGGGCCGCCTGATGACAGCGGCCGCGCGCGGCCCGTACAGATTCCCGGCAGCGAATTCGAAATTCCCGCCGACACCGTGTTGCTCGCGACCGGCCAGTTCCCTGATGCCGAATGGATCGAAGACGAATTGAAAAAGCAGCTCGTCGAAAAGGATGGCTGGCTCAAGAGCGGCCGCGAACAGAAGACATCGCTCGCAAAACTTTTTGTCGCCGGCGATTTCGCGGCAGGCGCGTCATCGCTGATTCAAGCCATCGCGCACGGAAAGGACTGCGCGCGCCAGGTCGATGAATTCCTCATGGGCGAAAAGCGCCTGAAGGACGTCACGCTCGTCGAGGACGCGATCAAGTCCGGCCGCATCCGCGAAATGGATTTTGTCGAGCGCCAGCCGATGCCGATCCTTCCGCTGGCCAGCCGTACGCGCACCGCCGAAGTCGAACTCGGTTTCACGAAGGAAGGCGCGACCGACGAGACGCAACGCTGCTACCTCTGCCACTTCAAATACGAAATCGATCCCGACAAATGCATCTACTGCGACTGGTGCATCAAGGCCAAGCCGCGCCCGAACTGCATCGTCAAAATCCGCGACCTCATCTACGACGGAGAAGACCGCATCGTCGGCTACCATCGCGCGCGCAACACCGAAGAGACGAAGCAAATCTGGATCAACCAGTCCGACTGCATCCGCTGCAACGCCTGCGTCGAGGCCTGCCCGGTGGATGCCATCAGCGTCCAGAAAGTCAGCAAACGCCTTGCCCGCGCCAGCGACGGCGCGTTCACGATCAATCTGCCGATGCGCTTCGAATTGTGACAGGCGTATCAATTTGCCCGCTCGCAAGCGTGCCGTGATTTCCAATGATTGGAAGATCCGGTCGCGCAAGTTTCCAATCATTGGAAGTCATGCCGGACGCTTCTTCTGAATCGATAAATGCCGCGCGTTGAAGATGGGCGCGTCCACGTTCGTACCAATTGCAAAGCACGTGGAGGCTGTCATGAACTGGAAGAAGATTGGCCGTTGTATTCGCGCTCATGTCTGGGGACCTGTCGGATCGGTTGTCTTTCACTGCGGGCTGCTGCTGTTGCTCATCGCATGGTCGCGGCACCCGTCGGATGCCGTCGTACTGGAAACGCTGCCGGTTCACATGTTGCCATCGCCGGACAAGCCGCTGACCATGGACCCGCCGATTATGCGGCCGCTGCCTGCGCGAAATTTCGACCGCGATAATTTCGCGCCTGCTTCCGCCGATGACGCGGTGGCCTGGTCCGGCGAGATCGCTGGCCCGCAAAATGAAAGCGACACCGCGACGATGCCGGGCGGGGATCTCGACATCTCGTTTGTGAAGAGCGTCGTCGCGATTGATCTGGGAGCCGTGGATTTTTCGGGGCCGCTCGGAGACCGCATACGGCAGGTCAATGCAGCCACCGGCGGCAAATCTGCGGGCCCGGCAGGTCAGAAGACCGGCGCGGCGAATCCCACGGAGGGCAGCATCCGCCGCGCGCTGGGCTGGCTGCGGGATCATCAGAACGATGACGGCTCGTGGGGGCCGGACAAGATCGCGATGACCGGACTGGCGCTGCTGACGTTCCTCGGCCACGGTGAAACCAGCGGGTCGAAGGAATATGGAATGACGGTCCGGAAGGCGATTGATTTTCTTGCGGATCACCAGCTGGAGACCGGACTGTTTTCATTGTCGAAACAGATGTCGCAGCCGGTGGTTTATCAACACGCGATTGCGACCTATGCGATCAGCGAGGCGTACGGCATGACCCGCCGGCCCGACCTGAAGGACCACATGGAAAAGGCCGCGACCATCATCGTCAGCGGACAGCAGCCCGGCGGCTTGTGGAATTACGAATACAAGAAAGACGCTCGCTGGGACACGTCCGTTTCTGGTTGGCAGATTCAGGCGCTGAAGGCCGCGCTCGTGAATGGTGCCGAGGTCGCCGGCCTCGGCGGCGCGATCGCGAAATCTGCGGAGGGATTGCGTCAGGCGCAGGCGGGCGACTCGGGTCGCTTCGGCTATTCGCAGACCGGACAGGGCAACATCAGCATGACGGGCGTAGGGGCGCTCTGTCTGCAACTGACCGGCCATGCGAAACAGCAGGACACGCGCGCCGGACTTTTCGCATTGCGCGAAGTCGAATGCGAATGGCAGCGGCCGGAGAAATGGCCGATGTACACGTGGTACTGCGTCACGCAGGCGCTCTATCACGACCACGGCGCATCGTGGGATTCATGGAGCAGGAAAATCATCCGCGAACTTTCGCGGAATCAAAACCCCGACGGAAGCTGGGCCTCGCCGTCCGGCAGCGCCTACGAAAACGAGGAAACGAAACACGGTCCCGTTTACAGCACGACGCTCGCCGTGCTCAGCCTCGAAGCACCCTATCGCTACGCGCCGGTGAGCCAGGCGATTCAGCAGCAACAAACCAAGCCGCGCCATCACGACAACGAGGTGATCGTCGAGGTGATTTGATCTACGAGAATTTCCGCCGGTCTATCGTCCCATGAGATGATCGAGAACCATCTGGTCGAGATCTTGATAGTTTCGATCCGCAATCAGGGCCTGCGCCTTCTTTTCGTCGAACGCCCGCGCTTTTTCGAGGAGCCGCAGAAATGTGCGGCGGCTGTTGACGAGATGCTGCATCCAGTGTTCGACCTTCGTCGTGCGGAACGGATGAACATCGAACGCGACGAACTCGCCATTCTTGCCGTAGCCGTTTCGCTCCAGCGCGCGAATCTGGTTGAAAGCGACGCGAAGATTATTGCTCCCAAAGGGCTTGTCCTGGTCGAACTTCAAACCGTTCTGATCGTTCAAATGCAGCGACCAAAGTTTCCCGCACGCGCACGCAAAGTCAATTTCATCGGCCGGATCGAGTCCCGCAAGAATCGCATGGGCCGATTCGATCAGCGCGCCGACGCGCGTCGGATCAATCGTCAGGCTCGCCAGCGCAATCGCGTGGCCGATTGTCGGAATGTACGCGTGATCCATCGGCTCATTCGGTTTCGGCTCGATGGCGATGCGAATCTTCTTGTCGTGCGCGAGCATCTTGTTGATGGCCTCGACCAGAAACTCGACGGAGCGGCGGCCGTTCTTCGATTCGCGGATGTACGAACCTTCGCGCGCGAGCCACAGCACGATCAACTTGCCGTCAATTTCGTTCGCGATGTCAATGCAGGTGAGGCTGCGCTCAATTGCGTAGCGGCGGCACTTCGGATCGTTGCTCGTGTAGCCGCCATCAATCGTCATCGGGCTGAACCACAATCGCGGCGCGACGATTTCGGCTTCCACGCCCGCGTTGTCCAGCTTGCGCTTCAGCGCGCGCGCCTCCTTCATGATTTGCGCGCGCGATTTGTTGTCGATGTCCGGCACGGCGTCGTCATCGTGAAACATCATCGCATCGAAGCCGGCCTTGCTGAGCTGTTCGAGTTTCCAGTCGAACGACTGCACGGGCCGCGTGGGCGGACCGTACGGGTCTTGACCTTCGCTGAGATTCCAAGGACCGAAACAGAACCGATATTTGCCTTGCATCGCTTTGTCATCCTCCGTGGTTGATTTGATTGCCGCGCAGAATAGCAGATGATTCGAGGAAGAAAAGGCCGGCATCACTGGGAGGGGCGTGCGTCCCGCCGCCCGTTTTCTTTTCGGCGGCGGGACGCCGCCGCTCCCAGCATGACGAATTCCAGCGAATGAAAACTCGCGGTCATTTCTTGAAAAAGATGAATTCGCCATCGCGAAGTTTCGCCTTCGCCGGATTGTCTAAAATGTATCGCACGCAATTTCCGTAATGCTCGCCGTCGCGAATCAGGCGATCGTAATAATCTTTCTCCCAGAGTTCGCCTTTTCGCATCAGCAGCTTGTTGATCGCATGCGCTGTGAAACTTTTCCAACTGTGCAGAAGTTCCTCCAGCTTCCGTTCGCCGATCAGGGAGAAAAGTGCGTGAACATGATTGGGCATCACCACCCAGCAGTACTGTGTGCATCGCGAGCCTTCGAAATGATTGAGCGCATCTCCGACAATTCTCGCAAACCGCGGATCGCGCAGCAGGCACGATCCCTCGCCCGCGTCAAGCCAGTCCTCAATTTGCCGTGAAAATTGCCGGTGATATTCCAGTTCCTTTTCCTGAGACCACGGACGCGGATGCAACCGCAACCACGCATCCCTTGCCGCGCCCCACATATCAAGCTTCGCCGCAGGAATGGAATCGCCGAGCCGGAACGTCACAAAGAATGTAGCGTTGTCCTGCTGCCAGTGCGGAAGACGGTTTTCATGTTGGTCGATTGCAACGAGCGGATTCAGAAATTTTGGAGAATCGTTTTTCATCACTGGGAGCGGCTGCGTCCCGCAGCCGCTAAGAAAATGGGCGACGAGACGTCGCCCCTCCCAGTCACGCGTACAGCGGGCCGTAGTTCGCGCAGGCGCGGAAGTCGGCGCTCTCCAGACACGCGGTGCCGAAGGAGGCCCATGCGCTAGGGCGATAGACGTTGCCGGCTTCGACGTTGTGCATGAACACGGGGATGCGCAGCATGGAGGCGAGCGTGATCAAGTCGGCGCCGATGTGGCCGTAGCTGATCGCGCCGTGATTCGCGCCCCAGTTGTTCATGACGGTGTACGCATCGCGGAACGCGCCGGTGCCGTTGCAACGCGGGGCAAACCATGTCGTCGGCCACGTCGGATTTGTGCGGCTGTCGAGGGCGTCGTGGACTTTCCCGGGCAGGTCCACGGTCCAGCCTTCGGCAAGTTGCAGAACAGGGCCGAGGCCCTTGACGAGGTTCACGCGGCTCATCGTGATCGGCATTCCGCCGCGGGTGAGGAAGCGCGAGGACATTCCGCCGCCGGGGAAATATTCGGTGACGGACGGATGCCACGTTGTCGCGTCGAGGCATTTCTGCGCCTCTTCCTTCGTGATTTGCCAGAACGGTTTCATCGCGGGTTTGCCGTCAATTTCCTGCTGGCCCGTGCCGTCGAGCGACGTGGGGCCGGAATTGATGAGATGCAAAATTCCTGCTGCTGCCGCGCCGGTGAGTTTGTGGCCGGTGACGCGCTCGACAGCCGCGGGACTCCAGTAGGTACGGACGTCGGAGAAAATTTGCGCGGTATTCGTGGCGAGATAACCGAAGAGCATCGCGACGCCATTGAGGCTGTCGTTTTCCGTCGCGACAACAAACGGCGCGCGGATGCCGTTCCAGTCGCACGACGTGTTGAGGATCGCTTCCATGAAATCCCCATTGGGCTGGTAGTCGGTCCACTGCCGCTGGCCCTGGAAGCCGGCGAGAATCGCGTTGTGGCCCTGCGCTTCTTCGCCAAAGCCCGCTGCCGCGAGCTGCGGATTTCCGACCATCAGGTCGCGGGCGATCATCGTCATCTTGACGCTCTTTTCCCATTCGCTGTCGAGTTGCGCGCGGGAGCGCATCGTTTTCGGCGAGTTGTAATCCTTGCCCTCTTTGCAATTCGCCTTCGTCCACGCGATGGCTTTTTTGTATTCTTTCTGATCGAAAATTCCCTGGTCCATGCGGCGAAGGAATTCGGTCGTGTCGATCGCCTCGACGCGCATGCCGAAGTAACTCTCGAAGAAATTCTGATCAACGATCGAGCCGGCGATGCCCATCGAGACGCCGCCCATGCTCAAATAGGATTTGCCGCGCATCGTCGCGACGCCGAGGCCCGCGCGGGCGAAGCGCAGAATTTTTTCCGAAACGTCCGCGGGGATCGAGGTGTCGCCCGCGTCCTGAACATCGCGACCGTAAATTCCGAAAGCCGGCAGTCCCTTTTGCGAATGGCCGGCGAGCACCGCCGCGAGATACACCGCGCCCGGGCGCTCGGTTCCGTTGAAGCCCCAGACGGCCTTCGGGTGCGGGCCCATGTCCATCGTTTCGGAGCCGTAGCACCAGCACGGCGTGACCGTCAGTGTCAGGCCGACGTTTTCGCGCGCGAATTTGTCGGCGCAGGCCGCGGCTTCGGCGACGCCGCCGATGCAGGTGTCGGCGATGACGCATTCAACTTTCTTGCCGTTCGGATAGCGGAGATTCTCGCTGATGAGTTTCGCGGCGGACTTCGCCTGGTTCATCGTTTGCTTTTCGAGCGATTCGCGCACGCCGCGGCGGCGGCCGTCAATCGTCGGGCGGATTCCTATTTTCGGAAGATTGTTGAACACGGTCTGCACTTTCATTTTTTCGTCTCCAATTATTTCGCGACTGCCAATGATTGGAAGTCACGGGTTCATATTTTTCCAATGGTTGGAAAGTTTCGTTTTTCGCATATTGCGCAAACGGGCGCTTTCATAATTCATCGGGGGTGCGGAGTGAACAAGAATCCGCCGCGGTTTTTTGCGGCGGCGATTTTCAGGTGGCCAGCGGCGTGGGCGGCTCGGCGGCGATGACGTTGTACTGGCGCATGGCCAGCGCCCACCACGGCGCGAGCATTTTTTCCTCGGCGCTCCAGAGGTCGAAATGCAGGCGCAGCATGACGTCGGGGTCGTAGAGCAGCGCCTTGATTTCGCGCGGCGTGAGCGCGTCGGGGCCTTGCTGGATGAGTTTCGTGCGGACGGTTTCGAGATAGAGCTTGGAGCGCGGCGGCGCGCTGGCGCGCTGGCGAAGCAGGCTGACGTGAAGCGCGTTGACGTATGGATCGAGCAGCGCCTGCATGAGGCCGCCGTGCGCGGCCAGTTCGGGAATTTGCGGCAGCGATTGTTTCGCGGCGCGCAAGTTCTTTTGCAGCTCGGCCCAGATCGGCGGCGCATTCTTCTCGTCGGGCGTGACGAAAAACCACGGCAGCGTGTCGCCGGCGGTGAAGATGGCGAAAGGAATGGCGAGGACCATGCCGCCGATGACGGGGCTGATCCACGCGAAGAAAAGCGGCGACAGATGCCACGCAAGAATTCCCCAGCCGGCGGCGACGGCGGTGGTGCTGGCAAACGTGATGATCGGCTCGCGCCAGTCAATGCCGTCGGCGCTTCTGCGGCGCTGCGCGACCCATTTGACACCCTGGCCGGAGACCGTCGCCCAGACGAACCGGCTGCGAAACAGCATCGCGATGGGCGCGAGGATGGTGAACAAGACCGTGTCGAGGATGCTGCTGATGATCAGCCGGGTGCGGCCCCCGAAGCCGCGCGCCGCGGGCGAGAATAATTTGATGAGCGTGATGAGAATTTTCGGGACGAACAGGAGCGCGGCGGTGACGCCGAGCAATACGAGCGCGGGCTTGCTGGCGCGATAAGTCATCGCGGCGAAAAATTCCTGATACGCCTCGATGAGCGTCGGCGGCGGGCCTTCGTAGCCGAGCGGCGAGGCGAGCGCAGTGGCGAGCAGAAGGAACGAGAGCCAGAGCGGCGAGGCGAGATAGCTGAGGAGGCCGTGGAAGAAATGCAGGCGGCTCTGGCGCTTGATGTCCTTCGCGAAGAGCAGCCAGAAGTGCTGCAGATTTCCCTGGCACCATCGGCGCTCGCGCTTGAGAAAATCAATGAGCGTCGGCGGGGTTTCCTCGTAGCTGCCGGAATCGGCCGGAAGCAGCCAGACCCAGAAACCGGCCTTGCGGATGAGCGCGGCCTCGACGAAATCGTGGCTGAGAATCCGCGTTTTGCCCGGCAGGACGGGCAGGCCGCAAAATTCGATAAACGGCGCGAGCCGGACAATCGCATTGTGGCCCCAGAATGTCGCGTCGCCCATCTGGAGATAATTCAGACCGTGCATGTAGGCTTCGCCATACAGCGTGTGCGCGAATTGAATCAGCCGGCCGAAGAGCGTGTCGGCTCCGATGATCTTCGGCGCGGTCTGCAAAATCCCGAGTTCGGGGTGCGCGTCCATGAGCCGTGTCATTTCGACGATGCGATCGCCGCTCATCAGGCTGTCGGCATCGAGCACGAGCATATAGCGGTAGCGTTTGCCCCAGCGTCGGCAAAAGTCCGCGATGTTGCCGGACTTCTTGTTCATCGGCAGGCGGCGCTTGCGGTAGAAAATTTTCCCGAACGCATCGAGTTGCCGGCAGAGTTCGAGCCACGCGACTTCCTCTTCGACCCATTTGTTCGGATTGTCCGAATCGCTCAGCACAAAAAAATCAAAGTTCTTCAGGCAGCCGGTTTCCTTGAGTGAAGAGAACATCGCACGGAGACCCTCAAAGACGCGGGTGACGTCTTCGTTGAAGATCGGCATGACGATGGCCGTCGCCGATTCGCCGGCCAACGTCGGCGTGCCAGCAAGCGCCTTGCGGAGGTCGAGTGCTTCGCCCCTGTACCGGACCCAGAGGCCGAGCATGGCCAGCCAAAAGCCGCAGGCCAGTTGATAGACAAGCGGGACGAACACGACGGCAAGCCATGCTTCGAGAATGCTGATGCCGTTGGGACGCACCGCGCGGATGAGCAGATACAGCGATCCGCAGGTGGTCGCGAGCACGAGAAACATGTTCGTGAAACGGCGCCAGCGCACACGTCCGCGCGTCAGGTTGGGCAGGCTGTTTGTCGTTGTTGTTTTCGGAACCATGGGCGGCGTCAGTCAAAAGTTTGAAGAATGCCAAACGCGGGAGCTTTCATTGCGACTGGCCCCAGAAGTGATAGCCCGCATAGGCCGCGAGCGCGAGGGCCAGCAGGACAAGCGCGACGCGCAGCAGCGGATATTTCTCGAACATTTCGAACGTGTCGTCGGCCATTTCCGAAATGAAGCCGAGTTCGATTTCGCGTGGAACCATGCTGGAGACGGCGAGGTCGGGCCCGCTCTGTTCGACGCGTCGGCGCATGGCCTCGACCATGTCCGGCGGGATGCTGTCGCGCTTCAAGAAATAATCCGGCCAGCGCCGCGGGCCGTCGCTCATCAGGAACGCAAGGCGGCCGTTGGCTTCGAGGCGGTCTTCGGGCAGCTTCAAATCGCCGACGATGTCGTGCAGCCACTTTTTTTGCAGCCGCCGCGCCTCGTGAACGGAGACCTGCGTCGGCGTGAATTCGGGATGCAGCGCATGCACTTTTGCCGCGCGGCGGAGCGTTTCGAGCACGAGGCTGGTGCGGTGAAGCCGGCTGTGGATGCGGTGCGCGCGGAAATAGTCCGACAGGCGCGCGTAGGCCTCGTTCCATTCCTCCGCCGTGCCCGATTCCGGTTCGAACGCATTGCGCAGCAGCGGATCCATCGGCTGCTGCGCTGGCGCGTCGGACGGTTCGACCGGTTGGGTTGGCTCGTTCATCAGGGGAAAAATGTCCCCCGAAATGCCGCCCTGTCGAGCAAAGAATAACAGCGCCCCTCCGGCGGATTTCCAATGATTGGAAACTGCGGGGGCGAGAATTTCCAATGACTGGAAAATCAAGGGGCGGAGATTTCCAATGATTGGAACTGACCGACGAGCGGAGAAAATTAAAACAGCGATGAAACCCAGCCTCTCATTCCTTGCCGCCCTGCTGCTGGTGCCGGCGTTTCTTGCCGCAGCGATTGTGTTTTCCGCAAGTGCCGGAGACGTGATTGATCGTCACGCGCTGGTGACGCGGCACAATATCGAGTGGAACGAAGTGGCGGGACAGATTCCGCTGGGCAACGGCGAGTTTTGTTTCAACGCGGACGGGACAGGGCTGCAAACGTTCGGCGGGAATTCGATGTCGCACTGGGGCTGGCATTCGTTTCCGCTGCCGGAGGGCTGGACCGCGGACCGCGTTCCGCCGACGGGTACGTTTCAGCAGGGCCGCAACACGGGGCCGGACGTTTTCCCCAAGGACGCCGCGGCGCTTCGAACCTGGCTGTTCGACAATCCGCACATTTTGAATCTGGGCCGTCTGCGATTATGCAAGGCAGGCGGCGTGGAACTGGCGGCGAATGAAATTTCCGACCTGTCACGCACAATGGATTTGTGGTCGGGCGTTCAGACTTCGAATTACAAAATCCAGGGCGAACCTGTCCGCGTCGAAACGTGCGTCCATCCGTCGCTGGATGCCGTCGCGGTGCGGATCGAATCGCCGCTGATCGCGCGCGGCGATTTGCAGGTCGCGCTCGACTTCCCGTATCCGACGCTGAAAAACGACGCGTGGGTCGGCGATTTCGCGCGGACTGACGGACACAAAACAGCGATGACGCGCAGCGGTGAATCGCGTGCGGATTTTGTCCGTGTCATTGACGACACGACCTATCACGCCAGCCTTGCCTGGTCGCCGGGCGGAAGTCTTGGCGCCATGACGAACGCCGCGCGGAAGAAGCTCGCGATTGTGAAGGCGGAATACGGCGGCAAGGACAAGTG
Source organism: uncultured bacterium (assembly GCA_903906425.1). GTDB lineage: Bacteria > Verrucomicrobiota > Kiritimatiellia > CAIVKH01 > CAIVKH01 > CAIVKH01. The sequence continues at coordinate 25,478 of CAIVKH010000094.1, forward strand.
GCTCGACGTGACCGACAAGATCGCGGCGCGTGTTTCGAATGACGGCGTTTCGATTACGCCAAGTTTTTCGTGGCTCGGCGATCCGCTGCCCGGCCAGGCGAAGCGGCTCAAGCTGGTCTATTCGCGCGACGGCGAGGAGAAAACTGTGGATGTCGCCGACAATGCCAACTTCACGATTCGCGGCGGCGGATCGCCGCATCGCTTTCTGCTTTCCGCGGCGGGAACGAACCGGCTGGAATTTGTCTGCGCGTTTTCGCCGGTGAAAATTTCCGGCGAACTTCCAATGATTGGAAAAACTTTTGAAGAAACTTCCAATCATTGGAAAAACTTCTGGAGCACGGGCGGCGCGATTGATCTTTCCGGCAGCAAGGATCCGCGCTGGCTCGAACTCGAGCGCCGGATCGTGCTGTCGCAATATCTGATGGCCGCGCAATCGGCGGGAAGTTTTCCGTCGGCGGAAACCGGACTGATGGGCCTCGATCCGTGGCGCAGCCAGTTCCACATGGAAATGGTCTGGTGGCATCTCGCGCACTACGCGCTGTGGGATCGCTGGCCGATGGCGGAAAAGGCGCTCGGCTGTTATCAACGTTTCACGCCCGCAGCCCGGGCCCTCGCGCAGCAGCTCGGCTACAAGGGGCTGAAGTGGCCCAAGTC
>CAIVKH010000095.1 GCA_903906425.1 uncultured bacterium
GGTGCGGGTGGCCGCGTCACGGTTCGATGCGGATGCGGTAGAAATGCGGGCCGGTGTTGGTCGTGGCGGGCGGGGTCCACGTTGTCTGGCTGCCGGCGGCGGGTACGCCGCTTTGCAGCTCGGTGAAGGCGGGCGGGGCCAGCAGGTTGGTGGCGTGTTCGATCGTGTAGGTGTGGCCCGGCACGCTCTGCCAGCGGAGGATTCCGTTGGTGGCGGGCGATCCGACGCCGAGCAGCCGCAGCAGGCTCTGGCTGTTGGTCGCGTCGGTGCCGGCGCGGTATTCGGCCCAGTCGGGCGCGCCGTCAAGGTCGCTGTCCAGCGCGAGGTTCGCGGGGGCGCCGGGCGTCGAGGCGGCGGGATACCAGTTGTAGGGGTCGTCGCCAAATTCGCTCAGGGCGATGCGCTGCAGGCTCAGGCCGGTGCCGTCGGCCTGCGCGGGCCACGGGGCGGCGGGTTTGTAGCTGATCTGTTCGATGATGATGTAGGGAACCATGTTGGTGTTCGGCGGGTCGGGCCGCTTGAATTCGATCTGGTCGCCGGCGTTGTCGAGGTGGCCGCTCCACGGGCCGACGATGGGCGCGTTGGTGGGGATGGCGTTGCTGTAGGCGGCGCGGAAGGCGGCCAGGTTGGTCGCGTCGGCCGGGTCGAAGCCGACGACGAGGAGGCGGCCGCCGGCGGGCAGGACGATGTTGGTTGGAAAGTCAAAGTCCACTGCGTTGCGAAGCCGGAAGGTGTTGGTGGGGAAGTTCACGTCGTACAGCGGCGTGTTGCTGGAGGAGACGTTGGCGATTTCGATGAATTCGTCGCGATGGTTCGAGTTGGTGCCAATGATGGTGGCCGCGTCCGGGGGGTGGTACATGATTTCGCTGATGACGGCGGGCCAGACGCGCGGGTAGCCGTTGGTCCAGCCCAGGGTGTTGGTGGCCTGCTGCACGAAGAATTCGTCGCCGGCGCGGTTCACGAAGCGGCCGAAGCTGACGCCGTTTTGCGCCGCGCCGAAGTTCTGGCTGGCGGCGTAGCCGGTGAGGTTGCCGGCCGCGTCGCCGCTGAAGAGCCACACGTCGTCGCCCACGCTGGAAATGCGGAAGGCCGTCGGGGCGCTGGTCGGATAGTTGAACTGCGATTCGTCGAAGGTCGCGTAGCCGTAGCCGCCGACGAGGGTGTTGGTCGGGATGCGGTATTTTTTGGGCACGGCCAGGTCGTCGCTCAGCCACCAGCCGCCGAGGTTCACGAAATAGGAATTCGGATTGTACAGCTCGATGGTGTCCAGCTGCGGCAGGTCCGTGTGCGTGAGGCATTCGTTGATCAGCACCGTTGGAATTCCCGGGTCGCCCGGATCGGGCGCGCCGGCATTGCCGCCCGGCGTCCCGCTGGGCCGCCAGCCGGCCTTCTGGTCCCACGAGTCCCACGCGGCATTTTCGTTGCGGATGACCAGCGAGAAGCCGAGGCCGTCGGTGACCGGATACCACGCGTTGTTGTAGCTGAAGTCCTGCACGTTTTCGCCGGCGGCGTCCATGAGCTGGATCCGGTCGCCGGCGTTGTTGAGGAAACCCGTGTAAACGCAGGCGATGATCGCGTTGGTCCCGTAGCTCAGCCGGAACGCGTTGGTGCTCGAAACGACCACCGCGCGGCCCGTCGCGGCCAGCGCGAAGTTCGTCGGGAACGTGCAGAACAGGCCCGCGGTGAACTGCACGTTCGACAGGCTCAGCGACGAATTCGAACTGATGTTCATCACCTCGACATATTCGAAGTCCTGATCCAGCACGTACGGGATCGCGTTCGACTCGGCCGGCGAAGGCGCCGCCGGGTGGTACATGATTTCCGTCACGCGCAGGAACTGCTGCGCCAGCGTCGGGTTCGATGTCCACGAAAGCGAACTGATTTGATAGCCGGTGTCATCCACCAGAAACAGCGATTCACCGCGCGATGAAAGCTGGCCGTCGTAGCCGCCCTGAACAAAACAATACTGGTTGCTGCCCGGCCCCGTCGTGCGCGAACGAAATCCGCGGCTGTTTTTCGCCACGTACAGTTTTCCTATGTTCTGATTGGTTCCCCCGCCGGACGGAATCACCGTGCCCGGCTTGAACGTCCATCTCACCGCCCCGGTGACGCTCCAACCGCTGATGTCCACATAGATCGAATTCGAGTTCACCAGCGAGAAATATTCCTGCTCCTGCCGGCCCGATGCCGGGCACACATCGCAGTCGGCAAAGAACAACGGCATGTGCGGCGGCTGGCTGTCGGGAATTGTTTCGTTACGTGTCGTCGCGTTTGTTGAGTAAAGGAAACTCCGGCGATACGCGAGATAGGCGGACTTCGTGCGGGCTATCTCGACGCGCGGGTGAACCGTGTTGGTACTGAACGATCCCCAATTCCCCCATTTGGCAAATTCAAGCGATGCGTCTGTGTTTGTGCCAAGACCGGGAGGGTCTATGAGGTCGGCCATTTGATCAAAGCGGAATTCCAAACGGAGCGCGTTCGTCGGGGTGTCCGGAGGCTGGACCCATTGATCCATGCAGGTGCGCAGGCGGCGCAGGTACATGCGGCGCAGGTCAGTCGGGTCGTAAAAAATGCTGTAGAAACGGTTCGTGGATTTGCTCTGCTGCGGCGTGACGAAATCGAGCGAGTTGGTTGGAAACAGCACGTCGTTGAGATAACTCTGTCCGTTGGGAGGCGCGGTTTGCAGCCAATTGCGCCCCCAAGTCAGGTCAACGTCCCACGGCAGGATGGTCCACTCGCCCGTGTTCGGCGTATCACGGTACATGTAATAATTCTTGTGCATGTGGTCCTGGCTGCTGACCAGGTTAAGCGCGACAAAATAGCTGATGCTTCCGGGAATATCCGCGTTGTCATAGACGTATCGCCGTCGCGTATCCATCGCCACGGAATAGGAAAGGTTGTTGATAAGCTGCTGAAGATCGCTCTTGTCCTCCCACTCCCGCGTCTTCTTCTCGGCCGTGCTGGTGCTGGAGAGATTGTCATAGATTTTGTAGAGCGCCCCATCGGGATCGCGGCCCTGTCGGTCGAGATAATCGGCGCCGGCGTTGTCCATGAGTTCGTAAAGACCGTAGAACGCGGCATTCTGCTGAACGCGAATCAGCAGGTCATAGTGATTGCCCGCCCCGACCGCGCGGCAAATTTCGTAGGTGAGTTGCTGATGGGTCTTCGTCTTGTCGCTGTAGTTCTGGATCAAGTTCAGTGCGGATACGCGGCCGACGTCGTCGGAAATGAAGAAACTATTTCCCGAGTTGAAGTTCAGGTCATGGGATTTTTTCGGAAACGCAGCCGAAGACTGGCCGTGGAGGTCGCTCTGCACGTTGTCATAGAAACGGTCCTGATAATAATAGCTGCACTTCGTTCCGGCCGCGGTGTCGGCTCCCGACGGGGTTTGCGCAAACCAATGGAGCGTCTGGAGCCGTGAGTTCGTTAGCGACGGATCGACCGCAACCGTTCCAAAGTACTGATCGTTGTTGATGGGATCGCGATAGGGCGGCGACGTCGAACTGACGCCGGCGCTGTCGGTGGCGACAATCCGCCAGCGCACCATCTGGCCCGGCCCGATGTTCGTCGTCGGAATCTGGGCAACGTACTGGCCATTGCTCAAGCCCATGGTCCGCGATGCTTCGTTGCTGTACATCACGCGATAGAAAAGCGTGACCGTCGAAACGGGACGCAACGTCTGTGAGGCATCAGCGTAAATGGTCAACGGCGGTCCCGCCGGCGTGCCGGTCGGTCGCGCGGGCGAGTTGGAGGCGAAGTTCAGCGATGGGCCGATGTTCGTTGTTCCCAGCGAATTCGCAAGCGACGGCGTCGGCGACAGGAGATAGGACGGCGCGGCGTTTGTGACGGACGACGTGACATAGCCATCGAGTTCGGCCAGCAGGAACACATCGCTGTCCGATGATGAGACGTTGTGGACTTCGACGCCGAACACATTGTTGAAGCCGTTGCTGAGGATCGAGGCCGGGCTGTTCGTCACGATGACGGTTTCCCACGAGGTATTCATGTCATCGGGCCGCACCGCCAGCGCGTTGGACGTCGCGCCCGCGTTGTCCGGAACATTGTTCGAATAGATGAAGCGCCCGTTGAGCCAGGTCACAATGCCGTCGTCATATTTCAGGCGCATGCGCAATTGAGTTACGGGCGAAATGTCGACCACCGAAAAACGGCTTCTGGCGTAGAGCGTCGGCGTCACGCCCCGCATGATGCCCAGAAAATCGCCGCCGAAGCCGAAGAGCGAATTGTAGTAGCCGTTCGTGTCGTAGCCGACGCCGAGCGACACATCGCGCCAGTTCGAGTCATCATACGTCACGGACGAGCGCCATGTCGCGGACGGCGTCGGATTCGATGGCCAGGCCGTCCACGCGGCGTCCTTCGTGACCAGCGTGGTCCATCCGGGATCGCCGGGCAGGCCATAAGCCACATCGGTCCCCTGCGCAGGATAATTCGTGTAGGCAAACGCAATCGTCCCGCCGTCGGCCATCACCAGCGCCAGATAACCGCCCGCGTCCTTGCCGATCTTGAAATTCGTATGCAGGTTCGCACCGGGATTCCGCCGGTCTTTGTTCGAACAAAAAACAACTCGCCGCGCTCCCGACGCGAGCGCCAGCGAAGGCAGCTTCCACTTCCGGAGATTGTGATCGCTGTCGGTCAGATACCAACCGGAGATGTCGGCGCTGTTGGTGGCCTGATTCCAAAGCTCCAGCCAGTCCGGGTTGTCGCCATCCTCGTCCACCAGCGTGAAGGAATTATCGGCCATGAATTCCGAAATGACCACCTGCCCGCGCGCAAATGGCGCGAGCAGTCCGAACAGAAGCAGCGCCGCCGCGCCTCCGCGAATGTCCTGTCGAAACTTCACAAGAGATAGATTCCAATGATTGGAGACTATCACAACGCCAGTTTCCAATCATTGGAAACTGGCGAATGCTGCGCTATCTTCCCCTTGCGCGTCGCGCCCCGCTGCGGCGCGAAGAACAGGCAAGCGCGGGAAGAAAGAAAACAAAATGAAAACTCTGCGAATGATCGTTTGGGCGCTCGCGATGGGCGCGTTGAATGCGATGGCCGGTGTGACGGCCGGCGAGGCCGCGCCAGATTTCTCCGCGCCGGACAGCGGCGGGAAAACCCAGAAGCTCTCCGATTACAAAGGCAAATATGTCGTGCTCGAATGGACGAATCCGGGCTGCCCGTTCGTGAAGCGGCACTATGAAACACAGAACATGCAGAACGTGATGAAGGCCGCGGAAGCCAAAGGCGCCGTCTGGCTGACGGTCTCAACCAAACACCCGGACGTTGACTGGAATAAATGGACGAAGGACAACGGCGCCACGCCGACGGCAGTGCTGCTGGATAACAGCGGAAGCCTCGCGAGGGAATTCGGCGCGAAGACCACGCCGCACATGTTCGTCATCGGGCCGGATGGCAAAGTGATCTACGAGGGCGCGATTGACGACAATCCGAATGACGCAAAGGGCGCGAAAAATTATGTGCTCACCGCGCTCGAAGAAGCGCAAGCCGGCAAACCCGTTACCAAGACCGACACGAAGCCCTACGGCTGCGGCGTTCATTATTGATCGGATGCCAGCGCGAATTTGCGCGGGCGTTCGACGCCCGCCATTCAGCGTCGTGGCTTTGGGCAGCCGAATAGACCGAGCTTCTTGATCACATCCGCGACTTCCGGCGGGACCATTTTTTCCCACGAAGCGTCGCCGGCCAGAATGCGCGCGAGAACATCCGCCGAGAAAATGCTCAGATATTCGGGATTGTAGTTGTCGAGTTGCACGAAGCTGCCGCGGTCGGCGAGATAGCCGTAAAGTTTGCGAAGTTCCGGCGCGACCTCGACGTTCGCAACGGTCTTCATTTGCAAATTTTTGTTTTCGCGCAGCGGATAGACGTAGAGCTTCAGGTCGTTTTTGAAGAGCCGCCCGAACGATTCAAGAATGCCGCCGGGCAGGTTCGTGTAATATTTTTCGTTGAAAAGTTCGATCAGCGTAGCCGCGCCAATAACTACGCCGATGCGTTCCTTCGTGCGCCACGCCAGATAGGCGGCCAGCCGGAAATACTCGAAGAAATCCGAGATCATCACCGTCAGTCCGCAAGCGGACAGCACGTCCACGCGCGCGAGGAAATCGCGGCGGTCCACCTTGTCGCTGCCAGCCAGCAGATTTCTCATCGTAATTTCCATGATCGGCAGAATCGTTTTGCCCTTCACGGCGGGATCGGCGGAAAATTTTTCGAGCGCGCAGTGGAGCATATCGAGGTTCACGTGCGTGACCGGACGGAATCGCCCGCGCTCGACGAGCACGGCCTTTTTGTGGAGCACGTCCGCCGGCTGCAACGCCTCGCCTTTCGGCCCGAACATCGCCGCGCCGCTGAGGCCGAGTTCCACGAGCTTAAGCGTCATGATCCGGTTGTCGACGCTGCGAAATTCGATGCCGCTGAATTCGATCATGTCAATTTCGATGCGGCCGGTCGTGAGCGAATCGAGCAGCGACTCGACAAGTTTTTCAGGTTCGTGATGCATGAAAAATGCGCCGTGCAGCAGATTCACGCCGGCGATGCCGAGCGCCTCCGCCTGCAACGCCGCGTCGTTTTCCATCATCCGCACGTGAATGATGATCTGGCTGGCCTGGTCGCGCGGGTGCGCTTGGAATTTCACGCCCATCCAGCCGTGGCATTCGTTCGTGCCCATGTAGCTGCGCGCGACCACCGTGTCGGCAAACGCAAAGAACGAAGTCGTATCGCCGCGCGTGTCCGAGAGCCGGTCGGCGGTGAGTTGAAATTCATAATCGAGCATGGACTGCAGGCGGGCGCGCGAAACATAGCGTTCCGTCGGCCCGTAGATCGCATCGCTCACGGTCATGTCATAGGCCGAGATGCTCTTGGCCACCGTCCCCGACGCGCCGCCGGCGCGGAAAAACCAGCGGACGACTTCCTGGCCCGCGCCGATTTCTGCGAACGTTCCGTACCAGCGCACATCGAGATTGATCTTGAGCGCCTTGTGTCGCGTATCGAGCGGTGTATCCGGCATGTCATCTCCCTTTCATCACGGCAAAAACTGCCCGAACGTTATGTGCATTTCCGCCCCGCGTCAATTCGATGGCCGGCCCCCGCCTTCGTGATTTCCAACGATTGGAAAGAACCGTGACCGCAAGTTTCCAATCATTGGAAACTGCGCAGGCTAGGCGGGGACGAGGAGGTCGCCGTCAATCTCGGCGACGACGGACTGGACGATCATGTCAACGTTCAGGACGATCCGTGTTTTGCCCTTGGCGCGGATGACGACGGCTTCGAGGCCCTTGAGCGGGCCGCCGGTGACGCGGACGCGATGGCCGGCTTCGAGATAGGGAAGGACTTCGACGATCTGGCCGGCCGTCAGCACCTGCCGGACCTGGCGCAACTGCGCGAGCAGGCCGGTCTGGTCGTAAACGTCGAGGACGTTTGCGACATGCTGGTTCTGCCGCAGCAGCATGCGGCCGGCGGGATCAACGCAGCAGAAAACGTAGCCCGGGAAAAGCGGCGAACTGAAGGTTCGCTTGCGATTGCCGTAGATGTGGGTCTTGTCGCGGACTGGAAGATATGACGCGAAGCTCCGAGTCTGACAGAAAATGACAATTTTTTTCTCGGCGCGCGGCCGCGCGTGGACGACCAGCCAGGCGAGGCCGGCCGGCGCGAGCTGAAGCAAATCGCTTTCATCGCGCGCGGGGGGTTCTTGAGGCTCGGAGTCGGCGGACATGTCAGGCGGATTTCTCTTCTGCGGGCGGCAGCGTTGGCACGGTGATGATGTTGTCGGTTCCGTCGCCGGTCTTTTCATCGGGTGCTTCCTCATCGCTGTACATCAGGCCGACGATGATGGTCTTGAACGTGCGCAGCAAGATCAGGCCGTCGAGGAAAAAACTCATGTGTTTGATGTAGTACAGGTCGTACTGAAGCTTGCGCCGCGCGGCCTCGATGCTGGACGCGTAGGGATATTTGACCTGCGCCCAGCCAGTGATGCCGGGCGGAACAAGGAGGCGTTCCTTGTAAAATGGAATTGCGTGGTCGAGCGTCTCGACAAATTCGGGGCGCTCCGGACGCGGCCCGACGAGGCTCATTTCGCCGCGAAGAACGTTGATCAGTTGAGGGACTTCGTCAACGCGCCATTTGCGGAGGAAACTGCCAACCCGGGTGACGCGGCTGTCGCGCTTTCCCGCCCACACGGCCCCGGATTTCGATTCGGCGTCCTGCCGCATGGAGCGAAACTTCATGAGCGTATAGACGCGGCCATCGCGGCCCGACCGCCGCTGGCGGAAAAGAAGCGGCCCCGGCGAGTCGAGCTTGATGGCGACGGCGGCGATCAGACAAATCGGAAAACTCAGGACCAGGCCGACGATGGAGGTGGCGACATCCATGATTCGCTTGATCTGCCGGATGTGGATGACCGAACTGTTCATGGCCGCGTTCATGAGCCATTCGTCGTTGATGTGATTGATGGGAATTTCCTGTGCGATCATTTCGTGCAGGGCAACATAATCCATGACTTCGACGCCAGACCAGCGCAATGGCCGCAGCATCCGCAACAGCGTCGGTTCACGAGCCATGGATGTCGCGACAATGATGACTTCAATCTCGAATGCTTCCGAGCACTCGCGAAGTTTTTCGACGGGGCCGACCACTGGGACGCCGGCAACAAATGAGCCGGCAGGCATCCGGCGCACGGTCGCGCAGCCGGAAATCTTGTAACCGGAATCCGCGGTGCGCTGCACAAGTTTGATGACGTTTTCGAGTTCTTCGCCATCGCCGACGACAAGAGCCTTCTTGGAGAGCAGCCCGTAGCCGACAGCCATCCGATAGGCGTAACGCATCGCCCACGTGCCAATGAACATGAAAACGCAGGCTAGCGTGAGAACGCCGCGGCCGATGCCAAGGTGATAGCGCGCGTAGAACACGACAATCGTGATGACCAGACCGATCGCGACGGAGAGCAACGGCAGAAAATAGGACCCATCTTTTCGCGTCAGCGACTGGCGTTCGTACATGCCCGATGCATAGAACACGACCAGAAAAATGAGCACGGAGCCGCTGACCGCGAACATGTGCTGCTCCGTGATGAATGCCAGCCCATCCCGAAAGCCGAGGCGCAAGATCGCCGACAGGAATATGGAACCGAGAATGCAGACAATATCGCCAAAGAGCAGCGCCGTGCGCCGAAGCGAGATTCGGTTTCCCTGGTAAAAGACCATGGGCCGATCATCTCCCGCGAGATTTCCAATCATTGGAAATCAGCGTCACGGAGATTTCCAATGATTGGAAACGCCCTTTGAAATTTGCTTTGGCAGAACCAATATCCATGATTTCTTCAATGCTCCATCGTCTATTTCTTGGTCGCCGATGTTACATGGTCACGATCACGGTCATATCGGTAATTATAGTCATAGTAACCATAATAAGTCGAATAGTAATAGTATCCAACGCGACCGAACTCGAGATTGTTGAGCACACAACCGATAAGTTTCGCTCCACGCTGGCGGATGATCTGCATGGTAAGCTGCGATAGCTTGCGCGAAGTCTGGCCGGCCCAGACGACGAGTATCGCGCCATCCACAAGTGAACAGAGCGTGGCGGCTTCCGAAACGGCCATCACAGGCGGGCAGTCGAAAATAATCCTGTCATATGCGCGCCGGGCATATTCCATGAACGAATTGAATTCGCCGCGCATCATCAATTCGGCAGGATTCGGCGGGAATGGCCCCGTGGCCACAAGATCAAGATTCGGTATGCCCGTGCGCTGGATGACCGACTCCGGCTTGGCCTGGCCCATTAAAACATCGGCAAACCCGCGGCCACCTTCGATGCCGAAAAACTTATGCAACTCGCCGCGACGAAGATCGCCATCCACCAACAATACACGCATTCCGGCTTGAGCCAACGACACGGAGACATTGAGCGAAGTTGTCGTTTTGCCTTCCTTCGGGACCGCGGAAGTAACCACCAGCGAAATCATCTTTTCCTGATCGGCGGCGAAAAGAAGAGCGGAACGAACATTTCGATAGGACTCAGCCAGGCCACTCTTTTGATCAATGTTCGAAAGCAGATGTGTCTTCAGGTCGTCAGGATCCCAGTTGGCGGAAGGAATAACACCCAGAAAAGTTAACCCAAGATCACGTGAAACTTCCTCGGGATAGCGGATGGAATCGTCGATATACTCCAATCCAAAGACAAGACCTAGTCCTATGCCAATACCAATGAGAGCAGCCATGAATATGGACTGCATCTTGCGCGGCGTGACCGGCGATGACGGCGGTGCCGCGCGTTCAAGCTGTTTGACGGATTCCGGCTCGATTCCAACGGAAATATCAATTTCTTTGAGGCGGCTTGAAATTACCTCATAGAGAGTGCGAAGCCGGCTCACATCGCGCTGCAGATTGTCAAATTCGTCAATCTTACGTGATGCCACAAGCGCGTCGTCTTCCCATTCAGTGCTGGCACGTTCGACGGCCTGCTCCATGACGGCCATCGCATCAAGTTTGTTATAATACTCCTTCAGGGCAAACTGGACCTCGGTGGCAGTTGCCTGTTCATTTGCATCAAGTGATTGCTTGACGCGCACGATGTCAGGGTGGGCATCGCGGAAGCGTGTACGCAGAGAAGCAAGTTGTCCTTCGAGCGCCACCCGCTCACGTTTCAAGACTTCCCAATGAGGTCTTTGAATAACACCCTGTTCGATCAGTTTCTCCGGACCACGCGCCGCCGCAACAGATGCGTTCGTCGAGGATGCCGCCAGCGAAGGTTGCTGGAGATTGATCAACGGAGACGATGGCGGCTGCAATATCTGCAGAATCTGGTCGTCGGATATTCCGGACAGCAAAGGACGTTGTGCCTCCATGATCTTGCGCTCGGTTTTCAAATTGGCCGATCGTTCGGCAAGGCTGGCAAGGATGGATGCTGCAATATTACCTTTCTGTTGCATGCCGATCATGCTGTTTTCTTTCTTGAAGGCGAGAACCTTGTCCTCGGCCTTCTTAAGTTCCTCGCGCATACGATTGGCCTGCTGGGTCAGGCTGACCACCGTGGATTGCGATGTTTCCATCCGTTCTTCGGCCTTGAAGTCTAGATATGCCTCTGCCATTGCATTGGCAAAATCAGAGGCAAAGGTCGGGTCCGTGGCATCAATGGAAATCAGGACGATGGCGGATTTGCCACCAGGTACAACGCTGATGCGAACCAATTTCTCAGCGATTTCTTCCGCCGGTCGGTTAACCCGCTCGCGAGCCTTCGAGATAATAAGTCCCGATTGCAGGATACGCATCTGCGTCTCCATGTACTCACCTTGCAGTTCCTGTTCCTGCTGCCGAATGGTCGCCGGCAAAGGCAACCCGTGACTGAGCAGAAGACTTGAGGTCGCGCGATAAGTCGGAATCTCACGTACGAGATTAATGACCGTCACGGCTAGTGCGATCACAAAGCACAAAGCAACGAGCCAAATTCTCTTGATGATAATGTGGAAATACTGCTTGAGATCTACTATGTCAAATGATCTTGATGGGGATGGCACCCCCGAACCTGCAGGTATTGGAGCCGCACCCGCATGCGGTCCGGAAGATGGAGCAACCATCGCGTTCATGTGTTCATATCCCCAAAATGTTCCCTTCTGGAACAATCACGACATCCTCATTCTTCAGAGGCACATCTTTTTCGAAAGACCCGTTCTTCAAAATGGCATCTACATCGACAATCATTGATTGCTTGGAACCATCCGGCGCAAAGCGAACCAGTTTGACGCGCTTGCCATCTGCGAAGCGGGGTATGCCGCCGTAAGCGAGTATTGTCCGTGCCAAAGTTGCGTTTTGATCGAGGGGAAGTGGATAAGCCCCCGGCTGTGCTACCTGACCAAGAAGATACACCCGGCCGCCAGTTGATTGGCTTAAAGATGGGATGAAAAGAACATCACCCGCCAGAACTGGAACATTCTGCGCCATGTCTGCGCCATTGAACAAACGCGCCAGGTCAATGGGGACTATATTATATCCGCCACCTTTATTCTCTGGTCGCAATATGCGGGCGTTGGGCAAATTCGCGGTATTATTGAATCCGCCCGCCGATGTTATCGCGCGAATAACATCCATGCCTTTGCTATACGGGTGGAATCCGGGATCATGCGCCTCGCCCAAGACAAGATACTCACCGGTCCCTTGTCCTTGGCCTAGACGGGGGACAATGATGATGTCCCGGGGGCGCAAGAACTGATCTTGCGACAAATCAAGGGTTGACATCATGGTCTGTACATCAGCCGTGAGTACTTGTCGTTCCATGCCCGCCCCTGGCTTCCATCGAAGTATCCTCACTTCTTTGCCTGCAGCCGTGTTGTTAAGCCCACCTGCCTGCGCAATCGCTTCCACCAAGGTAAGTATCTGGTCGCCACGAAAAGGAATTGTACCGGGATGTTGCACTTCTCCCAACAAAAGGATATTCCCTTCAACGTAGGTGGAAACTTCAACCGAAACCGTGGCCTGCTTGAAGTAACCCTTTTCCAAGAGACTTTCGATCTTTGCGGCAGCTTCTTCGCTCGTCAGTTCCGCAATCTCCACGCGACCGATCAACTCAATGTCAATTGTTCCATCGCCCGCAACTGCATAGTCCCGGCTCATCTCAGGCGATTCAAGGATATTGATTCTGAGGCGGTCTCCGTTAAGAATGCGTCGCGGGGATTTTTGCGCCATTGCAGTCCCCGCCATGGCTGACGGACAGAACGGGTACAGGAACAAGCCAGCCAATGCTGCTGCGAAAAAATTACGGATGCTAACGCGCATAAATTGATTCTTCCTACACACAAGTTCTTCTCAAATCAAGTCTAGTCAAAATGAATATTGATAGGAAAGTGTCACCCGATGTTCAACCAGCTTTTCGGGATTCGTATTCAGATCTTCATATGAATATCGATATTCCAAAGCCCGCGAAAGACGTCGCGTCAAGTCAACACGATACTGCAAGTATGTATCATATCTGATCGTATTCTGTGCAGGCTCGGCAGCATTGCCTTCGGGAATAGTGTGTTCATAACCGGCTGATGCCATGAAATTCAGATTATATATGAAAAGGTCCTGTTTGGAAAAGGTATATTGATATGTTGTCTGATCGGATTGCAAAGTCGATCCGAGGGTCTTGGCAGGCTGCCGCTGAACAGAAACACTATGATCCGCTGTTCTGCTAATCTTGTGTGCCAACATGGCTCCATAGGTAAATTGAATTTGATCCTGGGCTGGTTGAGGATAATTATCATATTGTGCGGTATATGAAAGCGAAAGATTAGGTGCCAGTTCACGTGTGTCTGAAAGCGAGACGGTGTTACGTGGCTTCCATTCAGGTGGAATTCCGGTTCCTTGGTCTTCATACTGCCATGTAAACGTGTAAACCAGTTGAGGCTTCTTCCAGACAATTAAAGGAAACAGAAATCGCTGATTGCTTGTGGTATGATCGTTGGAAGGATTATTCTCGTAGGTAGTTTTTGTGTTTTCGTAAGAATATCCAGGCGAAAAGCGCTCTACTACTCTATATGCAACCAGCGCATTAAATCGGTCTTCGTCCTGATTCTGATCTTGAAATTGCGAGAGGTCGTGTGTTTCAAAACGGTGCTCGTACGAACCGTTCATTGTGATTTTACTGATTACATAATTCGCATTCACGCCGTAATCGAAAGTGCTGCGCGGGTCATATGCACTACCAAGTCCTTGCGGCGAAAAAGCGTTTTTCTGAGGTTCAGCAGTGCGGATGTAATCAACATTGACACCTATTGTTGCTCGTCCGGCTTCAGTGATGCTCCTCAAGCCTATATTTCCATATGGCCTGTCCAAATCATCTCTCACAAAGTGCCTCTCATCGCTATATCCCGCGTCCAAGTCAACCGTAGTCCCGGGACCGACCAACCTTGAACCCGTCAAATCCATCTTTGCAACCACATAGTAATCAGAACGCGACCCGGATGATTGGTCGGGGCGTTCTCTTTCAACGTTACTGGAGTATATTCCATCCAGATGCGCCGTGGCATTAAGATCGAAGCCGCCAATTCGTAATACCTGAGCCATGGTGACAGCCGGCAGCGTGGAGAAACATGCGACAGTCAGACAGACTCGCGACCAGCCAGCCAGTGTTGGTCGTGCTTGTCGTTCTTGGGTGTGCCTCAATGGCAAAACCATTCTCCCGCTTAGGCACGCCACACTTTTCGCCTGAATCGGGTATAGGAAAGGTTGTCTTGCATCTGCATGCGCGCTGATTCTGGTTTCGTGGAAAATCAGTGCTGTTCGTCACGTGAAGGTTTGTACGGTTCAATATACGGATCAGTGCCCTGCTGGGCCTGCTTGCCGGAGAAGTCGCCAGGTTGTCCCCACTGGACGACTTTTCCATTCTCAAAGAACACCCAGAAATCCTTCTGTAGAATGGTGAACCACGCGATGTACTCCCATATTTCCATCGTCTGCCCGTCTGCAAAAACCTTCGAGGCTCTGACAGTATATGGATCACCGATTTTCTTCCGAACCTCATCCGGTGTCATGCCCAGCCGAATGTTCTTCATCCTTTTGGCAGGCGTAGCACATGCCACCAAACCCAGCACGCACAACATCATCACGCACATTCGCACGAATTTCACTTGTTGCTCTCCTATCCTGACGATCAGTGTTGACAATTTGCGATTTAATCTCAAATTTTCGCCTTCGGAGCAAGACTAAATGTGCAAAAAGTGGCATGAAGAACCACGCATCCACTTGCTAGGTTTGGCATCTTTGACCAACCCGATAAGCGCAACGCTTTGCACCGTTGTAAATACCACAATCCCTTCCACGCGTGACTTTTCTACTAAGCGTGGAAACAATCGACGAATGCAACGCCGCTGCTCTGGCTGCGGGCCTAATCCGTGTCAATCCAATAGGTGGTGCTCCACGCTGAGTCGCCGGCAGACGCCCCTCCCTTATATGTTTCGCTAGCCATGCCACTGGGCATGGTCACTGCATGATTATCAAAATAGAGGATATTACGATAGTTCGCGCCGTGATTGTCTTTGTCAGTGAGGTCTCGCAGTGAAGATGGGGCGGTGCCCCCGCTTTCATCGTTTGATTCGTCAACCAATGCCGGCGTTGAAGTTGGGGGCAGGCTAGTTTTGTCGCCCAGTCCCGCCAAATAGGCATAGCTGCAATTACCGTTGCTATTGAAATTATTCGTGCAAGTTGCTGCAGGCGCCACCGCCACGCCGTGATCGAGTTTGTCCGCTGGGCAGACCCAGAGTTTTGGATCAGTCACTTGTCCGACGTCGGAGAGTGCAGCGACAACAGCCTTCATTTTTACCGATGAGACAGGCTGTGCAACACTGGGAGCACCTGGTGGCCACCACCCTTGGGCATCGTTCGCAAAACCGACACAGCCCATTCCGATTTGCTTGACGTTGTTCAAACAGTAGGTCCGCTTGCTGCGTTGCATGGCGCCGGACACCGCCGGAAACAACAGCGCCGCCAGCAGCGCGATAATCGCAATGACCACCAGCAATTCGATTAGCGTAAAGCCGCTTCTTTGTTCATTGTTTCGCATGTCCATTCTCCTGCAAATTTCTCAGCACGCTAGCACAAACATTCGAAAATCTCCAAGACGAACCTCCGCACTTCCACGCGCCGACTGCGTCACACGACCCATTGTACCCAAAAAATGCCGAAGCCGGCACTATTTCCCCTTCACATTCGCACCCGCGTTCGCCCCGCGTTCATCAATCTTGACCGGCAACGCCGCCTTTTGCTGTTCGGCCGCATCCTTCACGATTTGCTGAATTTTCGGCGCGATCTCGAGCATGTGCCGCTGCGTAATCTCCGCCGACCGCTGCATCATCTCCGGCACCTTCGCCACGTACGCCTGTCCCACCGGAGTTTTGTAAAAATTCACCAGCCCCTTTAATTCCTCCTCCGTAAAAATTTCCGCATACGCCGCGATGAACTCGTCCCTGAGATTTTTCCACGACAGTTGCTCTTGCAGAAAATCCATAGTCTTCTCGCGCACCGCCCGCGCCGCCGCCGCGTCAAAATCCGAAAGAGTCATCGTCTTCACCTGCGCCATCTGCATTTGCCGCGCCGCCGCGAAACTCTGCTCGATGTTGCGCTCAAACTTTATGAGCCCCAGCAATTCCTCCGCCAATTTCTTCCGCTCCGCTTCGCCCGCAAACGCCGGCATCGCCAGCAGCAAAACGCACAAACCAACCAGTCGAATCTTCATGTTCTTCTCCAAAACACCCGACTAAACCACAGACCGCCCCGCCCGCGCAAAACCGAAACGTAGCGCCCTCACAACTTCCAATCATTGGAAAAGTTCGGCGCGCAGAGTTCCAATCATTGGAAAAACACTGCCGTTTGATACAAATTCGCCACATGAAAACCAACGAGGCTAAAACCCGCGCCGCCGAAATCCTGAAACGGCTGCGCAAAAAATATCCTGATGCAAAATGCGAACTCGATTTCACCACGCCGCTTCAACTCGCCGTCGCCGCCATCCTCGCCGCGCAGTGCACCGACAA
This sequence comes from uncultured bacterium, assembly GCA_903906425.1. Lineage (GTDB taxonomy): Bacteria > Verrucomicrobiota > Kiritimatiellia > CAIVKH01 > CAIVKH01 > CAIVKH01. Next base: position 16,523 of record CAIVKH010000095.1, read on the forward strand.
GCGCGTCAACATGGTCACTCCCGCACTCTTCAAAAAATACACGAATGCCGCAGCCTTCGCCACCGCATCGCAGGAAACGCTCGAACAGCAAATCAAATCCACCGGCTTTTTTCGCAACAAAGCAAAGTCAATCCGCGCACTCGCGGCAGCCCTGATTGAAAAACACGGCGGCGAAATCCCCACCGATCTCGACACGCTCGTCCGCCTGCCCGGCATCGGACGCAAGACCGCCAACTTGATCATCGCCGACGCTTTCCGCCGGCCAGGCCTGATCATTGACACACATCAGATTCGCGTCAACCAGCGCCTCGGCCTCACGAAAAATTCCGACGCCACAAAAATCGAAACCGATCTTCAAAAGATTGTCCCCGAGGAGAATTGGATCTCATGGTCCCACTGCGTCACCATCCACGGCCGCTACACCTGTCTGGCGCGAAAACCAAGTTGCGCCGCATGCCCTCTCACTGATCTGTGTCCGTCGGTACAATTAGAAAATTGAGACCCCTCTTCTCGTCCCCGTTCTCGATTCGGAAATTCGGGGACGATCTGATCACGCCCTCGCCTCACTATTGCGACGGTCTTTGCGAACCCCCGACATCGGTCGGATGTTCGCCTGGCTGTGCATCCGCTTTGTCGAGTCCGGTTCTCCCTTTTTGCGACGCGGGTAATTCAATAGCGCCTTTCGGACTCAGGTCACGGCCGGCGAAGCCGGGATAATCGAGCGCGTAGCGATGGGCTTTGAAAACGGCGTTGAACAAATGTCCGCGAACATCTTTGCCGGGAATTTCTCCTTGCGCGAGGACGCCGCCGCGAACTGCCGGATTCACATATTGCCAGACCGTTTCCCCGGATGGCGTGACTTCAAACAAATATCCGATGACGCCCGCACAGATGAGCGTATTGCCGTTCGGCAGCCGGTGCGCGCCGGAAATTTCGGACGAGAAAAAGTTGGGGCGGTTTTTCGCCTCGTAGTGCCAGACCGTTTTTTCGGGACCGAAAGGTTTACCAGCTTCGCAAATGTAGTGACCGCCGGCGTCGAGCGGCGGAATGATTTCTTCAATGCTCGTGTAGCCGCGATTGTAGCCGTTGTTGAAGATCGTGACGTGGCCCGCGCCGGGACAGCCTTCGGGAATCCACTCGCCGTCGTGCTGTTGGTTGAGCTGCGCATCGCGCTCGGTGCCGAGTTTGTAGCTCGCAGGATTTCCCCAGCGATAAATCAGATCGCCGCCCTTGCCATGTTTTCCGCCGGCGTGCGATGCGGCTTCATTCATCGTCGTGCTGTGGTCAATGAACCAGATTTCGCTGTTGCCGCGCGCGCTGATTGAAACCTGGTCGAGCTGCGGATTGTAGTTGATCGAATTGACGTGATTCCAAAACGCAGGCGTTCCGCGACCGCCGCCGACATAAATCAATTCCGGGTGCGACGCGACCTCGCCGAAATTTGCTTTCGTGCGATTGAAATCCTGAATCATGTGATCCCACACGTGCCATTCCCAGACGACCTTTCCGCCGTCAGGATAAACCGGCTGAATCTCGACAATCGAATCCGGATAAAGTTCGCGATCTCGTAACATCGAAGGCGGGAATCCTGCGGCGATGCACTCCGCGGCAGATTTCTTTTCGACGACGAGCATCAAAATATTTCCGTTCGGCATCGGCGCGATGTCGTGATGCTGTTGCTGCTTATCGTTCGAGAACCAAAATTCCCAAATCAGCTTTCCGTTCCAATCGTACTCCTCGATTCGTCCGCCTTCGCCGCCGCCGGTGAAGCTGCGATTGTGCATCATGCACGTGTGAAGCAGATTGCCGTTCGGTTTCAGATAAACCGACTGGCCCGGAAAATATTGGCTCGTCCATTGATGAACAATCTGCCCGTCGTTATTGATCAAAAACGTATTCGTATTGTGCTTCGGCGCGAGCAGCGTGTAACCGGGGCAAGCCTTCGGCGAATTCAAAAACAAACCGACGGTCTGCCCCGGATTCGGCGATGTCGGCGTCTTGTTGTTTTCCGCGACACGGCCATTGCCGCCGCCCGGCCTTTGCCCGCCGAACTGATTATCCGTGCGCGATGAACGCCCTTCACGCGTGTCGCTTCGATCGCGCCCGTCGGATTGTGGTGGCGCAGATGGTTGGTTTCCATCGCGCGGTTCGCGATTATCGCTCGGCGGCGGCTGGCGATCATTTTCTTGCGGTTGTTCATTCGAGCCAGAAATCGTGTAGCGCGTGTACGTCGTCGCGAGATTGGATGTCGCGAGGATTTTATCCTTCATCGTCGCGAGTAGTTTTTCCTGACTCACGCCTGACGCCGGGAAATCGAGCTGCGATGAAAGCGCGTACAACGTGAAAACATACGTTCGCGTTCCGGGGCCTTTCGAATGCGGCGGTGTGTAGCCCGCGTGATTTCCGCGGCTGCTGATGCCGAGCAAGCCAACGCCTTTTGCATCGCGCGGCAAACTTTGGACGTTGGCTGGAATGTTGCAGAGAATCCAGTAGCTGATGTTTTCGGCGCGCGCATCGGTGTGATGCATGATCAGCACAAAGCTCTTCGTTCCATCCGGCTCGCCGCTCCATTCGAGCGGCAACGAAACGCCGTCGCCGTCGCCAGAAAATTCTTTCGGCAGCGCGCCGCCGTTCGTCACCGCAGAGCTTCGTAAAGCAAACGATCCGGTTTGCGGACGATTGTTCAGATAGAATTCACTTTTCACGACCGGCGTCTGATCGGGCGGAAGCCGATTGCCGTTTTGCATGTTCTCGTTGAGACGACGCTCTTCACGATCATCATTCGAGGATTGTGTTTGAAAATCGGGACGAGCGGGACGGTTGTCGGAATTTTCGCCGGGGCTGCGGTCGACGGTTTCATTTTCGCCCTGTCGTTGCGGAGGCCGCAACTGCTGCAACTGCTGTTGTTGTTCCGCAGTCAGAATTTTGCCAAGCGTCGCCTGTGCCTCAGCAGCCAAATCCGAGAGTTGTTTCTGCTGGTCCGCAGTCAGGTTCAATTGTTCTTCCGCGCGCGGAGGCAACAGGCGAATCGAGCCCGCTCCGCGTCCGCCGCCAATTTGATTTTCTCGGGGCTGACGTTCGCCACCCGGTTGAACTTCAGCATTAAACCGACGTTGTGCGCCGCCCGCTCCAGAAATTTGTCTTGCGACGCGTTGCGCCGGCGTCGGCTTGATGAGCGGACGGTTCTCGGCATTGACCGGTAGCACAATGCGAAATCCGATGTGGAACCACGGGCCGTTGGCGTCGCTCAAACCGGTGACCGGATCGGGGCCGCGATAAAATGATGGATCGCGATTCGAAACGCGGCTGTGACCGAACTCGCCATTGAACCAACTTCCGCCGCGAATGCAGCGATAAGCTTTTCCGTCTTGCATCGGACTGCCCTGCGCCGGGCCAGGCGGATTTTCTGATGGCGAATACGAGTAATAATCCCGGTCATACCATTCCGTACACCACTGCCAGACATTGCCGGCCATGTCATAAAGCCCGTAACCATTCGCGCCGTCCGAAGTCTGAAATGTTTCCTGATCGCCCGGCCAGTTGAAGTCCGATTTGCGCTGCAACTTTCCGTTGAAAAATCCGACCGGCGTCGTCAGCGGACGCGCGCCGACTCGCCACGCTTGGCCCGGCGGACCGTTCGCAGCTTTGTAGCCAGGCGGCGGCGATGTCGGTCGCGGGACGACACGAAACGGGTTGTCGGATTCTGGAACATTCGCCTTTTTCGGATCGGGATCGTTACCCCACGGAAAATTGAAATACGGATTTTGCGCACCGCCGCGCGCGGCAAATTCCCACTCGGCTTCCGTCGGCAGCCGAATTCCGCTCTTGTTGAAATCGCAGTCCCACGATTTCGTGTCGTAACAAACCGGAAGATTTTCTTGCGCGCTCAGCCAGTCGCAATAAACCACCGCGCCGAACCATCGCACGCAGACCATCGGATGGTTTTCTTTTTTATCGAGAACCGAAAAAGTTTTCCCGCCCCATCCGACTTCGCTCGATGGCGACGACGCGCGTGTGTCGCAAAGCAAATCGCTTCCACCGACGAGATAAACGCCACCGTTTCGCACCTCGATCAATTTCTGCGCCAGTGCCGCATTGAGAAATTCGCAATATTCCTTCGTCGTGACATCGTTGATGCCGATGTAAAACGAATCGAGCCGCACGGCGTGAATTGGCGTCTCATCGCTTTCGTGTTTCGGATCCACATATCCGAAATGATCGCCCATTTCGAATTTCCCGGCAGGAATTAACACCATGCCCGGCGTGGCGCCCTGCGTGATGCCGTTCAATGCACACAGCCCCGCGATTGCCGCACAAAGATTTGAATTCACCGTTTTCATCGTGTCTCCTTTTTCCCAATGATTGGAAATTTGCGTCGCCGTGATTTCCAATCATTGGAAGTTGTCGGAATTGTTCGTCATCATTTCACATCTCGAGCGCGACACTGTCCGCGCTCTTCACGTCTGATAAAACGCCGCGCAAATGACACGAACTGGCGCGCGAAAATGACAGTTCCGTAATTTCTAATTATGCCGGCGCTCGCGGCATTCTTTGGAGTTGCAGATCGTCCATTTTCACGGACGCGAAACCTTTTTGCCGGTCGAACTCGACGAGCGCGGTCTTGCGAATGCGCAGCTGCGCAGACTCGATAACGGATTCGATGGCCGTTTCGCTGACGAAGCGCTGCGTGACTTTCAAGGTCGCGAGTTTCGGATGCATCGAACTCACAAAGCTGATGAGCACGCCGCGGAGGCCCCGCGTGACGAGGCGGACGGGAACGAAATCGTGCCACGCAAGATTTTCGCGATATGCGAGCGGCATTCGTGGCAGCGCGAGAAATAGCAGGCGCAGCCAGCGGTCGTCGCCGGCGATGCGATAGGAATAAAAGGTGCCTTCGTGTTTGCCGAAGAAAAGTTTTCCGTGCGGCGTGCTGAAATAGAACGTGCCGTCAATGGCCATCGCGACTTTCAGCACAAGCTCGCCGGCCTTTCGTCCGTCAACCAGCGCTTCGTATTTCTGCTCATCGTCGAGAATGAAGTTGGTGATGTTGTCGAGTCGCTTGTCGCGGTAGAGCGGTTCGACGGCGTGCTTTTCTTTCGGTACGTCGTTCGCGCGATACTCGCCGTCATCGGAATAACTCACGAAGCTGAACGGCAGCGATGCCGCGCCGATGGAATCGGTTGCCTGGACCTGGACATGAATGTGCGGCTGCGGCGAATTGCCGCTGTTTCCGCAGAGGCCGAGCACCGCGCCGCGCTCGACCCATTCGCCTTTCTTCACGCGGATGGATTTTTCGGCGAAGTGCGAAAGCTCGACGAAAAATCCGCGCGGATCCTCGATGATGACGACGTTGCCCCACTTGTTCGTTTCATCAATTTTTCCGATTTCGCTGTCGGGCAGATCATCAATGATTTGCGCGATGCGACCGCGCACGGGCGAAAGCACCGGCTTTTTGTAGCAGTGAAAATCTTCCAGCTTCGCACCGTCGCCGCCGTGCGTTTTCCCATCATCGCCGGCGATGACGAAATCGCAGGCGAAGCGCCAGTTGCCTTTGTGCGTCCACTCGCCGTCGAAGCCCTGCCACACGGTCCACTTTCCGGCGAACGGCAGGATGAGCGTGCGCTCGCCTCCGGGATAGCGCAGGCGGTTGGCGAGATAATTTCCGAGCGTTTCTTCCGGCGTGCGTCCGATATTCGTCGCGATCATCGGATGCCGCAGCAGGCCGAGAACATAAATCATGCCGAGGCAGACGATGTTGAACGGCAGCGTAAAAACCGGAATGCCGAACGTTGACCAGAAACTCGTGACCGCATCGGTGAACACCGTGGAAATTGTGACGGCGATGATCGCGAGAAAATAACTCGCGGGCGACGGAATGAGAAAAACGCCGCCGACGGCCATCGCGATGAAAATGAAATTGAAGTTCGAGACATCGCCGAACGCGAGTGCCGCGGAACCGAGCATCAGCGTGCGGACGAGCGCGCCGGTGAAATAGCCGAGCAGCGCGAGAAGAAATAAAATTCGCGAAAAGAAAAGCACAGCAAGGCTGATCAGCAATCCGATCACGACGCTCGGCGCGAACAGAACCGCGCCGAAGGATTTGAAAAATCCGGCGAGCCAGAACGGCAATCCGAAATCGACGGAAAGAATCGCGGATTCGCTGTGCGTGCTGATGAGCAGTTTCGTATAGTGCAGCGAGCCGAGATACGAAACGGAGCTGACGATCACGAACGGCACGCTCAGGATTGGCAGCCGCAGATACGTCAGAAAAACATTCGACGTGAAAACGGTGACAAGAAATGTCGCGACACCCGCCGAAACGACGAAGAACATCGTGAGCGCCGAAAACTTGAAAAGGTAGCCGAGCGACAGGCCGACAAGCAGCGGGTTGTAGGTGTAATAGCCCGATTCGAGAAATTGCTTTTCCATCTTCACGAACCGCGCAAACGCGTAGGCCGCGAGCACCGCGACGATTCCCGCCGCAGCCATTGCCGGGCTTGCCAGCGTCACCGCGAAAATCACCGCGCCAAGCGCGACGATGGGCATGAAGAAGATTTCCGCGTAGCTGCCGAAAACGGCGTGGAGCGTGGCGATGAACGAAGACTTCCAATCATTGGAAATCTTCGGGCCGGACTTTTCCAATGATTGGAAATTCCGTTCGCGCTGATCGGAATTGTCCTTCGCTTCGTTCATTTGGGTTTCGGCTGCGCGAATCGCGAGGGAACTTTTTCGCGGCGCGTGATGTCGGTGAGATCTTCGGCTTCGCGGATCAGATCAACTTCACCGCGCTCGCCGATGAGCACGGAGGCGGGGCGGACGTTGATGAATTGCATGGATTGCGTGTGGTTGTAGGCGCCGATGGGCGAGATGACGAGGCGCGTGCCGCGCGTGAGCGGCGGAAGCAGGACGGCTTCGTCAACGACATCAATGTTCATGCAGAGCGGGCCGTAGATGACGCTTTGTTCGTTGATGCCGCCGGTTTCGCGATCAAGCTCGATGTTGAATTTGTACCAGTTGGCGGTGAAGAGCAGGTTCACGCCGGCGTCGGCAACGTAGGCGCGCGTGCCGTCGGGCAGGCGCTTCGCGGAGAGAACGGTGGTGACGAGCCAGCCGGCCTCGTCAATGAGCGCGCGGCCGGATTCGAGAATGAGTTTCGGAAAATCACCGGGCCGTAGCGCCTTCGCGAGCGCGTGCGTGACGGCCTCGGCGTATTCGTCAATCGAGGGCAGCGCGACTTCGGGCGGCAGATAAATTCCGCGGAGCCGGCTTCGCGACGGGAAGCCTCCGCCGATGTCGAGATATTCGATGGAGAAGCTGAATGCTTTTTCGATTTCGTAGCCGAACGCGGCCATTTTTTCGACCTGCCGGCCGTACGCGCTGGCGTCCACGATGAACGTGCCGATGTGGCAATGCAGGCCGTTGAGGATGAGTTTGCCGCCGCTCTTGATCCGCTTCGCGGCTTCGAGCGCCTGGCCGGATTCGAGATTGAAGCCGAAGCGCGACCACTGCGGATAAATGCCGCAATCGAGATTGATCCTCATGCCGATGTTGAGCGGGCGCCCGAGCTTCGCGGAGACTTTTTCCAGATCATAAATCTCGTCCATCTGGTCAATGTTGATCATCGCGCCTTCGCGCGCGGCTTTTTCGAGCGCGGCGGGAGATTTGTGCGGGCCGTTGAAAATTATTTTTTCGCCCGGCACTCCGAGCGCGCGGGCCTTGTCGTATTCCATTTCGGAGACAACTTCGGCGATGGAACCTTGCTGGTGCATCAGCGAGCATATCGCATTCAGATAATTTGTTTTGTAGGACCAGCCGAAGATGACGTTCGGGTAGCGCGTCGAAAACGCGGTGTGAACCTGGCGATGCTTCTGCCGGATGACGCGCTCGGAATAGACGAAAAGCGGCGAGCCGAATTTTTCGACGAGATCGTCAATCGCCACGCCGTCAATGTCGGAGCGGATTTTTCGCGCGTAGGCGGGGCTGCGGCCGAACTTATTCATCACGCCGGTTTGCAGTTTTCGGATGACGGGTTTTTCGTAGGCGGGTTTCATGGCGATTCTCCCTGCGTCACGGCTTTCTGGAACGCGGTCATGTCGGTGACGAGTTCGTAAGTGTAGCGGACGAAAAGTTTTCCGGCCTCGAAATCGCAAACTGGCAGCGGCGGAAGATCGAGGCAACGGCGGACGAGTTGCGAAGGCAGATTGGTGCCGACGCCGGTCGCGAAATAAACCCACGCCGGAAAGCGCGGATTGATTTCGATCAGAAAAACCTCGTCGCCGCTGACGATGCACTCAAGTTCGAACGGCCCGCGCCATTTGAATTCGCGGATGAATCGTTCCGTCGCCGCGAGCATCTTTTTATTTTTCACGGTGACGCCGGTCCAGATTTTGCCGAGCGCGGTCGTGGATATTTTTTTTATGCCGACGTGGCCGAGCGAATTTCCATCGCCGTCGCCAAGCCCGATCACGTTCAGCTCATCGCCCGCGACAACCTGCTGCACAATGACCGGATAGCCCCATTCCGCGACGAGCGCGTTGTAATAGCTGATCGCTTCCTGCGTCGTGTACGCACGGTGCGCCTTGTAAAAACTTCCCTTCACCATCACCGGCAAACCGATTTCCGAAATCGCGCCGAGCAGTCCGTCAATCGAGTTCACGACTTTTGTTTTCGGCAACGAAATCTTTGTTTTGTCCGCGATTTCGTCGAGCCGGTCTTTGCCGCGCAGACGGAATTGTTCCATCGTCGGCAGAAAAGTTTTGATACCGGCCTCTTCGAGCTGCCGCGCAAACTTGATGTAAATCGGCAGCTCGACATCGAGGTTCGGAATGACGACATCGAGACCGAAATTATTTTTGATGTAGAGCAGCCGGTCAATGAACGCCTCGCCGCCGCCGGACGGATACGGCAGCAGATACGACTTGTCCACGACCCAATCCATGAAAATTCCAGGCTCCATCGCATCGTAAGCCAGCCCGACAATTTTCGCGTGCAGTTTCGAATCTTCCTTCAGGCTGCGCGCGACGCCGATGCCCGGACCGGGATTATCAATCGCATTAATTCCCGAAACGCCGATGAAGATATTTTTCACGGCGCGCGCTCCGCAAATTTCCAATCATTGGAAAAGACGGCTGCGCAAGTTTCCAATGATTGGAAGTTCATCAGGCCAGCCCGATGGTTTTGAGCTGCGCGCGGAAATCGGCGATGTCGCGCGCGGCGGTTTCGTGATCCACCTCGTATTTTTTCGCGAGCGCCTGCGCGGTTTCGGCATCGGATTTTCCGTCGCGCAACGATTTCAAAATGACGAGGCCGGTCATGCTCACTTGAAAGCTGTCGCCGGTGGTCGGGTCGAAGACGAAGCCCTCGTCGTTGAGCGCGAGCTGCGAAAGTTTTTGCATGGCGCGCCTCAATGGGTCGGCCGATGGCCGGGAACCTGTTCCGGTTCTTGCATCATGCGGCCCGGTCCGCGCGGCGGACCGCCGGCATTTGCGGTCTCGGTCTTCAGGCCTTCCAGCGCGCGCGAATTGTTCGGGCTGAGCAGCAGGACGGTCTGGAAATATTTCGCGGCCTCTTTCGTTTCGCCGGAATATTTCAGCGAGAAGCCGAGGCCGAGGAGCATCTCGGTGTCGGTCGGATAGAGCGCGACGAGCTTGTGATAGTTGGCGGCGGCGGACCGATAGTCGCGTCGAAGAAAATAGATCCAGGCCATGCGCGAGAGCGCGGTGTAGTTGCCGGGGTCCTGCCGCGCGATGATCTGCGCGGTCATCAGTGCTTCGTCGTTTTTGCCCGCGGCCATTTGCGGAAGCATCAGTCCGAGCAGCGGCTCGTTGGCCGTCGGTGAAAGTTGTACGGCTTTGCGATAGTGAGCGTCGCTTTGCGTCCAGTCTTTCGATTCGTAGTAAAGCCAGCCGAGCCGCAATTGCACGAGGTAGCTGGTGTTCGCGTCCGGGCCGAGTTTGTTCAGCGGTGCGATGGCCGCGGCGTAATCCTTGTCCTTTTCCGCGTCGTAGGATTCCTGCAACGCGCCGGCGAGCGCGCCGCTGTTCTGGTTCTGCGCGAAGACGCCAAGCGCGGAGATCAGCAGCGCCAGACCGATTAGTTTTCTCATGACATGTTCCCTTTCAGTTTGCTGGTTGAAGATCAAACAGGGCGGAGATTACAGCCAGATTTGGCAAACAATGACAGCTTTGTAATGCAACAAGCTTGGACGTCCGGGGGCGTTCGCCGGTAGAATCCGCGCCATGAAAATTCTCGTCGTCGAGGACGAAAAGAAAATCGCGTCGTTCGTGAAGAAGGGACTTGCGGAGGCCGGCATCACCGCGGATGTCGCGCACAACGGCGACGATGGCTACCGGCTCGCCGCGATGCAGCCGTACGACGCGCTGGTGCTCGACATCATGCTGCCGGGCCGCGACGGGCTGAGCATTTTACGCGGGCTGCGCGAAAAGAAAAATCCCGTGCCGGTGATTTTGCTGACCGCGCGCTCGGAACTTCGCGAGCGGCTCGAAGGCTTGAACCTCGGCGCCGACGACTACATCACGAAGCCGTTTTTCATCGAGGAACTCGTCGCGCGGTTGCAGGCCGTGGCGCGGCGCGCGCGCGGCGAGGGGCTGACGATCATCCAGATCGGCGATCTCACGATCAACCTTGTGACGCGCGAAGTGAAACGCGGCGCGACGAAGGTTGAGTTGACGGCACGCGAATTCAGCCTGCTCGAATATCTCATGCGCGCGCCGGGCCGCGTGCTGACACGCACGCAAATTCTCGAACACGTCTGGGGCTACGATTTCGATCCGCAGACCAATCTCGTTGACGTCAACATCCAGCGCCTGCGGAAAAAAATATGTCCGAACGGCGAGGAAGATTTGATCGAGACGCTGCGCGGCGTCGGTTATCGCTGCCGGAAAATCGAGCCGTGAACATGCTCCGCTCATTCCGCATCCGCATCACGCTTCTGGCCGTCGCGCTGTCAAGCGTGGTGCTGGTGGTTTTCGGGATGGTTGCCTGGTCGCTGTCCTATCGCATCGGGCTGGACCGGGCCGACGAGAAGTTGCGCGACGAATTGCGGCGAGCGAACAACGAGTCGCGCAGGCCCGAGTATTGGGAACGCATGGAACGGGCCATCCGCAGCGACGTGGTCTTTCCGCAAGACCGGATACCGATGGCCGTCAGCGCTCGCGAGCGCGGGACAGGCCGCATCATTCATCAAACATCCACCTGGCCGGGCGAAATTGACGCTGCGAAATTCACCGATCCGCCGGAGCCGCGCGCGCCGCCGCCACGAAACCAGGCGGCGCCACGCGGTCCCGGACGGCGGGCTGAACCGCCCGACGATCTTTCTTCGCCTTCGGAATCGCAGCCGCGCGACGGTGCGATGTCCGGCCCGCCGCGCGATGGCGAACCGCCGACACCGCCGCCGCCGCTGTCGTTCGGCCAGTTCGTGACCGTGCGGACGACGAACGGCAATTGGCGTGCCGGCGCGGGCGGTTCGATTCACGCAACCTACGTCGCGGCGCTCAGCCTGCGCCCGCTCGAAATCGGCCAGGCGCAGCTCCTGCGCGCGCTGGTCACCGCAGCGGTTCCAGGACTTCTGCTGATCGCGATCGCGGGCTGGATTCTTGCGAGCCGCGCGCTGCGGCCCGTCGCGGCATTAACGGGCGCCGCCGAGCGGATCACGGCGCGCGGATTGAACCAGCGGATGCCGGCGACGCGCGAGGCCGAGGAATTCCAGCGACTCACCGATGTCTTCAATGACATGCTCGACCGGCTCGAAAAAAGTTTTCAACAGGCGACGCGGTTCAGCGCCGACGCGGCACACGAATTGAAAACGCCGCTGACAATTTTGCAGGGCCAGCTTGAGGAATCGCTGCGGGCCGCGTCCGATGGCTCGGAGCAGCAGCGGCTCTGCGCCGATCTGCTCGAAGAAGTGCAGCGGCTGAAAAATATCGTCCGCAAACTTCTCCTGCTTTCGCTCGCCGATGCCGGCGAGCTGAAACTTCATCGCGAGCCGGTTGATCTTGGCGCGCTCGTCGAAAACGCGGCGGAGGACGCGCGGATTCTCGCGCCGAAATTACAGATCGAAACGAGCGTCGCGCCCGGCGTGAAAATTTCCGCCGACCCCGATTTGATCGAGCAGGTGCTGCAAAATCTGGTGAGCAACGCGATCAAGTACAACCGCGACGGCGGCTTCGTCCGGATCGAACTCGAACAGAAGCCGAAGAGCGTCCGCCTCGCCGTGACCAACAGCGGCGCGGTGATTCCGGCGCGGGATTTCAATCGCGTCTTCGAACGTTTTTATCGCGGCGATCCGTCGCGCTCAAAAACGGTGGAGGGCGTTGGCCTCGGCCTGAGCCTCGCCCGCGAAATCGCCCGCGCCCACGGCAGCGATCTCGTGCTCGAACGCAGCGACGAATCGGGAACCACCTTCGCGCTGCTGCTGCCGCTTTCGTGACAACGAACCGTCATTTCCAATCATTGGAAATTGCGGTCGCGCAAAGTTCCAATGGTTGGAGGCGACCGCGCGGGCGATCTTGACCTGCGTTTACCGCGTGCGCGTGGCAGCGTAGATTGCAACCATGCGATTCGGCTACCAGATCAGTTGCGGCGTGATCGTGATCATCACGGTGCTCGCGTTGATGATCTTTTCTGCCACGACAGAAC
>CAIVKH010000096.1 GCA_903906425.1 uncultured bacterium
CGCAACATCGCATTTTATGAATCGAAGAATTTGCGCCAATGGACGCGCACCGGCGCGTTCACGGATCCTGATCGCGGTGCGGTTTTTGAGTGCCCGAACATGTTCGAACTGCCCGTCGCGGACATGTCAAAAGAAACACGGTGGGTCATCTTCGGCGCGCAGAACCGGTTTATCATTGGCAAATTTGACGGCAAGACCTTCACCAAGGAATCGGGGCCTCAAGCCGCCTCGCGCGGCTCTGTCTATGCGGCGCAAACGTTCAGCGGCACGCCGGATGGACGCCGCATCCAGGTGGGCTGGGTTATCAACCGTGCCGCACTCAACCGCTATCCCAACCAAATCGTCAGTCAGGCGTTTACGCTGCCGCAGGAATTTGTTCTCAAGGAAACCAGCTCTGGCCTGCGCGTGCTGCTGCAACCCGTCAAAGAAGTGGAGCAACTACGCGGTGAACAGCTAACGTCAAGCGTTGACGGATTAAAAGTCTGCGCGGGTGAGTTGACCGAAGTGCTCATCGAGTTCACCGACAACAGCCGGCACGATTTGGTCATCAACGGCATTAATGCATCGTTCAAGGGAACCAGCGCCCGCATTTTCAATGACCGGACTTTCAATGAAGTATTCATTGATGACGGCTTGGACTACACCGTGAATGCCCGCAGCCCTGAGAAAGTTGATTCGACCGAAACTGCCGTGAAAAGCGGCGAGGTAAAGTCGCTCACCGTTTACCGCCTCAAATCCATTTGGAAGAAAGATTGATCACACCCATTCTGTGAAAATACTCATTATTGCCGGAATCGCCCTTTGCGCCATCGCAGTTTCAGCAGCGGATCCCGTCCTTCCGGCACCAGGCAAACCGAATGTGTTGTTCATCGCCATTGATGACATGAACGACTGGTCAACGCTTTTCGACAAACACAATCCCATCAAAACGCCGAACCTGGAACGGCTCGCGGCGCGCGGGATGTTGTTTTCCCGTGCCTACGCCGCTGTGCCCGCCTGCAATCCGTCGCGGGCGGCCATCCTGACCGGCTATCGTCCGGAAACCACCCAATGCTTCGACAACGGCGGCAAAGACAACAGCGATTGGTATAAAACACGGCCGGACGCGATCACATTGCCGCAGTATTTCCGGAACAACGGCTATCTGGCCAAGGGTGCCGGCAAGATATTTCACCACGGAGGCGTTGGCAAAGGCGATGACCCGCGTGGAACCGAGCATAGCTGGGACGATTTCCAGAAGCTGGTTGGCACCAAATCACCCCATCTGAACGGGTATACTAAAGAGAATGGAGGGCCATTAGCCGGTGGCGGCTATGACTGGGGCGAGATCGGAGACGACGCCGTTCAGGGCGACGAAAAGATGTTCGATTACGTTGCCAAGCAGATGGACGAAAAATGGGACAAGCCGATGTTCCTCGCGGCGGGAATTTTCAAGCCGCATCTGCCCTTCTATGCGTCGAAGGAATTCTTTTCTGCCGTCCCAGAAGGGCATGGACATTGATTGAGCGGGGCGGGTTTCCGAAGGAATCGGTGCCCCGGTGGCAAAATGAGTTTAAGGATTTGGTGGTTTTATCGGTGATATGAGAATCCGCTGTCCCATAGGATCAAGC
>CAIVKH010000097.1 GCA_903906425.1 uncultured bacterium
CAACGGCCTCACGGTGCCGGCCTTTCAGGCCAGCATCAATGCCATCACCGATCCGAAAACCGGATCGCTGACGGCATACAACTCGGAGCTGTCCAAACTGGACGGCATGCAGGACACCCTGGAAGCTCAGGAATCCGCGCTGGACGACCTGTCCAGCCGGATGCTCGCCGCTGTCGGCGTCAAATTCGGCAAAGACAGCAAAGAGTATGAAATGGCCGGCGGCACCCGCACCAGCGAACGCGCCCCGCGCCAGACCGCAGCACAAAAGGCGGCAGCCAAAGCCGCCAAAGAAGCCGCGAAGGCCGCAGCAAAAACAGTCAAAGCAAAACAATAAATCGTAGCCGCGCTCCGCGAGCGCAGCCACGCGCGCCCCGATGCAAATCGGGGCGCTTTTTTGTGGCGCGGCGGCTTCCAGGCGGTGCTTTTCAGTTGTCTAATGTCGAGACGTGACCCCGTGTTCGCCGTAACGTCCGTTTCCCTAGTCTGCTAGTTCTTTGAATTCCTGCTACGGGTGCCAGTCAAGATTTCCCTCAAGACATCGTAATAAACATACGGCTGGTCATCTGGATATTTGTTGCAAGTGACCTTGGTATTCTTGGTGTCGGCGATGCCCCAGTGAATTCCATCACACACATCGTCATACGAACCGTAAATGCTGTAGTGATCCGCTTGTTTGGCCCACTCAATGCGCCTCTTCCATTCTTCCGGACTGATGCGATGCCAGTCCTTGGGAGGAACTCCGCCATTCGGGCAGGCAAAGCGCACTTTGCCATCCACACTCTGGGAGTAATTCCTGTACCCCCAGCCGTCCGATGCTTCCGGCAGGATTGGGTCATTCACCTGCGTAGTGCCGATATGAAATTTGGAGAGGTTCGTCTTCGCACTATCGGGTGCCGCGTTGTAACTCTTCCAGTACATGTCGGCAGGCGCGAATACCAATAACATGGGACGGTCATCGCCAAAGCCGTATCGTCTGTAAGTAGGATCATTGGCCCATAACTTCAAAATCTGCCCTGCTTTTTCATTCCAGAACGAGAACTCGCCAGCCGCGCCGATGAAGATGAAGAACTGCATTTGTTTCTCCCGGCACACCTGCTGAATGTTGTTGAGCATAGGCTCGAATTCATTCCACAGATTTGTCCACTGTGAATCGTTGGTCATGTCAACAATCACTGTCTGAATACCGGCGTCTTTGATCTTTTGCAGAATGTCAGCCACCTGGTTGACATCTCCGTAATCGTGGGCATCGAGCCATTTGCCGTTTACCAGGAATGTCATGCCTCTGTTGGTGACCCGGCAACATATAAGGACATGACAGCAAGGGTGGCCGGCCATCAACTCGGATGTGGACACAAGAAATACGAGAACCATCAGTGACGCTAGTTCAACGAGCCGTTTTCTCATGCTTGGATCTCCTTCTGATTGAGTCGACATTTCCCACATGACCTGCGCCACGCGACCATCGCGAGGTGAAGGGCGGCGCGCGTCAGCAAAGCATTTCGTTTCATTCGACTTCTCCGGTCATTTCCATTGGAACTTTCATACCTCAAGTTTTCCAATGGTTGGAACTTCGCACAGGGGCATCTTCCAATCATTGAAAATTTGTCACAGCGGCGAGGCGCGGTGAATTTCAACTTCGGCGAATTGCAGCGCATATTTTCCAAAGTAACGAGTCTTTCGTAATTTTGTCGCTTCGATCTTCACGAATCGGGCGGGACGTGGAGTGAAGGAAAAACTTTCCGGGCCGGTGACTTCGGCTGGCTTCAAGTCGGATGTGGGTTCGCCGATCGCGGGCGGTCGCATTTTTTCGTGTTTCGCGATCTCCTCCCACGTTGTTCCATCTGTCGAAATGAGAACGCGGCAATCCACCGGGAAGCCGTCGTATGACTGATCAATCTCGGATGAAATTACAAACGGCATCGAGCAGTGCGTGTGCTGCCACGCGTCGCCGTGATCGAGCGGCCACAAATCAACGCGATTGATTGTGATGCTTTCGCCGAGATCAAACTGCACCCATTCGGCGTGATTCGCGTCATCGTGAAGTTCACTTGACCAGCCGCGATGACCGGCTTTCGTGTTGATACGCGTGCCATCGGTGAGCTTTGAAACGTCCCAATTCTTTTCTTCGTTCTTCGGCTTCAGATTTGATGATGCGGTCGCTGTTTTGTAAAGCGCGGCATTCCAATTTGGCTTTGACACAGGAACTCCACCAGCCGGTGAAATCTCATACATTTTTCCTGCTTCAGTCTCGAACGAACAAACTTGCCCGAATGGTTTTTCAGCAACTTCAATTCTGACTGCTGCCTTCTGATCTCTGACCTCTGGCTTCTGTTTCCACGGATTTAGGAACGAACATGTCCGGTCTTTCTCGCTGAAGACAGTGACCGGCTGACACACTCCATTTTTCAATTCGGCGGAGACGAGGAATGCGCCGTTCGCGCGCAACGTAATGAATTTCGCGTCAGGATGCGGCCAGCACGGAAACAACCGGATGAATCCTTCGTGCGATTGCATTAGAAATGAATTGACGCTTTCGACGATTCCGGCGTCTTCAAAATTTCCACCGCCGCTTTTGAAGCAGTTGACGCCCATGTCGGAAAAATAGGTGCGGAAGCGCTCGATTATTTCAGGCGGATGATGCGCGAGACGCGCCGCAATCGTGAAAATCTGCGGCGTGTTGTTGAGCCACTCGCTGTAATATTGAGGTTTGATGATGAGCGTGTTTCGCGCGATGCGAAGCAGACTCGGAGCGGAACCCAGGCCGACCTGCTCGCCTGGAAAAACCGGATACAAAATCCAGTCCTGTTCGGTCAGCAGCGGATTCAGCGTCTGTTCGCTCCACGCGAAGACTTTTCTGCCATACGCAAAGCTCATCGGATATTCGCTCAGATGCGAGAGGTAATCCTGCCAACGTGCAATATCGGCATCGCCGAAGCCGGTGGATCTGCCTGCCGCGTTGAGCTCGCGCGTGATGTCAATCATCGCAGAATAGAACCTGCGCAAGAATGCCAGACCCGTGATGCCGTTGAATTCGTCATTGCCCGCCTGTTCCATCGGCGCGCTCTTCACCATCACGTAGCGATAATTTCCGTTTGGAAGCGTCTCCTTGTTCTTCTGCAAATCGAAATCCCAATATGCGGCGACGTCCTTGAAGAACGGAAACATCTTTGCCGCCCAGTCGAGGTCGTGGGTTGTGTAATAGCGGTTGATCAGATTCAGCGAGGCTTCGAGTGCGTGCGTGCGCTGGCCGACGGTGATCGGTTCGTTCAAATGCCCCGGTGCGGTCGCCATGAAAAAATAGGTTCCCGGAACACCGTTTTTCTTCGCCTGCGCTTTCCCAAATTCATTCGCCGCGAGAACCGTTCGGTCATAAGGCTCCGTCATCTCGACGTGGTTCGCGGAATACGCTCCGTAGTACGGCGCTTCGTTGTTGTAGTTCCAATGATAATCGCCGCCCCACGGAACATGATCGTCAACCGGCCACGAATTGCATCCCGCAGGCCATTGCCCGACTTTGTTCCCACAGCCAAGAACGTACAACCCGCCATACCACGTGCGCTCAATCACCGGCTCCGCATCAAGCTTTACAAGAGATTTGTGCCAATACGCATCCCACCACGCACGATGATCTGCGATCAGCTTTTCGAAATCCGAGTTCGAAGTTTTCTTCAACGCGGCGATGGCGGCGGGCAGCGGATCTTCCGGTTCCATCGTGATTGGAATTCCGGTGCTGTGGGCTTTTGTAACGACGAGCGCAGTTTTTCCCGCCTGAATCGAGAATGAAAGCGTTGCGCGAGCATCGTGCTCGCGCGCGGCTGTGACTGAGGGAACGCCGTCACTCCATACGCGCGTTGCCATCGCGGCCCACATTCGAAACGCGCCACTGCCGAATTCCTCATGCTGTTCAGGTTTGTGCGTTTTCCGTTTTATCCAGCCGATGTCACCGTCAGTTCCCGATTCAATTTCGAATTTAATCTCCGGCCTGCTGTGTGGCTCCGTGAAATTTTCAATTTCAATTTGCAGCACATTCGTTCCGCGATTCGCGATTACGTTGATAATGAAATTGTCCGCTTCATGCGGCGCGAGCGTTTGGATCTCAACCGCGGCATTCCCCTTCGCCAGTGTCGTCCGAATTTCAGCAAGTCGCAAATCTGTGATCTGCCGGAACTGCGCGCCAGCCATCGCAGGAATGCCGATCGTGATTTTTCCGACAAGCACGTTCGCGCTCTGCCAATCCTGATTGTCAAACCGGTCCATCCAGAAATCGGTTTTGCCGACACACTCGACAATTCGCTCCGGCCCGCCCTCCAGCGTCAGCATCAGATTACCGTTCCCCGTGATGGCACAGCGATCCATCGTCGAAAACCCACCCGCCTGCGTCAGCGCTGTCGGCTCAGTTTTCGGCATCACGCAACGATCAAGAACCATCGCGTCCTGCAATTTATGGCCGATGCCATCCGCCTTGATGGAGTCGAACGCAACGAGCTTTGGCGACTCCGCCTGCAACGAAATCGCGCAACGCAGCGCGACAAAAACGGCGAGCAATATTTTTTTCATAATCAGTCTTTTTCCAATCATTGGAAATTTTCGCTCCCGATTTTTCCAATCATTGGAATTTATCGGCGCGGTTCGTATGGCAGCGGCGGGTCATTTCGTTTCGAGACACACAACCGAGGCGATTGAGTCGGGGGCTTCGGATGGGAGCGTGATGGAAACGCCGGCATCCGTTTGCGTCGCGTTCAGCTCGGTGTGTTTCGGGTCGGCGAGCAAATAGGCTTTTGCGATTCTGTCATTCATCGCGGGCAGTTCGAATTTGCCGTTGGCGGGCCATTTGAAAATGTGGATGAAAAGTTTTCCGGGCTTCGTCGTGCAGCGCCAGTCCTGTCGCGGCTCGAATACGGGTTTTCCTTTCGCGTCTTTTTTCGTCGTGCTGTTCGAGCCGAATTCCTCGCCGAACGGACTGCGACCCGCACCGTATATCGCATCGCCGTTGACTTTCAACCACGCGCCGACTTTGCGCAGCATGTCCTGGCTCGGTTGCGGTATGACGCCGTCGCCATCGGGGCCGACGTTGAGCAGGTAGTTGCCGCCTTTGCTCACGATGTCCACGAGTTTGAATGTGAGGTCTTCCGGCTTTTTCCAGTTGTGGTCGTTCTTCTTGAAGCCCCACG
>CAIVKH010000098.1 GCA_903906425.1 uncultured bacterium
CAACGGCCTCACGGTGCCGGCCTTTCAGGCCAGCATCAATGCCATCACCGATCCGAAAACCGGATCGCTGACGGCATACAACTCGGAGCTGTCCAAACTGGACGGCATGCAGGACACCCTGGAAGCTCAGGAATCCGCGCTCGACGACCTGTCCAGCCGGATGCTCGCCGCTGTCGGCGTCAAATTCGGCAAAGACAGCAAAGAGTACGAAATGGCCGGAGGCACCCGCACCAGCGAACGCGCCCCGCGCATGTCTGCGGCGGAAAAGGCGAACGCAAAAGCCGCCAAAGACGCCGCGAAGGCCGCAGCAAAAGCAGTCAAAGCGAAACAGTAAAATGTAGCCGCGTTCAAAGAACGCAGCCCCGCGCGCCCCGCTTCAAACCGGGGCGCGTTCTTTTTTATGGAGCGACGACTTCCAGCCGTCGTTTGAAAGAAATGAGACGGCAGGATGCCGTCTCTCAATTTTCTTTGGACTGCGGAAGCGATGGCTTCGAGCTTCCGCTTTTCGTCAGGAAGCGATTCCGAGAGCTTCCCTTCTTCCCCGCTGCGAAGCGCGCCGACTCGCTTCGCAGAAGAAAAGCGGAAGCTCATCCGAATTCGCTTCCGCAGTCCAAAGCCCCGGCGGGGCGAAAGAAAATAGCCGGCGGTTTCAACCGCCGGAAAAGGCATCACGACCAACCCATCCTCTTCTGCGTTTGTAGCCTCGCATTCAGGCGGTCAGTTTGTAGAGCGTCACGTCAGTGACGCGGCAGGTGGAACATTCGTCTTGGCGATGCACTGACGTGCATCACTACGAACGCAGCTCAGAAACAGCCTTGATCAAAATGCGAACCGACTTTTCCCAAGAGAGGTGCGGTGCCAGCGCGTTTCGCAAATCGTTCGCGCGCGCGAATGCCGCCGGTTTATCGCTCAGCACAAAATCTATTTCCCGCTCCCATGCCGCGGCGTCGGTCTCTAGATCTGCGCTGACATGCACAATGCATCTTTTTACTTCTTTGGGCACCAGAGCGCAGAGAGTCTCGGCCAATCCGCTCTGGTCGCTGACCAAAACTGGAATCCCGAGGGCTATCGCTTCCAGTGCAGCCAATCCAAATCCTTCAGTGCGCGAAGGCATCAACACGAGGGCGGAACTCAGCATATCCCGTCGAACCACGTCCACATCGCTGCTATATTCGCGGATGTGTAGGTGGTTCGCACCGATATGTGTCTTTTCCATCAAGTCTTTTCTCAGATCATCGCCTGTCCCGATGGGCGCGCCTCGAATGACCAGCACTGGCGCTGGATTGATAGATTGGTGAGGCGCGGCTAGCAGCTTGGCCATCGCGCGGGCGGCTATGTCCAATCCCTTCAGATCTGCATCTTCAGTTCGACCCAATATGAGGCATTCGTTCGCCGGCGGAGGCGTTGCGCCCCGGAAAGGCATTTCCAATCCGGGAAGGAACTCAACCGCAGTCTTCGGCGGCGTGAGGGCGTGGAGCTCATTGCCAATCGCTTGCTGGAGCTTGGGGCCGACGCCCACAACCAGATGCGACTTGCGGGCCAAGCTAATCTGCAACTGCCGCCTAGATTCGCTTGTGCCTGTGGCCGTGGCGTCATCCCCCTGCTCTTTGAACCATTCGATTTGCTTCGGGGCCGTGTGGATGAAGAAAACGTGTTTACTGTGCGGAAAATGATTCTCGACCAAGGACGCGGCTGCGGGGCCGGTGATGCGGTCATGACTGATGATTAGGTCGGGTTCAATCCCGACGGGGAAGGCAGGACGGTTCCGTAGGCGGGCGTCCTGACTGGCATGCGCCTCGCGCGGAGCGCGGAGGAGACTAACGCCGACATTTTCTTTTACTTCGGCTATTTCAGCGTCGGTCGCTTCTGGGACATAACACCAAACTTGATAACCTTCCTTAACAAAAGCACGACAGAGTTCGCGGTTGAACGTTGAGACGCCGCCGTGGGCGGAGTGCCACTCCGTGGCGACGGCGAGCACGGAAGGTTGTTTTGGGACCGATGCGCTCGGTGGCGCGACCGCACTTGGGGCTTGTGAACCACTTTGAGTGAGATAAAAAGCCACGCCGGGGTAGCTATTCGCCAAAAGTCCATTTGCTCCGCCTTGAGCCGCAGCCCAAAGACGCAGCATCTCGGCTTCGTTCAGCACAACTGCCGCATTGTAGTTACCCGCCGCAAACATGGCTGCATGGCTCTTTGCCTCTTCTGGATGTCCCGCCACTAAGCTCACGAACGCTTTCAACCATACCACCGGGTTGTCGCGTCCTTGGCACAGGTCCGCATTGTATGGCATCATCAGGGCATACGCCACACTCGTCTGTCCAAGCGCGACACAGGCATCAATCTCGTTGAACAAAAGTGCTCCATACGAAGGGAACGCTTCGTGACCCTTGTGTGCAACATCGAGCGCCTTTTGCCAGTCGCCAGACATCCGGGCCAACATGCAGTCAGCTAGGGCGCGCTGTTGGTTGTCGAGTTGGCTCGGTGGTCCGAAGCTCACCAGTCTCTTGACTGCGTCAGATCCCCCGCAGGCACTCACGACGCGAAGCCCTGCCTCCGCAATTTTGTAGCGTCCGCTCGACGCGGGAATGGCTGCGAGCCCACGCGCTACGATTCGTTCAACTGACGCGCAATCGCCGGTTTTGCCGATGAGTTCAATCTCAGACTGATACAGGTATAGCTTGTTGTCCGTCGGGACCACCCCAAGGCCCTTCTCCAAAAGCTTGATGGCGTCGCCGAGGCGGTTGTCCTTGGCCATCAACTCCGCGCATGTCTGGTAGAGCGAGAAAAGATTCGAGCCTGCTGGGACTACCCCAATGCCCTTCTCCAGAAGCTTGATGGCGTCGCCGAGGCGGTTGTCCTTGGCCATCAACTCCGCGCACGACTGGTAGAGCGAGGACAGACTCGTCATTCCAGGCACCGCAATGCCCTTCTCCAGAAGCTTGATGGCGTCGCCGAGGCGGTTGTCCTTGGCCATCAACTCCGCACACATCTGGTAGAGCGACTCCAGGCTCTTTATTCCTGGCATAGCAATGCCATTCTTCAAAAGTTCGATCGCCTCGCCACGGCGATGGGCAAGGTCCATCAGTTCCGCGCCACGCTGGTAAATACGAGCTGCATCCTCATCCGGAGCGATATTCCTGAGCGCGTCGTTAATTACGGGCAAGACGCTAGCGATGCCGCCCAACTCAAACTCCAAATTGAGACGAAGCATCCACGCTGCGGCATGTGGATGTCTTCCTGTCCCTCGGCGGACGTGTTTGAGCGCTTTTTCTTTGTCCCCAGCACTTCCTCTTTTTACAAGGCAACGAGCTAGCTGATACTCCAAAACTTTTGGTCGGTCGTCATCAGGTATCGCAGAAAGCAGCGCAATCCGCTCTTCTAGGGCCTCCTTGTTTGTGGGCACTGGAGTGACCAGGCCGATTTGCGACAGGGCATATTTCGTCAGCCTCTCGTCGACCTTAGATATTTCGCCGATGCGTCCGGCCTCACAGAGATGATAGCGCAGTTCGGAGTACGACGCGGGAAGACTGGAGAAACCGGTGAGTTGACGTGACTCGAACCGGCGCTTGTGATAGTTCGCGGCAAGATTGTGCGCTTGCACCCATTCGCCCTTTTCGGCTTTAAGGCGAGTGACGCTGATTTCACGCGCGAGCTCATTGGGGGTATCTCCGCCCGCCACTTGTTCCAAAAGGGAACGATCAAAAAGCTGCTTGCGGAGTTCTTCTGGCGTGTCCATGCCACCGGAGAATTGAGCAAGCGCCTCTTTCTTGAACGGCCTGCGATGCACCGAGAGCCAGCGCATGAATTTGAGAAGGTTGGCTTCCAGTTTTGGAAGCGCCCTTTCCAACAGTTCCCGTTCGAACTCTTCGAGCAGTCGCGCGTCAAGCACCACATCACCCATATCCTTCAGATCGGGGGCATCCGGCATCAAATCACGGAGTTCATCCGTGTGAAGGGCATAGACGAGTGTTTTGAGCGCGCGTGGATTTCCACTCAACCGGTGAACAATTCCCCGGCGTTGCTCCGGCGGAACCTTTTCCCCCAAGCCCTTTGCTTCGAGAAGCTCCGTGAACAATGCCTCGGCTTCCTGATCAGGAAGGCCGCGGACATCTTCAATCTGGCAGTTCTCACTCCAGCGTTCGACCTTGATGAGGCGATTGCTGACGAGCAAAAGGCGACCGCGCGCATGTGGTGAATTGTTGAGTTCCTCGATCAGCATCTGCCATGGATGTGGCGG
This sequence comes from uncultured bacterium, assembly GCA_903906425.1. Classification (GTDB taxonomy): domain Bacteria; phylum Verrucomicrobiota; class Kiritimatiellia; order CAIVKH01; family CAIVKH01; genus CAIVKH01. The sequence goes on from CAIVKH010000098.1 coordinate 4,241, forward strand.
TATGGTGACGTTCTTTGGCAGGAGTCTCTGGAATTCATCCAGCACGATCATGACATCGCTCTTGCGCAGAACTTCGAGCAGCGCCTTGCCAAGATTTTGCAAGGCCTTGTTGTGCTCCGGGGGCGCATCTTTTTCGAATTCCGCGCGCAATCCCAGAATGCCTTTGTCAGCAAGCGCGGATTCCAACTCGATGAAAAGATCGAGAACAGGGTCGGTCCAGTCTTGCTGAATTACAATCGGATCAAGACCCAGCTTCGAATGCCTCAAAACTTCGGAAGCCATCTGGCTTTTCCCGCAGCCGGGAAAGCCTTGGAGAATGGCCACGGGATGCCCGCGAGGGAGCCACTCATTCACCAAACGATTCATTATTTTCTCTCGCTGCGCGCCGTGAAATTTAGCCAGCATACCTGTTCTCCATCTGCGCAGCATTATAGTGATGCCGCACAATCATCAACTGCCGAATCGGGATGTCATGCCATGCAGCCGAACAAACCGGAAATTTCCAATTGTTGGAAAAGCCGGTGCCTGAATTTTCCAGTCGTTGGAAACGACGGTCAAAGGGCGCGGCCGGCTTGTTCATGATTTCTTCCGGGCATCCGGTTTGGTGCCGCCATATTTGGGCGATTCTTCGTGGACGGCGAGGGGTTGGCCGCGCGCGTGGGCGGCGCGAAATTCTGCGGCTCCGCGGCGGTAGTAGTCCAGGCGCTGGGCGGTGGTCATGCCTTTGATGTCCTCGTAAATCCTGGCCTGGATGTCGCTCTTCATTTTCAGGCAGTCGAAGCCGGGAACCGGCGGAAATCTTTTCCAAAATGAATCATTCATCGAAGTCAACCTCTCTGGGGCTGATGATGGTGATGATACCATAGCCCAAGGACAGATTCACGTTGTTGTAGCCCTTGATGCGGTCGAGCCGGACGATGTGTTTGAAGTTCCAGGAGACGATGGCGTCGGCACGGGCGATGGTGGCGGCGGCTACGTGCGTGCAATCTTCGAGCCAGCGCGCGCCGCCGACGCCGGCACGGACATACGCTCCGGCAAGTTCATCAATTTCAGCCGTGAGCGGCACCGGCTCGACGCTTTCCTGTGGAATCTCCGCGAAGACCTCCTGCACGTTTGCCGGCGCACCGAGGAGTTCCCGCTCCACCAGTTCGCTGAAAAGCAGCACGGCATCTCGCCGGGAAAACAAATCAATCACCCGACGCGAATCCACGCTCCAGCGCTGTGCGGAATCGAAGCAGCCGCCGAAGACGGAGGTGTCGAGATAGCGCCGCCATTTGCGCTTCGCTGTTATGGGCCTGACTGGCGTGGCCTGTTCAGATGAGCTGTTCATGATTTCTTCCGGGCGTCCAGTTTGGTGCCGCCATAGTTGGGCGAAGTTTCGCGCGCGACGATGGGCTGGTGTGCGGTTTCATGCTGTTGCGCGTAGTGGAGCGGTTCGTCGGCGGAGCGAATGAATATTCGTCCCGCCTTTTCGTCTTCTTTCATCCGTTGTTCCTGGCGGGCGAAATAGCCTTCCGGGTCGGCGGTCATTTGGCGAGAGAGTTCGTCTTTGACGCGCCAGAGTTCTTCGAGGATGGGATCAGCTTTCATGTATTTATTCTCCTCCCAATTCTTCGGGAGTGCAAACCCGCGGCAGCATGAAGCCGCGGCGGGCAAGGAATTTTTCAAGATGATGCAGGATGACGGCATTGGCCAGATGCCGGTAGTTCCAGGTGAGAAGGTAGTCAACTTTTCCAAGCGTGGCGGTGGTCAGGTGCAAGGCGTCCACGGCGGCGTTGGATGGGAACAATCCGGCGGAGATCAATTCGGCAGCCAGTTCACGGGCGGCGATGCCGCCGGCTATGCGCGGGATGTCGCGGAGCGCGGCGAGACGTCGCGCGACAATCTGGCTGTCGCCCGCCGACGCCTCGTCGAGAACTTCCTGCGAGGTTACACACTGGAAACTTTCGCGGCGATTTTCCCACCATTCGCGGGTGAGCCGCTGGCGTGAGGCGACGACGGGATCATGGCTGATTCGCGCTGTCAGATAGCTCACGACGCTGGTCTCGATGTAAACTGATTCCATGGTTAGGCCCGATTCTTCGCTGAGCTTTCAGTCCGCGCATCCGAACAAGACGGAAAGTTCCAATGATTGGAAAAGCCGGTTTCGGAATCTTCCAGTCGTTGGAAATCACGGTCAACAGGCGCGGCTGGCTTGTTCATGCTTTCTTCCGGGCGTCGGGTTTGGCGCTGCCATATTTGTGCGAAGCTTCGCGCGCGACGAGATGGCCGGATTCGGCGGGCGGGATTTTTCCGGTTTCGTGGAAGATGCGGGAGGTGCGGCCGAAGTATTCGATCAATTCGGCGTCGGTCATGTCTTTCGTCGTCTCGTAAATCCGCTGCTGGGCCTTGCGCTTCATCTCGACGGCGTCGAAGCCGGGGATCGGCGGGAACTGCTTCCAAAATGTCTCATGCATCGAAGATCACCTCTCGATGCATGTTGCCTCTTCGAAAACGCCGCCGAAAACCGATGTGTCGAGATACAAACGCCATGTCCGTTTCATGAACGCGCAGAATATCAGAATTCAATTCGCGGGCAAATTCGTTTGTCAGCATCGAGAAATGGATTTGAACTGCGGCGGCATGAATCCGCTTTCCAGCGGCGCGACATGTCGCGCCGATCAAGAAGCGCGCAAGGGACTGCGCGCTCCACCACGAATGAAGAATGACGGCGGGACGCCGTCACTTCATAGTTTCCAATGATTGGAAGCCTTGCCAAGCGGACTTTCCAATCATTGGAAGTTTTCATTTGTCGGCCTTGCGGACGCTGCGGAAGCCGATGGCGTCGCGGTGAAGACAGGCGTCGGAGAAGCCGGGGTTTTCGCCGGAGCGGACGAAGACGCGCGTTGCGTCGGCGCTGGAATTCCATGCGCCGCCGCGGATGCAATAGAGTTTTCCCGCGGCCGGGCCGTGCGGATTTTTGCCGGTGCTTTTTGCGTAGGCGTCGGCGGCGTAGATGTCGTTGCACCATTCGGCGACGTTGCCGTGCATGTCGAAAAGTCCCCACGCGTTCGGTTTTTTCTGCGCGACGGGATGCGTTTTTTTCATCGCGTTGCCGGCGAACCACGCGAAGTCGCCGAGCCGGCGCGCGTCGCCGCCGAATGAATATTCCGCGTCGCTGCCGGAGCGCGCGGCGTATTCCCATTCCGTCTCGGTCGGCAGGCGATAGCCGGTCTTCGTGAAATCGCACGCGCTGGTGTCCTCGTTGTAACACGGCTCCAGTTTTTCGGCTTTCGAGCGCGCGTTGCAGAATCGCGCGGCCTGCGCCCACGTCACTTGTTCGGCGGGAAGTTTGTCGCCTTCGAAATGGGACGGATTGGAAATCTGCAATTTGTCGAACTGTTCCTGCGTGACTTCGGTGCGGTCCATCCAGAAGGAATCCACGAAAATGTTGTGCGGCGGTTTCGCGTCGTCGTCGCCGTGGACGCTGCCCATCGTGAATGATCCTGCGGGGATCAGCGCCATCTCGACTCCGCTCGCCGGCATCATGATTTTCGGCGATGCTGGCTCGGCGGCAGATGTGGAAAGCGATAAGACCAGAAATGAAAATAGAATTGCGGTGATTGTTCGCATCATTTGTCTCCGGCAACTTTGACGAACACCTGATTGGGCACCGTCGGGGTAGCGGCGGCACGGGGAGCGGGTGCCGGTTGAAGGCGTTCACCGGAAACTTTCAACGCGAAGACATATTTGCAGGGCTTCTGCGCCGGCAGCCGGACTACCAGTCCGTCTGCCGTTTGCGTCCAGTCCAGCGCACCGTCATGACCAAGCAATGAAACGGTTTTGATTTCTCCGGCGGTGCTGGCCAACGACTTCACCGTAAGCTTTCCGTCTGACGGCCAGCCTAACGCAAGGGCGTAGAGCGTCGCGTTGTCCTTCGAGCGCGTGAAGCGGATGTCATCGGCGGTGTAGTCCGCCGCGCGCTTGATGCCGCGTGTTTTTGTGGTCAGCGCGGGGCCTTCGCCAAAGATCTTCCACGGCCGCGTGGCGAAGATCGCCTCGCCGTTCACCTGCATCCACGCCGCCAGATCGGCCAGTACCTGCTCGGCCTCGGCGTCAATCGTGCCGTCGCCCCGCTGCGGAATGTTCAACAGCAGGTTGCCGTTCTTCGCCACGATGTCCGCCAGCATCACGATGACATCCGGTCCCGACATTCGCCACCGCGGTTCGAGATCCGGCACGAAGAACCAGGTCCCGATGGAGGCGTCCGTCTGCCACGGCTGATCTTTGACGCCAGCCAGCACGGAGTTCTCCTCGTCCTGAACCGCCGCCCCCTCCACGTAGTCGCCGCAATCCCGGCCCTTCTTGATGTTGTACACGGCATCCAGCTTGCCGCCGTGCACCTTCATGTTCTTGTTGTAGAAATCGGCCAGGAGGCTCCGACCGAACGTTCCGAACGGAATACCGCCATCCGAATAGAGCAAGTCGGGCTGATACGAATCCACCAGATCCTGCATGCGGTTGAACCATTCCTGTTTCCACGCCACCGGCGGATTCGTTGGATAGCTGCCCGTCGCGTCCGCGTCCGGCGGACAATACAAACCGGCGAACTTCGGATCGGCCCCGTCATAAGGCACGTCAGCCATCGGCCCGTTCGTATCGCTGCCGTGACTGCGCTGCATCCAACTGTAAGAACGCGCGAAATGTTCGCTGACTCCGAAGCGCAATCCGCGCTTGAGCGCCGCCGCCCGCCACAGCCCGACGATATCCTTCTTCGGGCCGTGGTTCACCGCGTTCCATTCATGATACTTCGAATTCCACAGGTCAAAGTTATCGTGATGCGCGCCCATGCTCACGAAGTACTTCGCCCCCGCCTTCACATAGAGATCCATCAGCCGGTCCGGGTCGAACTTCTCCGCCTTCCACAATTCGATCACGTCCTTGTAACCGAACTTAGACGGGTGACCGTAGGTCTGGACGTGATGCACATACTCCCGCGACCCCTGCACATACATCTGCCGCGCATACCAGTTGCCGCCGAACCCGCCCGGCGCGGCCACCGGCCCCCAGTGCGCCCAGATACCGAACTTCGCATCGCGGAACCACTCGGGGCACTGATACTGCGCCAGCGATTCATCCGTCGCCTTGAACGGCCCGTCCGCGACCGGCAACTCGTTCGACTGCGCGAACACTAGCGGCGCGATCAGCGCGAACACAAACGACAGCATCAGCTTTCTTTTCATTTCATTTCTCCGATCATTTCCAATCATTGGAAGTTCCGCTTGCCCAAATTTTCAATGACTGGAAAAACACGAAATCCGATTCTCATCATGCGAAACCGTTCGCAACTGAATTCTCCGATCACTGGAAGACTCGGACGTCCATTTTTCCGACGATTGAAATGTATGTGAGGACTAATCCCATCCTTCGCGGTTGTTGGTGCATGTTGATCAGGGTTCCTTGTTGCCATTCAAAATCCAGGGCAAATTGACTTTGACGAACAGCAGGCTCCGCGCGCCGCCGTTGGCGTTCTGCTCGATCAAAATGCCGATCTGGTTGTCGGCGGTGTGGGTCATCGAGGAGTAACCGGCGGAGGGGATGTCGTTGCGGGTGATGATCGGGCGCGGCGAATCGGGCTTTAGCTCCCGGGAGATTGGCCAGGTCTTGCCCTCGTCATAGCTCAGGCGCAGGGTGTGGCTGTTCCGGGTGAGCGGGGCGTTGAGAAAGGTCCAGCGGATGCGGCCTGATGCTTCGCTGGTATAGCGGATCAGCGTGCCCTGGCAGTTGGCATCGGGCAAATCGGGGTTCGCTTCCCATGGCGTCCAGGTTTTCATCTGGTCGGTGCTGAGAGATTGCGCGCGTCCGCCCGGGCGGGCGGGACGGTCATTCTTTACGAAATCACCGTTTGAGCGGTCGAGGATATTGCCTTCGCCGGTGCCGCGCACGTTCTTGATGGCATACCAGGTTTCGCCGTGGTTGTCGGAATAGACGAGGCGCTGATGCGAAAGCACCACGAGGCGGCCTTTCGTCGGGCCATAGCGCACCTGAATGCCGTGGCTGGTTCCCACGCGGCCAAAGGCATCGGAGCTGTCGGGCGGCATGATGTCGTTGTATTCATGGTAGGAATGATAGGTCAGGCCGTTGTCGTCGCTGATCATCGAGGCGAGATGATATCGATTCGTGTTGGTCGGCACCATAAAGGCCGGAGAACAATCTGGCATGGCCGAGAAGAAGACCCACATCCTGCCGGTCTGGCGGTCAGCAAGCTGCGTTGGATCGCCGTAGGTGTTATAAGGGCCTTTGATGATGACCCGTTCCGCGCCCCACGTCCTGCCATGGTCCGTGGAAACCTTGGAGACGATATCTATTCTGGAGCCATCCGGCCCTTCAACGCGGCCCTCAGCCATGACTACGAGGTTGCCATTGGGGGCGCGCATGATCGAAGAGCCGCGATAGGCGCGATACGGGACCTTATTAGTGATCGAGCCTTTGAAAACGAATTGCTCCTCGTAATGGGGAGGTTGATCGAGGCCCTGCGCTGTTTGATCCTCCGGCTCGATTCTCTTTGCTGCCTCGTCAGGGCCGCGCGACTGGTTCGACTGTGCGAACACCAGCGGCGCGATGAGTGCCCCAGCGAGTGAGAGCATCAGATTTCTTCTCATTCCATCTCTCCGGTCATTTCCAGTCATTTGAAGTCCGCGACTATTCGACGGGTTTGAGGGTGACGGATTTGAGGCCGATGACTTTCCATTTCGGGTCGGGCTTGGGTTTGACGGCGAGGGTGATGATGCCGGGTTGGGCAAGCTTGATCGTGCCGAGGTTGTCGGTGCGATAATCTTCCCATGATCCCGTGGAGGCGGATTTGCCGGTGAGGGTCTGGTTGCCGGCTTCGATGGTGAAGGCGCTGCCGGGGGCGGCGCAAGAGTAGGTGACTTCGACGGCGAAGGTGCCGGGCTTGGTCAGCTTGATGTTCCATGAAACGAAGTCGTCGGCCCTGGCCCAGCAGCCGATGTGGTCCTTGGTGCCGGTGTGTTCGTATTGCGGGGTGTCGCCGTGGATCGTGGCGTCGGCGGCGGGTAGCACGAAGCGTCCATCGGCGCGAGGCGTGATGCTGCCGTCATAGACGACGGGCACGGGTTGCAAGTCGCCGGCAGTAATCTTGAAGGCGAAGGCGAGGTCGCACGGCTTTTGCGCGGGCATCTTCACGACGAGGCCGTCGCCGGTTTGCTGCCAGTCGAGTTTGCCGAAGTGTCCGAGCAGCGAGACGTCCGTGATCTTTCCGGCGGATGTGGCGAGCGAGCGGATGACGATCTGGTTGTCGTCGGGCGAGCCGAGGGCGATGGCGTAGAGCGCGCCGCCTTTCGTGGTGAAGCGGATGTCGGAGGCGGTGTATTTGAGTTTGCCTTCGTTGAAGTGGCCGCCTTTCTGCGCCTTCGACGGGCCTTCGCCGAAGATTTTCCACGGGCGCGTGCCGTAGATCGCCTCGCCGTTGACGGACATCCACGCGGCCATCGCGTCGAGGATTTTCAGTTCGTCGTCGTCGAGCGTGCCGTCGGGTCGCGGCGGGAAATTCAGCAGCAGGTTGCCGTTCTTGCTGACGATGTCGCAGAGCATGTGGATGACCTGCGCCGGCGTTTTGTAGCCGTGGCGCTCCAACACCTTCTCGTCGTAGTACCAGCCGCCGACGCACGTGTCGGTCTGCCACGGGAACGGGCTGATGCCGTCCATCACGCCGCGTTCGAGGTCCTGCACCCAGCGGCCCTGCGAATCCTGTTTGCAGTTGTAGATCGCTTCGAGTTTGCCGCCGTGGCGCTGCGCGTTGTCGTTGTAGTAATGCGCGAGCAGTTGCCGGCCGACCTCGTCGGGATAGGGCAGCGGGCTGTCGGAATAGAGCAGGTCGGGATGATAGCGATCAATCAGGTCCTTGATGCGATTGAACCAGGTCTGCTTGAAGGCGACGGGAACGTTCGTGCCGTAATAGTGGAAGTCGGGCTTCTCGTTGCCGCTCCAATACAGGTCCGCGAATTTCGGATCGTTGCCATCGTAACGCACGCCCGCCATCGGACCGGACTTGTCGCTGCCTTTGTTCGCGCTGTAGAACCACCAGCTTGCCGCGAGATGCTCCGTCATGCCGAAGCGCAATCCGTTCCTTGCCGCCGCCTGCTGCCACTCGCCCGCGATGTCGCGATGCGGCCCCATGTTGATTGCGTTCCACCGGTTGAACTTCGAGTTCCAGCAATCGAAGTTGTCGTGGTGCATCGCGATCATGCAAAAATATTTCGCGCCGGCCTTCTGATAGAGCGCCATCAATTTTTCCGGCTCCCACTTCTCCGCCTTCCACATCGGGATGATGTCCTTGAAGCCATTGGTCGAAGGATGGCCGTAGTGTTCGACATGATATTTGTTGTGCCGGCTGCCTTCCTCGTAAAGATGCCGCGCATACCAGTCGCCCTGCATCGGCACCGACTCCGGCCCCCATACCGCCCAGATGCCGAGCTTCGCATCGCGGAACCAATCCGGGCATTTGTACTGCCGCAGCGATTCATCGTCCGGCTTGAACGGCCCGTCGGCAATGGGCAGCAGGTTGAGTGTAGCGGCAGGCTTAACATCCTCAGCGTGTGAGGTTGTGGCGGCTGCAAATGCCAGTACCGTCAGGAGCATGTTTTTTGTCTTCATAATCTTCTCAGTTATCCTCTAAACGCTTGCTGGTAATTAGTCCGATGCCCCGGCCTTTGTTGCCGCAGGCGCAATAGTAAAGATAGAAGGTCCCGTTCTTGGGATTATAGACCAGCGATATTTTGTGGGCGGATTGTTTGTCCAGGCTGCTGGGATTTCCACCCGCCTTGTAGAGCGGCTCCGGATGCGCCGTCCAATGCAGCAAGTCACGGGAAAAGGCCGCCATGATGTGTGCGCCGCCTTTGCCGACACCGAAGTAGAACATCACCCAGTGATCGCCGTCGCGAAACACCTTGCCGTCGGAACAAAAATCACTGTCATAACCGCCCGGACGATTGCGGACGATGGGATTGCCGGCATAGCGATTCCAGTCGAGCAGGTTCGTCGAGGTGGCGTCGCCCATCTGCTCGTTGTGGCCGTTGGCCGCGTTGTAGAAGTCATGGAACCGGCCATCCTGCTCGACTAGCCACGGCTGATAGATGCAGTCCTTCTCCCAGTTGCCACAATCAGCATCCTGCACGGCGAGGATCGGCGCGTCTTTCGCGCGCCGCCACGTCAATCCGTCGTCGCTGACTGCCACGCTCTCGTATCCGGGCCGCAATTCGTAGCCGCCCTGACGCGGGTAACAGCCATAGAGCGTCCAATACTTGTGCTCGCGCTGCTTCAGGATTCGCGGCGCTTTGATGTCGTAGGACTCATAGAGGTATGCGCCGATGACGCATCCGCCGGCATCGAATTCATTCGTCGGGCCGAAGCCCATCGCCAGCCGGAGATTGGTCCAATGCACAAGATCAGTGCTTTCGGCAACGAACGAATTGTAGCCCCTGCCGTCAAAAGCAATGAAGCTCATGAACCATTTGTCGGGTTGATCGGGAAGCTGATAGACACATGGAACATCCGTGTTGTGGAATTCCCCGTGCCCGGGAATCTTCGGTTCGGCGGGGATGACATGATCGGGCTGGTAGAACCAACCGCGATATGGCCCAGACCACTGGTCCAGAGTTGTCCTGTCAATCTCTCCAGCCGTCGGCCCGGCGCGCAGCAGTGCCACCGAGGCCAGCAGCAGCGCGGCGGTTGCCAACATTGTGTTTCGTTGCAAGCGGTGTCTCCGGTCATTTCCAATCATTGGAACTTTCGTCGTTCAAGTTCTCCAATCATTGGAAAAAACATCGCGAGAAGGAATGGTTTCTTTTGACCAACCGATGTCGTTTCTTGACCTGTGCGATGCGCCTGCTCGACAATCGTGATTTCACCGCCTGAAGAGTCGTGAGAACCAGTTTCCTTTTGACGATTTGGCGAATTGCCAGTCGGGTTCCTTATTGGATTTTCCGTCGAACGTGACCTGCACCCAGCGATTCGTATTGCGTGCGTCGGCAATGCAGGTGTTCCAGCCGGGCGCTTCGACGCCGGGAAATTCGGGCAGCAGGCCATGGAGATTTTTCTCGTCGAGTTTTGCGCCGCGGCTGAAAGCGATGTAGCGGGCGTCGGGAGAAAAATCCACGTGATAGGTTTCAATCGGGTCCTTGCTCTCGACCGCGTTGCGGTGGTTCGTCGTTTTCGGCGGAGATGAATTGAGATCGAGATCGGCGACACCGACTTTGAAATCACCGTTGCCCCACGCGATGAGTTTTCCATCAAAGCTCACGTCGGGCCGGCCGCCGCCGCAGTGCAAATCGAACGCTCCGTCGCCATTCGCTTCGAGCGCGATGATGTTGTGCGAAAATCCCATGCCGCCATGCACGACCGCGACGAACCATTTGCCGTCGGCGGACCAGTTGAGGCAGTAGAGGTGTTTGATTTTCTTGTTCGGGTGTTCGCGCGTCTGGCCGGTGGCAACATCGTACATGAAAATGCCGCGCGTCGCGAAATCGGTCAGCGAATACTTTTCGAACTCGCCCTTGAGGAATGCGATTTGCTTTCCGTCCGCGCTCCAGCACGGCTCGCGCGCATTGTCCGCAATTTTTCTGCGATGGCGGCCGTCGGCGTCCATCAAATACAAATTTCGCGCGCGCTTCTCGCCCGCACCCTCGTCCACCTCGAAGCAGATCAGCGAACCATCCGGCGATGCCTTCGGATACAGCTCGTCCACGTCCGGCGTTTTCGTGAGGTTCACCGGATTCGAGCCGTCGGCATTGATCCGATAAATTTCCCAGTTCCCGTCGCGCTTCGTCTCGAGGAGAATTTTGTGGGGATAATATTTCAGCTCGGCGAGCATCTCCGGCGACGCGCCCGGCGGCTGCTCGTTTTGCGCGGTGGCCGCGAGCGACAGAAACGAAATACAAGCGGCCGTCATCAGCGCGCGAAATGGTTCATTCTTCATTTTCACTCCATCATCGCGCCACCCCGCTTGCCATCGCGCGATTTGCCGTGCGAAGCTACGTGAATGAAAACGCATCGGCAATTGTTTCCAATCATTGGAATTTTCGCGGCCCTGTTTTTCCAATCATTGGAAACTTGCACCGCGGCGGAGCCGTTCATTTTCGGCGCGGATGTTTCGTGGGTTCAGCAGCAGGAAAACGAAGGCCGCAAATTTTCGTGCGGCGGAACAAACGCGGATTTCTTCGCGATCATGCGCGATCACGGGTTCAACTGGATTCGCCTGCGGATTTTCAACGAGCCGAAAAATCGCGGCGGCTACTCGCGGCAGGGCTACTGCGATCTGCCGCACACGCTCGCGTTCGCGAAGCGCGTGAAAGCCGCGGGATTCAAGCTGCTGCTGGATTTTCATTACAGCGACACGTGGGCCGATCCGCAAAAACAGATTCGCCCGCTGGCGTGGCGGAATCTCGATGACGCGGCGACCGCGAAGGCGGTGGGCGATTACACGCGCGAAACGTTGGCGGCATTCAAGGCGCAGAACACGCCGCCCGAGATGGTCCAGATCGGGAACGAAATCGCGAACGGGTTTCTATGGCGCGAGGGCGAAACGAACCATCTGAAAAACTTCGATCCGTTTTGCGCGAATCTGAAATCCGGCATCGCCGCTGTTCGCGAAACCGACCCGAAAATCAGGGTGATGCTTCACGTTGACTGCGGCGGAAGCAACGGGAAATCACGGTGGTTTTTCGACAATGTCATCAAGCGCGGCGTTAATTTCGATGTGATCGGTCTGTCGTTTTACACGCAGTGGCATGGATCGCCCGACAATCTGAAAAGCAACGTCACTGACCTCGCGAAGCGATACGAGCAGCCGATCATCGTCGTCGAATATTCCGTGCCGACGATCCGCGAAGTGAACGACATCGTTCATGGCCTGCCGAATGGAAAAGGTCTCGGCACGTTCATTTGGGAGCCGACGGGCTGGCCGCATGGCGACAACCCGGCGCTCTTCGAAAAAGACGGCCGCGCAAAACCGGAGCTGGAATTGTATCCGCAAATGTCGCGCGATTATTCGCGTGTTCCGATCACGGGACGGTGAGTTCGAAGGTTTCCAGCCCGCGGGGCGGAAGCGATTCGGCGAATCGGCCTTCACTCATTTTCGCCGCCAGCAATGCGGCGATATTTTCCGTCGCGCTCGTTCGCGTCCGTCGAACCACCGCGTTCGCGAAAGCATCGCCAACGATGAGCGAGATTTCGGCGGGACGGTCTTGCACGGCGGCGATGTGAATGACGAGACGTTTGCCATCGCGCGAAACAAAGGCCGATGCCTTGACGCCGGGCTTTGCGATACCGCTGGCGAATTTTCCGGTGACTTCAGTTTCGACGACACGCATGCCTTTTTCGAGCGGCGCGCACCACTGGCGGAAGCCGTGGTAAATCTTCGTTTCGTGAAAGCTTTTCGCCCAGTTGAGGTGAATGAGCGCCTCGCCTCCCTGCCGTGGCGGATAGACCCAGTCGTAGGCCATCCACACGTTGACGCCCTCGTTGAATGCCTCAGTCATCGCGAGCCATTGTTCCGTCGCGGAGTTGATCAAATCCGGTGAGCCGTCATGCCCGTTGAAACAATTTTCCGTCTCCCATAGCGGGCGACCGCCGCATTTTTCTGCGACGGCCTTCCAGCGATGTCCGCGCCGGTCATAATCGTGGCAGCCGACGATATCGACTTGCGGGCCGGCCATCGCGAGCAGCGGCGGCAGATATTTTGAGGCGCAGTCCACGGCGGAAAGATTGTTCGGTGCGACAAGTTTCGGGCGCGGCGTTTCGGGATGTCGCCGCGCCATTTCATCGAGATAGCCCGCGATTTTCGCGAACACTTCGGCGTGGCGGTCCGGCGACATGAAATATCCGGGCTGCGTGTGCGGCCAGTCGCATTCGTTCGCGATGCTCAGGAAATCAATCGGCTGTCCGTGCCGCCGCATGAAATCGAGAAACGCCCAGATGAATTCGCCCGCTTCAAGTTCGAGTCCCGGCTTGAGCGTTCCTTTCGCCTGCCCGCCACCGCCCGGATCGTTGTTCGTTTTCATCCACGCGGGCGGCGTGTAGAGTACCGCATAAAGTTTCATTTGCGGCCTGCGTTTCTTCGCGGCCTCGCAAATCGCGAGCGTGTGTTTGCAATAGCCGAAATCCTCGTCGCGGAATGCCGGCGTGTACGGATCGTCGTTGTCGTTCTTCGGCTCGTGATCGTGGCGGATGAAAAGCTGGAGAAAGTCCGTGTTCACGTCGCGAAACATCGCGTCGTTCAGCGCCTCTTGCTCGTTTGTTTTTCCCGTCGCGCCGAGGCTGGTCATGTGCGCCTCGTAGAAAATCGCACCGCAACCCATGCCCTGAAACTCCTGCCGGATCTTTTCGGGGTGAACGATGATCTGCGTCTCGTCCGCCGCGCGACTCGCGGCGAGCGCCAGCATTATCATGGCCATCAGCCCGGCAAATTTCATGCGCGGCAGTGTGCCTGGTTTCCAATGATTGGAAAAGTCCGCCGCGCAAGTTTCCAATGATTGGAAACTGGGTTCGCGCTTCACAGCGGCTTCTGCGCGATGACGGTCACAAAGTGGCCGCGGAGCGTGTTCCGGACGAGGCGGTGGCCGATGTTTTCGCGAAGGCGGACCCAGCGCCGCTTCAGGCCGCGGACGGCCGCGCGGTCGCACTCGCGCTGCATGATGCGATAGCCGCCGGTCGTCGTTTCGAGCACTCGCAGGCCGGTGGACGCCGCATGCCGGCCGAGCGTTTCGGGGCTGAACAGAACGACGTGGCCGCCGGTCGCGTCGGCCAGAAAAAATTCTTTTCCAGCCTCCGCTGCGGTGCGCGATTCGACGTTGACGGTGTGAATATAAATGACGCCGCCCGGCGCGAGCAGGCGCGTACATTCCTTCATCAGCGAGGCGGGCGAGGGCACGTGCTCGATCACGTCCTGCAAAATCAGGATGTCGAAGCCGCCTGCGGGCAGGTTCATTTCCTCGACGAGGCCGACGCGGATGTCGAGTTTCAGTTCGTTGATGCCGAACGCGGCGGCCTCGGCGGAAACTTCGACGCCCGTCGGAATCATGCCGAGACCGCGCGCGGCATTCAAAATTCCGCCGGAGGCCGCGCCGACTTCGAGCAGGCGCAGCGGCGCGGAGCGGGGCGGCGAAACGCGCGCGGCAAGATCGCGGAGCTGGCCGGCCGCCCATTTTTGGTATTTCGGAGAGTACAGTCTTTTTCGCGAGTGCTCCGGCGACATCTTGGCGAGACGTTCCGGCGGCGCCGCGCCGTCGTAGTGGCTGCTGTGAAAATCGGCCTGCGCACCCGGTTCGGGCACGGGATTTAGCTGGACCAGACCGCAGTTTCCGCAGCGCATGAAATCGCGCGACGCAGATTCCGCCGCGGCGTCGGGCCATTGCGGTTTCATTTTTTCCGGCGGCGCGCCGCACAAGTCGCATGGATGCAGTTTCACAATTTATCCCCGTTGGTCATTGGTTCCGGCCCGACTGCGCCGAGATCCGCGTCACACGCGATGTGGCGACCAGGCCGGCGGGCACGATGAAATCCGTGCTCCAGTTGGTCACGGTTGCTCCATCGCGAAGGAATATCTGGACGCGCATTGAATTTGGATTGGCGATTTTGTTTGGATCTGTTTTTGACGGCGGCCACGCATCGAGCCACTGCCTTCCGTCATGCAGTTGCAGGTGAAAGCCCGCAATGCCGGGCAGAAAGAAATTCGTCGCGGCCGTTGTGGCTTTCGGGCCGGTCAACGCCGAGAATACCCGCGCCAGCCGCGCGCCGGGTGTCCCCGGATTTTCGACGCGCCACAAAATCCTTTCCGCATCGGCCCATGTGCCGTCTTTCATCGAGGCGTCAACCTGCCACGCGCAGAAGGAAATTTCGGAAAGCGCCCCGGAATCCGGCGCGGTTTGGGCCGCGAGCTTCAGTTCGTAATTTGTTTCGACGCCGGCCGGGATCAGCGATGCGATGTCCCGCTGCAGCGCCGCGAAGGTCTCCGCGGGCGCGAAGGCCGTCCTGCCATTTTCGCGCTGGCGGACGGCGGTCGCCGCGGTGGTGCGATAAATCAGGAAGACGGTCGCAAACACGATGGACGCGATGGCGAGCGCCACGACCACTTCGATCAAGGTCATTCCGCGCCGCACGCGGAATCATCCGTGGAAAAGTTTGTAGAGCAGGAAGCCGACGCCTGCCAGGGCGACGATGCCTCCGAGGACTAGCGCCGCGGTCCACTTTGCCGTGCTCTCGCGCCGGCGCGCCCCAAAGGGCGAAATGCTGTCGAACCCCACCGGCTGCTCGGCCGCACCTTCTGAAACGATGACTTCCGTCTGGGGAAAAGCGGAATCGCCGGTGTCTTCCGCCGCGCCCTCGGAGTTGAACAGGAATTCGACCGTCCCCACGGCGACGAGATCCTTCGGTTTCAGGACGTGTTCCTTGATGTCCTTGTTGTTGACGCGCGTGCCATTCGTCGAGCCGAGATCGCGCAGCGTGTACTTGTCGCCCTCGGTGATGATTTCGCAGTGATGGCCCGAAACACCGACCACGGTCAGCGAAATCGTATTGTCGGTGGCCCGACCAATCGTGAGCGGACTTTTGTCTATATTGAAACTTTTGCCTTTGACGTCGGCCGACATGCCAATCAAAACAGACATGATGATTTCCTTATTTCGTCTGAATATTGGCACGCACCTCACCCGCTGTCAACGCGCGCGGATGTAAACGCCGGAATTGCCGCGCCGATCGTGCCCCATCGCAAATTTCCAATGACTGGAAATTAAGATGATGTACTTTTCCAGTGATTGGAAATGACGCACGCGAATGAACGGGAGAGCGGAAAATCAAGCGGAAAACGGAGACCTGACATGACAAAGGCATTGGTTCCACTGGCGGAAGGCTGCGAAGAAATGGAGGCCGTGATCGTGATTGACGTGCTCCGGCGCGCCGGCTGGGAGATTTGCGTGGCCGGCCTGAAACCCGGCGTGGTCACCGCATCGCGCGGCGTAAAACTCCTCGCCGACAAATCGTGGGACGAAATTGATCCGCTCGCCTTCGACCTGATCGTCCTGCCCGGAGGCTCGGTGGGAACGGAAAATCTCCGCAAGGACAAGCGCGTCATCGCCGCGCTGAAGACGATGTCGCAGCGCGGAAAGATCACCGCCGCGGTCTGCGCCGCGCCGCTCGTTCTTCAGGATGCCGGCCTGCTTGCCGGGAAAAGGGCAACATGCCATCCGGGCGTCGCACCGCAGTTCACTTCAACGCCGCGCGTCAACGACCGCGTCGCCATTGACGGGCGCGTCATCACCAGCCAGGGCGCCGGCACCACGTTTGAATTTGCCCTCGCGCTCGTCGGCTTGATTGACGGCCAGGCGAAGGCGGACGGCATCGCCAGCGCCATCGTGCTGCGCTGACTGCCGCGCCGCCGGTCGCCGCCGCGGATAATTGTACTTGTCGCGCAAGAGTACTCCGCGTCACAAATTAACAATATGGCATCGGCCACGGCGTGTTTCGCATCACGCCGGCCCCGCTTTGGCGAGAAAAAAAACTTCACCAATCATGCAAGAAAACGCTTGTCACGTGCGGACGGCGGCTCAAATATGCGCGGCGAAATGATTGAGTGTGTGGTGCACTCAGGGAAAAAATGTTAGCAGGAGGCAGCACAATGGCATTAACGAAGTCTCAGACGGCGGCGAAACTGGCGGATTCAACCGGCCTGACAAAGAAACAGGTCAACGCGTTCTTCGAGGAACTCTCGAAGCTCGCATACAAGGAAGCGAAGAACAGCTTCGTGGTTCCTGGTCTCGGCAAGATCGTGCTCGTGCAGCGCAAGGCGCGCATGGGTCGCAATCCGGCCACCGGAGAAACCATCCAGATCAAGGCCAAGAAGGTCGTGAAGTTCCGCGTCGCGAAAGCGGCCAAGGACTCGATTCTCGGCACGAAATAAGCCGTCCGTTCAGGACGTAATCAAAAAAAAGGAACGGCAAACGCCGTTCCTTTTTCTTTTCCATGGCGAACCTTCTGTTCAGGACGCCATCAATCTTTCTTCTCCGCCACCACCGGACTCCGCTGCCGGCCCAACCCGCTGATTTCGATTTCCACCACGTCGCCCGCGCGCAGCACGCGCGGCGGATTCCGCGCCGAACCGATGCCGGCGGGCGTTCCGGTCGCGAGGATGTCGCCCGGTTCGAGCGTGAGGTTGCGCGTCAGCGCCGCAATCAGTCGTGCGACGCTGAAAAGCATGTTCGAGGTTTTGTCGTTTTGCAACTCCTCGCCGTTGAGCATCTGCTTGACGGCCAGAATTTGCGGATCGGAAATTTCATCCGGCGTCACCAGCCACGGACCGCACGGGCAGAAGCTGTCGAAACTTTTCCCGCGGAACCACTGACCGTTTTCATATTGCGCGTCGCGGTCGCTCACGTCGTTCACAATCGTGTAGCCCGCGACGTACGAAAGCGCGTCGGCCTCGCTCACGCGGCGCGCGCGCTTCGCAAAAACAACCGCCAGTTCGGCCTCGGCATCCACGCGCTTCGACTCCAGCGGCAGCACGATTGGATCGGTTGAACCGTTCAGCGACGAGACTGCCTTCGCAAAAAACACCGGCTCCTTCGGCGGCTCGCTGCCGGTTTCCTTTGCATGTTCCGCATAATTTTTGCCGACACAGACAATTTGCGACGGCCGCGCGATGGGCGGACCAAGCCTCATGCCGAGCCCCGGCACGATGGTCCGTTTCGACTCTGCGAGCAGACATTTAAGCCGCTCGACTCCAAAATGCGTGAAGAAGTGCGCGTCGAAATCCGCGATGTCGAACGCCATCGCGCGCACGTCGAGAATCCCCGGCATTCCCGGGAAGGCGGCATCAATCCAAATGCCCGGCTTTTCTTTTCCGGGCGGTCCAAAGCGAACGAGTTTCATGGTTCTGTTTTCTCCTTCTTCGACGGCCTGCGCGTGTAGGGCTTCGACTTCGCCGCGCCCTCCGGCCCGAGATCCTTCCGCGAAAAGCCCGCCTTCTCGAGCACTACATCACACGTTTTGAAATGGCATTTGGCGACATCGAGCAGCACCGCCGGCCCGTTCTTCTTCACCAACTCAACTGCGGCCTCGATCACCTGCGGCGACGCACCCTTCGGAAATTCCTGCATATATTTTTCTCGCAGCGCGCGCAGCCCGCGCAAAAATCCGGCGCGTGCAAGGATCGAAGCCGCCGCGACCGCCGGATCGCTCTCGGCCTTGTGCCGCTGAATCAGCTTGATGCTGCGGCCTTTTTTCATCAGCGCATTTTCAATCTGCTTCGTCGGCCCGAACTGGTCCGAGATCGCCCGCGGGCACGACGGCACCTTCGCCAGCAAATCCTCGATGCACCGCGCGTGGCCCCACGCCAGAATCAGGTTCACGCTAGTCATCGACGTGTAAAGTTTGTTGTATGCTCGATTGCCAATCGAAACAAAACCGAACCGACCATTCACCGCCTTGATGATCTGCCCCGCGATTGCCTCCGAGACCTTGTCGCTCGTAATGTTTTTCGAATCGCGCACATTCAGCTCGCGATAGACGTCCGCCAGTTGCGGGTCCACGTACGCCGACGCAATCACCATCGGCCCGAAAAAATCGCCCTTGCCGCTTTCGTCCACGCCCATGTGCGGCTGCGTCGCCTCCGGATTCAGCACATCGTCGTAGCCGGTTTTCACCTCGCCGAGAATTTGCGGCTCCAGCACAAACGTCACCCACTCCTCCGCGCCCTTGCCCTGCACCACCAGCTTGCCGCTCGTGTACAAACAAATCCTGCAATCCGTCCCGTCGGCCGCCGCCATCGTGTACGGCACCACCGCCGGCCGGTAATTTCCCGTCCGCAAATGCTCCGACACCGCGATCTGCTGCGCGTCACTCAACGGAAACGTGTACGACATTTTTTTCGTCATGCCGCGCAACCTAACAAAACCCCCCGCCCCGCACAACCGCCGCGCCGCGCCCGCCCCTCCGCCCGTTTTAATGCGAGGTGGGTGGCGCGGCGATCGGCGACCGGACCGTGATTTCCAATCATTGGAAATTCACGAAGCGGCCACTTCCAATCATTGGAACTTTGCGGGACGGATTTTCTCCAATCATTGGAAAACTTTTCCAATGATTGGAACTTTTCGTCGCGGGATTTTTTTGCGCGGCGGACCGCGGAACTACGCGGCGGCCGGTTTGAACTCGGCGCAGGCCGAGCCGACAATCGCGAGCGCGGCGTTGACTTCGCTTTCGCTCACGGTCAGCGGCGGCAGGAACCGGATCACCTTGTCGGCGGTCGCGATGGTCAGCAGGCCTTTTGCGGTCAGAAGCTTTTCGAGTTCCTTGGCCGGCTGGTCGAGAACCATGCCGACGATGAGGCCCGCGCCGCGGACGGATTTGATCCACGGATATTTCGCCGCGATCTGTTCGAGGCCGGCCTTGAGCTGCGTGCCCCGCTTGCGCGAATTTTCGATCAGGTTTTCCTCGTCCATGATCTGGATCACGGCCAGGCCCGCGGCGCACGCCAGCGGCGTGCCGCCGAACGTCGTCGCATGCGAGCCGACGCTGAACGTGTCCTGATATTTTGCGCTGGCGACAATCGCGCCGATCGGGAATCCGCCGCCGAGCCCTTTCGCGAGCGAGATCGCGTCGGGCTTCACGCCGTAGCCCTGGAAGCCGAACCAGTTTCCTGTCCGGCCGATGCCGGTCTGCACTTCGTCAATCAGCAGCAGGATATTCTTCTCATCGCAGAGCGCGCGCAGTTGCCGCATGAATTCCGGATCGGCCGGCAGCACGCCGCCCTCGGCCTGAATGACCTCGGTGATGATCGCGACGGTTCTTTCCGTGATCGCCTCGCGCACGGACTTGATGTCGTTGAAATTCGCATAGACGAATCCGCCCGGCAGCGGATCGAAGCCCTTCTGGACCTTGAACTGCCCGGTCGCGGTGAGCGTCGCCATCGTCCGGCCGTGGAAGGAATTTCTCATCGAGATGATTTCGTATTTTCCCGCCGCGTGGCCCCAGTAGCGTGCCAGCTTGATCAGCCCCTCGTTCGCCTCGGCGCCGGAATTGCAGAAGAAAACTTTTCCCTCGCCGAATTTCTCGACGATCTTCTTCGCGAGCATCGGCTGGTTCTCGTTGTAGAAAAGATTCGAGACGTGCATCAGCTTCGCCGCCTGGTCGCCGATCGCCTTGGCGAGTTTCGGATGGCCGTGGCCGACGCTGATGACCGCGAGGCCGCCGAGGAAATCGAGATATTTCTTCCCGTCGGCGTCCCAGACCTTGCAGCCCTCGCCGCGCACGAGCGCGAGGCCGGGGGCGTGGGTGGGCATGACGTACTGTTTCTGCATTGCGATGATTTCTTGTGTGTTCATAAGTCAGGATTCCAATTCGAATCAGCCTTCGCCGATATTTATTTCTTCACGATTTCTGTTCCGACGCCCTTGTCGGTGAAAAGTTCCAGCAGCAGCGAGTGCGGCAGGTTCGCGTCCACGAAGTGGACCTTGCGGACGCCTTCCCTGATCGCCTTCACCGCGCCCTGCACCTTCGGCAACATGCCGCCGGAAATTACGCCGCGCTCGGCGAGCACATCCACCTCGCTGATTTTCAGCGTGGAGATCAGCGTCGTCTTGTCCTTCGGATCGCGGAGCAGGCCGGGCACGTCGGACATGAAGACGAGCTTCCGCGCCTTCAGCGTCCGCGCGATGGCGCTGGCGACATCGTCGGCGTTCACGTTGTAAATCTGGCCGGCCTCGTCGCGGCCCAGCGGCGTGACGACCGGGACGATGTGCGAATGCAGATAGGCGAGGATCGGGTCGTCATCCACCTCGACGGGCGTGCCGACAAATCCCCACTCCAGCGTCTCGCCGGTCTCCGCGTCCTTCGCCGTGTGCTTCGCGACGCGGATCACATCCTCGCCATAAATTCCGCGCGCGGTGCAGCCGGCCTCGCCGAGCATCTTCACGAGCTCGGGATTCACCTGCCGGTTCAAAACTTCCTCGACCACGTCCATCGAGGCCGCGTCCGTCACGCGCAGCCCCTTCACGAACTTCGCGACGATGCCCCGCTCCTGCAATTTCTTCGTGATCGCCTTGCCGCCGCCGTGAACGAGCACGGGCCGGATGCCGACGCACGCCATGAACGCGATGTCCTTCATGACGCTGTCAATGCCGGCCTT
This sequence comes from uncultured bacterium, assembly GCA_903906425.1. GTDB lineage: Bacteria > Verrucomicrobiota > Kiritimatiellia > CAIVKH01 > CAIVKH01 > CAIVKH01. The sequence continues at coordinate 25,413 of CAIVKH010000098.1, forward strand.
CTCCTCGATGGCCGCGCCGCCGAGCTTCACCACGACGATGTCGCCGCGGAACTTCTGGATGTAGGGCAGCGCCTCGATGAGCACGTTCGCTTTTTCAATCATTGGATGCATGGGCGTTGGCTTGTAGCAAACGCGCGCCGCCGCACAAGCGGAATTCAACAAATATGCCGCAGCGAGATTCCGCCCCGCCCGTCCCGATCATGATCGCGGGGGGCCTTCGGGCGCATCCCGGCCCTTCTTCCAATGATTGGAAAAGATCGTGGCGGGAGTTTCCAATGATTGGATGTGCACGGTCGCGATGTTTGCCAATGATTGGAACCACGAATGAACACCAGGAACCACGACGGGAGGAAGGAAGAGGCAACGGAAAAAGATTTTTACAGAAGGACGCGGAGAATTGGGACCGGAAGCTTTGCGGTCTTTGCGTCCTTCTGTTTTTGTGGTGGCCGGTTTCCAAAACACGGTGAAGGCCGCGGTGGCTCACCGCGCCGGGGCGTCGCGGGGCGGCGCGATGCAAATGACCGTGGATTTCAACCCCCGGAAGGCGGGGCGGAGCCCGGCGGCGCCTCCGGAACACGTATTCCGACCTCCCCGCTCATAAAATGCTGCCAAAGAGTCTTTTGAACGTGCAGAACCCGCCTTGGAGCAGCCTCGAATTGCGGCAAAGTGATATCATTTTGCGGCAATGTGATACCAGCCAGTGACGAGTTGATATGAACTCGCGGCAAGGTGATATCAGCCAGTGACGAGTTGATATGAACTCGCGGCAAGGTGATACCAGCCAGTGACGAGTTGATATCACCTCGCGGCAAGGTGATACCAGCCCGTGGCGAGTTGATATGAACTCGCGGTAATGTGATATCACCAGTGACGAAGTGATATGAACTCGCGGCAAGTTGATATCAGCCAGTGACGAGGTGATATCAACTTGCGGCGCGGCGATGCGTCACTTCGGCCAGGTTTCGCGGGCCTTGGCGAGTTGGGCATCGGTCAGGCCGAAACCTTTCAGGATGCCGGCGGCCATCATCTTGTTGCCGGGGGTGGCCATGTGGACGCCGTCGCCGGTCAGGTAATTTTTTCCCGGGGGCAGCGGGGCGGTCTTTTTCATCTCGGCAATCGTGGCCTGCATCTCGGCGTTGAGGTCGGCGAGCAGGCATTTCTTCTGCTTCGCGAGCTCGCGGAGAAATTCGTTGTAGGCGGCGAGCTTCTTGTTGAGGTCGTTGGAGGCGTCCTCCTTGATCATCGTCGAGGTCAGGATCATGACCTTGATGCCGGCGGCCTGCGTCTTGTCCACGATTTCGGTGATGTTCTTTTTGTACTGGTCCAGCTCGACGCCCTTCGCGCCGTGCCACACGTCGTTGACGCCGCAGCTCAGCGTCATCCAGTCCGGTTTTTTCGACAGCACGCTTTTGTCCAGCCGCGCGAGCATGTCCTTGGACGTATTGCCGCTGACGCCCGCGCCGATCGGTTCGGCCTTCACGCCGTTGGATTCAAGCCCGCGGATGACGAGGTGGCAATAGCCGTTGCTGTTGCCCATGCCGCCTGCCGTGATCGAGTCGCCGAGGAACGCGATTTTCTCGCCGCTCTTCACGGGAATTTCCTGCGCCCAACCCGTCGCCGCAAAAAGCGCGCCCGCCAAAGCCAAAATGCCCAACTGCTGAAAACGAATTTTTGTCATGACCAGTTCCTTTTTTTGATGCGCGACACTTTTCCCATTTCGCGGCCGTCGCACAAGCGAAGAAATTGTTTTCCGGCGGGCCGTCGCCGAGATTTCCAATCATTGGAAAAACCCGGGACCGCAACTTCCAATGATTGGAAATCACGTCGGACCGCGACCGGTCATGTCGCGGACATAATCAACGTTGATCTTCACGTAGTCCTCGGAGATGTCGCACGTGAAGACCTCCGCGTTCGCGCGGCCGAGATGCAGGTCAATCGTGATCGCGAATTCTTCCTTCGACTGGATCGCGCTGAGCTTGTCAACCGGCGTGCCGGCGGAAATTCCGCGGCGGACGGCGATCGTGTCGTCATAGAAAATATCAACCTTGGTCTCGTCAATCTTCGCTGGCGAATATCCGATGGCGTCCATGATCCGGCCCCAATTCGGGTAGTCACCGTGCCAGCAGGTTTTCACGAGCATCGAGTTGGCGACGGCACGCGCGGCGGCATCGGCTTCCTTGCAGCTGCGGGCGTTTTTCACGCAAACGGTGATGAGCTTCTTGGCGCCTTCGCCGTCGCGGGCGATCTTCTTCGCGAGCGTCAGCAGGACCGCATCGAGCACAGCGGTGAAGACGGACCACTGTTTGTGGCCCGGCTTCAGAACTTTGTTTTCAGCCGCGCCGTTTGCGAGCACGAGGACCGTGTCGTTTGTGGACTGATCGCCGTCCACGGAAATCCGGTTGAAGGATTGAATGACGGAATTTTTCAGCGCGGCCTGGAGCGCGCGCGGTTCGACGGCGGCATCGGTGCAGACGAAGCAGAGCATCGTGGCCATGTTCGGATGAATCATGCCCGCGCCTTTCGCCATCGCGGAAAGCGTCACGGATTTTCCATCAATCGTGAATTTCGCAGTCAAGCGTTTCGGACGCGTGTCGGTGGTCATGATCGAATCCGCGGCATCGCCGCCGCCATTGGCGGACAGTTTCGCGGCGGCTTCGGGAATTCCCTTTTCGAGCAAATCCATCGGCATCGAAACGCCGATCGGGCCGGTCGAGGCGACGAAGACTTCCGCCTCGGGAACGCCGATATTTTTCGCGGTGATGGCGGCCATTCGCTTCGCGTCCTTCATTCCCTGCGCGCCGGTGCAGGCGTTGGCGTTGCCGCTGTTGACGACTATCGCGCGGCCCTTGCCGGATTTTACGCGCGCCGCATCGAGCACGACGGTCGCGGAGCGGACCTGATTCGTGGTGAAGCACGCGGCGACTGCAGCGGCGCGATCGGACGCGATGATCGCGAGGTCTTTCTTTCCGCCCTTTTTGATTCCGGCGGAAATCCCGGCGGCGCGAAAGCCCGGCGGAAGCATGATGTTTTCGATCAGTTCAAATTTTGTGGCCATTTGTTTTCTCCGAATTTGGATTTTGTCTGACGCTGGTTTGTTTATTCGAGGACGAGGGCGAGGACGAGGACGATTTTGCAAAAAACAAAAAACCCCGGATGCCGGAGCATTCGGGGTTCTTGTGTCTCTCGCGACTGGATTATCGTTTCGAGAACTGGAACCGCTTGCGGGCGCCCGGCTGGCCGGACTTTTTGCGTTCCTTCATGCGCGGATCGCGGGTGAGATAGCCGCCGGCCTTGAGCAAGGGGCGGAAGTTCGCGTCGGCCATGCAGAGCGCGCGGGCGATGCCGTGGCGGAGCGCGCCGGACTGGCCGGTGAGGCCGCCGCCGGTGCAGTTGGCGATGATGTCGAATTTGCCGAGTGCATCAACCGCCTTGAGCGGGCGCATCGCGAATTCGCGGAGGTTCGCCAGCGGGAAGTAATCCGTGAATTCACGGCCGTTGATGGTGATTTTGCCTTCGCCCGCCTGGATGCGGACGCGGGCCGTCGCGTTCTTGCGGCGGCCGGTTGCGTTGTAGTCGTGAGTCTTCGTTGCCACGGTTGTTTCCTCGTGAAATTTTTTAGACTGCGAGCGTTTCGGGCGTCTGCGCCTTGTGGGGATGCGCGGTGCCGGCGAAAATCTTGAGCCGCTTGAGCTGCGCGGAGCGCGATTTGTTGCGCGGCAGCATCCCGGCGACGGCCTGACGGACGATGCGCGTCGGATCGAGCCGGCGGACTTCGGAGGCGGGTTGCAATTTCAGGCCGCTGGGGAAGCCGCTGTATTTCTTGTAAATCTTGCCCTCTTCCTTGTTGCCGGTGAGGCGCACCTTTTCGGCGTTGAGGACGATGACGAAATCGCCGTTGTCCGCGCCGGGCGTGAAGTCGGGCTTCGTTTTACCGCGAAGGACATTCGCGATTTTCACGGCCAGCCGGCCCGCCGGCTTGCCTGTTGCGTCCACCAAAAACCACTTGCGGCGGACTTGTTCTCGTTTAACCAGTGTCGTTGACATGCATTCCCTCTGAACAAAAGAAGCGCGGAAGCTAGCGAACCATGCCATGCCGTGTCAACGACGCATTCTGTTTTTATGCGGAAGGCGTTTTTCGCCCGCGGGCGGCGGGCGGACCGGAATTTCCAATCATTGGAAATTTGCGGGGACGGTCTTTTCCAATGATTGGAAGTTCGGCGCTGTATGAGCCGGATCAGAACCGCGGCGGCTCATTTGCGGTTCTGGAGGAGCCACGAGCAGAGATCGGCGACGGGCTGCGGCAGAAAGAGGGTGACGCGCTCCTTCGAGCGCACGGCTTCGGAAAGTTCCGGGTTGCCGGTGACCAGCTCCGTCTGGATGCGCACGACGCCGTTGGTCCTTTCCATGATTGCACCGACGCGCCAGCTCGTCGTGCCTTTCGCCCGGCCCAGGAGGATGTCGTAGAGTTTGGTTGATTCGGAATAGGGCAGATAGTTTTCATGCCGGCTGAAGCGGACAGCGAGCCACGGATCTTTCTGCCCGGTGTCCGTCAGTTGCACGGCGACGAGCTGGTTCTTGATGTCGGCCACCAGCGTCATTTTGGTCACGCCATCAATCTGCGGGTCGAAACTGCAGGCCTTGAAGCTGTCCACGGGGAAGCCCGGCGTGTTCACCGTCACGCTCGAGGCGGAGGCCTGGCCGAATTGTTTCAGGGCGTCGGCCAGCGGCATCATGAAATAGAGCCCCTTATAAAGGACATAGTTCTTGTCGGCCACCAGGTTGATTTTCGGCGCGGCCACGTTCCTGAGATACGCCAGGAAATCGCCGGCAATCTGGCTGCCGCTTTTTGTCTGGAGCTGCCAGTGCGAACCCAGCGCGATCTCCGGCCCCGCCCGGCCCGCTGGCGCCTGCGCGACTTCGGGCGCATTCGTGGCGGAGACTTCCGGGACCTGCGCCGGCGCGGCATTCGTCGCCTCGCTGCCGACCTGCGGCGCGACTGTCGCGGCGACCGCGGTCGTCGGCGCAATGGCCGGCGCGGTCTGGTCCACGAGTTCGCGTTTGACGAAACCCTCGACCGGGCCGTCCGCCTTTTCGCAGCGCACCTTCATCCAGTCGCCGCTTTCCGAAAGCACCGTCACCGGGTCGCCGGCATGAAGCTGGCCGAGCTTCTTGTCGCGGCCGCCGAAGACATCCGCGTCATCCTTGATCGTCGCGGCGAACGCGCCGCCCGCGGCGCAAAAAATTGCGGCAGAGATCAACGAAATATGTCTGGTTCGATTTGTGTTCACGCGCCCACTCCGGCAACCGCAGAAACTATCCGAAATTGTCGCACCGGCAAGATTTCTCACGGGGCCGGCGGGGCGCGCCGGTCCAGCCGCGCGTGGACGATGCACGCGGCCAGCAGCGCAAAATCCAGCAGCAGATGCAGCCAGCCGGCCCTCATGCCGTGGCCGGTGGTGGAAAAGCAGCCGCAGTCAATGTCGATGCCGCGTGCCATCGCCAGCGAGATCGCGCCGATGAAAACGGCCGTCATCGCGGCGATCAGCCACAGCGCGCCGCGCCGCAGCGGCGGGGCGAACAGCAGCGCGAGCGCGGCGAAAAGCTCCAGCCACGGCAGGAAGATCGTGAGCGGATTGATCGCGACATCGGGCAGCAGTTGATAGTTGTAGATGCTCTTCGCGAAGCCTGCCGGATCGGAAATCTTCGGCCACGCTGCGACGAGAAAAACGAAGGCGGGAAAAATCCGGCAGTACCAGATTGTTTCCTCGCGCCAGTTGACGGCGTCATCGTGAGTGGAATTTCCAATCATTGGAAAAGACCGCCTCCCCAATCTCCAATCATTGGAAGTTCCGATTTCAAATTTCTGATTTCAGATTTCAAAAACACTGACCTCCAACCTCTCTTCATTTTTCCACCGGTAGTTTCGCGGCGCTCCATTCGGTCCAGCCGCCGACGAAGAGGACGAGGTTGGTGAATCCATTTTGTTGAAGATGTTTCGAGAGCTTCACGGAGTCGTCGCACGTGTGGCCGGAGCAGTAGGTCATCAGCGGCTGCGCGGGCGTGAGCAGCGGCAGGACCTGCGGCAGATAGGTGCCGATCTGATCGCCGGGCACGTTGAACGCGCCGGGAATGTGGCCGGCGGCAAAATCCGCGGGCGGGCGGGCGTCGAGGATCAGGTGCGTCATTTTCTGCGCGATGGTTCGCGCCTGTTCGAGCGTGACGGTCGGCACGCCGAGTTCCTTCGACGCGGCCTCGACATGCCGCGACCACTCCTGCCGCCACGGCAGCGGATGCGCGCGCAGGCGGTTGGCCAAAATCCCCGCGGCCAGCGAGAGCGCGACGAGAATCGCGGCCTGCGCCGCGGGCTGGAACCCCCGCGTCATGGCTTGCGGGCCGGCGCGACGTGGATCGGGATACGGATTTCCTTCATTTCGGCCACATCGGTCGTGATCGTGATCACCTTGCCGTCGAGCTGCGGCTTCGCAACGATGTTGTTGATCATGATGCGAACGCCGGCGAGGCCGAATTTCATCTGTTGCGTCGTGATGGCCGGGTCCGGCGTTTCGACGCCGAGAACTTTGAACGTCTGCGTGCTGCCGGGGCTGATGAGAATGAACCGCGAGATCGGCCCGTCGGACGCCTCGAGAAAAAGCTGCGGCGGCGCGGCGACGAGCGGGCCGACCACCGCGGCGCTGAACGGTACGTCGAATACCGGCCGGTTCGTGTTGTCGGTGAAGATGTGGATCGTGCCTTGCATGGTTCCGTTTTCGAGCGGCGGCAGGGTCTTGACCACGACGGCATATTTCTTGCCGGGCTGCATCTCGACAACGGACGTCACCAGGTTCGTCAGATCGCAACTCGTGCTGGTGATGTGCAGCGGCTCCGCGATGATATTTTCGAAAAGGATTTTCGTTTCGAACGGCTGGTCGGGCCGGATACGGCCGGGCATGAGATTCTCGGGCGAGATCAGCACGTCGCGTTTGACCAGGCCGCGCAGCCGCAGCACGAACATCGTGTTCGTCGGATCGTCCGAATAGACGGCCACATATTTGTCCTGCTGGCCGCTGCGCCCGCCGGGCCGGAAAACGGCCGTGATCGAGGCCTTCCCGCCTGCCTGAAGCACGTTGGTCGAAATCGTCGCGGTTGTGCAGCCGCAGGAGCCGTGAACCCGCGTGACATTCAGCGGCGCGTTGCCGGCGTTTCGGATTTCATAGGCGTGCGTCACCGTGCCGGTGCTTTCGATGGTGCCGAAATTATAGGCGCTTTCATCGCAGACAATCCTCGGTGCCGGCGGCGGCTGCGCCGGGGCCGCGCCGGCCTGCGCAAGCGCGGCACCGGCGAAACACAGCAGCAGGACGAAAGCGGCGCGAGTTTTCATGACGGTGCTTCGAGTCGGTTCACGGGCCCGTCGGCACCACCTGAAACGGCACGTAAATTTCCTTCATGCTTTCGACATCCGTCGTGATCTTCACCGCCTGGCCCGTGAGATCGGGCCGCGCGACGATGTTGTTGATCTGGATGCGCGTCGTTTGCGGGCCGATCTGCGCCTGTTCGGTGGTCATCGCCGGATCGGGCGTTTCGACGCCAAGGATCTTGAACGCCGGCGCGGTGCCCGGCCGGATCACGATGAAGCGGACCACCGGGTTGGTGATCGCCTGGCTCAGCAATATCTGCGGCGGCGCAACCACGAGCGGCCCCAGCACCGAGGCGCTGAACGGAACATCAAAAACGGGCCGGGCCGGATAATCGGTGAAAAGATGAATCAGGCCGTCGATCTGGCCGACCGGCAGCGGCGGATTGGTCTTCACGTGAATCCGATATTTCCGGCCGGGTTCCATCTCGCTGAGGTCAACGATCAGATTCGTCGTGACCGACTGCGCCCGCACAACGTGAACGCTGGCCGCGGAGTTGTTATTGAAAACAATGTCCATCTCGACGGCCACATCGCCGCGAATCTGGCCCGGCGCGAGGCGGTCCGGTGAAACGAGGAAGTCCTGCCGCACGTCGCCGTGGAGATTGAGGATCATCGTCGGCGTCTGCGGATCGTTCGACTCGACGATGATGTGCTTGTCCTGATGTCCGTTGCGGCCCGCCAGATTCAGGGTTGCGGTGATCTTCGCCGTATCGCCCGGCTTCAGCATCTGCTGCGAAAGCTGCGCGACCGTGCATCCGCACGACGGCTGGACCCGCTTGATTTCGAGCGTCAGATCGCCGCCGTTGCTGATCATGTATTCATGCGTGACGTTCGTGCCGGCCTCCGCCTGACCGAAATCATAATCGGGCTTGTCGCAAATAATCTTCGCCGCATGCCCCGCCTCCGGCGGTGCGGCCGCAGGTGGCGGCGTGGGAATCTGCGCGAAGGCCGCGCCGGCGAAGCACACACAAAAAGCACCAATCAAAAGTCTCTTCATTCCTGTCATTCTCCTGGTCAACAAAGCATCAGACCGCCCCGCGGGCCGGGCGCTCATTTTCTGGCACCGCTTTTTACAGACTTCTTCCGGCGGCCCGAACCGCCATCGTCGCCGCGCATGCACGATGCGCTATATCGCGTCAGCACGGCCCGGAACGCTCTCACGGCTGCCGCGTTCTCTTTCAGGCAGGTGGTGAAGGCGGCCAGCTTCACGCTGCTTTCAACGCTCAAAAGATGCTCGATTTTGCACCCGTCAATCTCGGCCTGCTCCAGCCCGACGCCGAGCACTTCGTGAAGAAACGTCTTCAGCAACTCGCCGTTTTTCTCGACCACCAGCGCCAGGCGCCGGCCTTCCTCGGAAAGCTGCAGAAACCTGTTCGCATCCTCCACGACCCAGCCGCGCCGCTTCAGCGCCTTGAGGCTGATCGAGCAACTGCCGCGCGTAATGCTCATCCGCTTGGCGATGTCCGTCACGCGCGCGTAGCCCTGGTCCTCCAGCAGCTCGCGGATCGTCATCAGATAATGCGCCGCGCTGTGCGTGAGCAGATTGTCCTCAAACTCTTTCCAGACATCTTTCGACATTGCGGGTAACCATCCCATTACACCGCCCCAGCGTCAAGGCGGGCCATCCTCGTCGTCCGCGCCGACGAGGATCACTTCCAATGATTGGAACTTTTCGAGCCCGCCATTTCCAATCATTGGAAAAAAGGTGGCGCCGGCCTCCAATGATTGAAAATTTGTTTGCAGCATCGTCACATCGTTGTCTTGCCGGTTTTCGCTGAAACTCCCGTCCGCAGCTTCGACACGCAACTCGTCGCTTTCACAGACGCCGAAAATCCGGCCATCTGCAGGCGATGCGACAAGGCGGAGTCCGATGTCTTAAATGTCCCTGCCAAGCCTGGGAAAATCTACTGACCGCCGCCAATCCGCGGGTGTCAGCGGCTATTTCTTCGCCTCAGGATTTGAAAGTTTTCTTCGCGGCACCACGCGCGACGGGCCGTCGCCGGTCTGAACCTCCAGCGGGTGCGCAAAAACCGCGCTCAATTTTTCAGCGTTGAAAACTTCGCGCGGCGGGCCGTCGCTGAAAATCCGTCCGTCTTTCAACAGCACCGTGCGCGAACAGAAAGCGGCCGCGAGATTCAAATCGTGCGTCGAAAATATTACCGTCAGTTTTTTTTCGTCGGCCCACGACGCCAGCAATTCCATCAAATGCCACGCCTGATGAATGTCGAGATGCGCCGTTGGTTCGTCGAGCAGCAGGATTTCGGGTTGCTGCGCCAGCGCCATCGCCAGCCACGCGCGCTGGCGCTCGCCCGCGCTGAGTTCGTCAATCAGCCGGTCAGCTTTGGCTGACATGTCAACGGCCTCCAGCGCGGCAGAAATTGCGGCGTCATCTGCCTCGCGCAACGCGGACCAGTCGCCAACGTGCGGCAGCCGGCCCGTCGCCACGATGTCGCGCACGCGCAGCGGAACCGGCGCGCCGGGCGATTGCGGAACACCGGCGAGAATTTTCGCCCGCTCGCGGGCCGGCCAGTTTTTCAGCGACCGTCCTTTCAAAATCACATCGCCACTTTTCGGCGCGATCAGGCAGCCAAGCAACCGGAGCAGCGTCGTTTTGCCCGATCCGTTGGGGCCGAGCAGTCCGACGCGCTCGCTGGCAGCGACGCGCAAGGAAACGTCGCGAAGCACCAGCTGTGACCCGTAGCCCGCAGAGGCGTTCTCAACTGCCAGCAAGTTTTCCGTTTCCTGCTTCACGTTCCTCCGCTCCAGATTTCGCGCTGGCGCTGCCGGAGCAGGCGCAGGAAAAACGGCGCGCCGGCCAGCGCGGTGAAAATGCCGACGGGAATTTCAATCGGATACAGCAACGTTCGTCCGAGTCCGTCGGCGATGCAGATAAAAATTGCGCCGAGCAACGCGGCGGCGGGCAACATGCGGCGATGATCCGCGCCGCAAAGTGCGCGCGCCGTGTGCGGCACCAGCAGGCCGACGAAGCCGATGATTCCGCTGATGCAGACGCAGCACGCTGTCAGCGCGGCCGCGAGCAGCAGCGCGATCCATCGTTCGCGCTCGCTGTGCAGACCGAGATGCGCCGCGGCATCGTCGCCGAGCAGCAGCGCATTGAGCCGCCGCGCGCGCGCGAACACGGCGGCCGCGACGGGCACCATGATCGCCGCGACCAGAAGAACGAGCGTCCGGTCATAAACCTGCAGGTCGCCGAGGAACCACCACAGCAGCGCGTGCATTCCCTCGGCTTTTGATTGCGAGACGACGAGCATGAGCACGCTGTTACAAAGCGAGCCGCACGCGACGCCCGCGAGGATGAGCGTGTGCGGGGCGGTCCGGCCGTGGACGCGCGCGAGGCGATAGACCGCAGCGAGTGTGATCATTGCGCCGGCAAATCCCGCGGCGGGAAGCGGCCAGCGCGAGGTCGCGGCACCGGTTGCGAAGACGGCCGCGATGGCAAGGCCGCCGCCGGAGGCGACACCGAGGCTGAAGGGCTCGGCAAGCGGATTACGGAGCACGGCCTGGCAGCCCGCGCCGGCGACCGCGAGCGCCGCGCCGATGAGCGCGCCGAGCGCGACGCGCCACAGGCGGATTTGCAGCACGCCGGAATTTTCCGGGGCGAACAGCGACGCGGGATGTTTCCAATCGCCGCCGAGAAAAATGCAGACGGCGACGATGATCGGCGCGGCGATCGCGAGCAGGAGGAGATTTCGTCGCTGGTCTTTCACGGGGGCAGAGTATTTGAAATTAGAGGGCAGAAAACACGAAAAGAAAATTGTGCCGGCGGCGGTCGCCCGTTTTTCCGCCAGATTTCCGCGGCGGAAAATCGTCGGCGCTGGTTTCCAATCATTGGAAAATGCGGGGGCGCAAAGTTCCAATGATTGGAAATTCCGGCGTGCGGCGGCGGGTCAGGAATGAGTTCGTTTGGTTTGCTGCGCGATGGTTCTCATCCGCTGTTTCATCTGCGGCGCGAGTTGTTCCCAGCGGAAGCGCCACTGCCAGTTTCCGCCGGCGACGCCGGGCGTGTTCATCCGCGCTTCGCTGCCGAGGCCGAGGATGTCCTGCAGCGGGATGATCGCGGTGTCGGGGTTGGAGCGCATGGCGAGGGCGATGAGGTCCCATTGGATTTCGCGGCCGTCGCTGTGGAGATAGTCGAGGATCACGCGGTGTTCGCGGTCAATCTCCTCCTGCGAGCGGGTGGAGCCGACGCCGGGTTTCGAGTGGAACCAGCCGACGGTCGTGTCGTTGTCGTGGGTGCCGGTGTAGACGACGCAGTTTTTCGGGTAGCCGTGCGGCTTGAAAATTTCGGCGCAGTCCGGGTCGCCAAATGCGAATTGCAAAACGCGCATTCCGGGAAACTGAAGCTGATCGCGGAGCACGTCCACCGGCGGGGTGATGATGCCAAGGTCTTCGGCGATGACGGGGAGCTGCCCGATTGCTTTGTGGAGCGCTTCGAAAAGCGCGCGGCCCGGGCCGGGGACCCAGCGGCCGGTGGCGGCGGTCGGGGCGTCGCCGGGAATTTCCCAGTAGGATTCGAAGCCGCGGAAGTGGTCGATGCGGACGATCGAGACCATCTCGAAGATTTTTTTCATGCGCCGGATCCACCAGGCGAATCCGGTCTGCGCGTGGGCGTCCCAGCGGTAAAGCGGATTGCCCCAGAGCTGGCCGGTGGCGCTGAAATAGTCCGGCGGAACGCCGGCAACGACGGTCGGGCGGCCGGTGTCGTCGAGATGGAAAAGTTCGCGGTTCGCCCAGGCGTCGGCGCTGTCGTGCGCGACGAAGATCGGAATGTCGCCGATGATTTTGATGTTCCGCTCGCGGCAGCGGGCGCGAAGACGCTGCCACTGGTCGTCGAAAATCCACTGCAGGATTTTCGCGTTTCGGATGGCGGTGCGATGCTGGCGGCGGGCCTCGTTCAACGCCTGTTCATCGCGCCGGACCAGCGCCGGGTCCCAGGTCGTCCATGGGGCAAGGTGGTGCGCTTCCTTCAGCGCCATGAAGAGCGCGAAGTCGTCGAGCCAGTCCTTGTTCGAATCGCAGAAATCGTGGAAGGCGTTTTTCTGGTTCGTGGTTGCGCGCCGTTCGAACGAGCGGCAGACGCTTTTCAGGATTTCTGTGCGGGCCGGGATGACATCGCCGAAGGCGACGTGATCGTCGGAGAATTTTGGAAATTTTGCGAGGTGCGCCTGCGTGAGCAATCCGTCTTTGACGAGCAGTTCAAAGCTGATCCAGAGTGGATTGCCGGCGAAGGTGGAGAATGACTGGTAGGGCGAGTCGCCGTAGCCGGTGACGCCCAGCGGCAAGATCTGCCAGAGGTGCTGGCCCATCTCGGTGAGCGAATCAATCCAGCGATAGGCATTCGGGCCGAGGTCGCCGATCCCGTGGGGACCGGGCAACGACGTCGGATGCAGCAAAACTCCACTCGCCCGCGCAAATTCCATTTCATTTTCCTTTTTTGAAAGCTCCGCAAAGACTAGCCACAACCGCGCAAATGTCCAATTTCCGGCGATGAAATTGCGGCGGCGAATTCTGATGATTGACAATTGGGCGGTGCCGCGTTTTCGTGAACCCGGTGCGATACGATTCTGATGACCGGATGAAACGAACAAGAACAGGAGCGACGAAATGAGCCACGCATTCCGAATGCCGCTGAACAAGCCGAAGGAGCAGATTCTGCAGGAGGCGGCCACCCTGCTGCCTCAAAAAGGGTTCACGTTTACGCCGGACGAAAGCGGCGGCCGTGTCAGCGGGCACGGGCTCGACGGCACGCTGCGTTTCGTCGGCCAGGAAATGGAAGTCGAGATTGCAGAGAAGCCGGCATTCCTGCCGTGGTCGCTGGTGGAATCAAAGATCAGGGAGTTTTTCGAGGACTGAACGCCGGCGCCCCGCCGGTTCTGGCACGATTCGGCCGAAGGGAATTTCGACGCCTGCAAATGGCGGGAGGGCGGAACGAAATAATCATGTCTTCGATCCGGTCAATGATTCATCGCGAAATCCCGCCGACGGCGGGCCTGCCGCTTCGCTGGTCCGATTTTTTCGGCGCGCCGCCCGATCCGCTCGAAAACGGACTCGCGAAATTTATCGGCGTTCCCGAAGTGCAGATCGAATGTTCGGGCACCGCCTCACTCATCGTGGCGCTCGAAACGCTCAAGCGCCGCAGCCCGCGAAGAACTGTCGTCATCCCGGCGTTCAACTGCCCGCTTGTTCCGCTCGCCATCAGGCACTGCGGGTTGAACATCAGGCTCTGCGACATCCAGCCCGACCGCTTTGACCCCGATCCCGATTCGCTCCGCGAATGCGTGGACTCGGATACGCTTTGCATCGTTCCCGCGCATCTCGCCGGAACGGCCGTGGACTTGGACGCGGTTCTGGACATCGCGAAACAGGCCGGAGCGTTTGTCATCGAGGATGCCGCGCAGGCGCTCGGCGCAACGCGGAGCGGGCGATCCGTCGGCACATCCGGTGACATCGGTTTTTTCAGCCTCGCCTGCGGCAAGGGCCTCACCTCCTACGAAGGCGGCGTTCTCATCGCGCGCGATCCCGTACTCCGCGCCGCGCTTCGCGAAACCGGCCGCGAAATTATCCGTTCGCACCGCGGCATGGAATTCCTGCGCTTCGCACAGCTCCTGTTCTACCGGATCTTCTACAATCCCACCGGCCTCGGCTTGACCAACGGCGCCCACGGTCTTCTTTGGCTCGCGCGCAGCCGGTCCGGCAGCGCAGGCGGCAGCGAAGGTCCTTCTGACATCCCGCTGCACGCCGTCGGCACGACGCGCAAGAACGTCGCCGCCCGCGCGCTGCCGCGCCTGCGCGACGCGATCGAACAAAATGCCGTCCGCGCCCGCGAGCGCATCGCCCGGCTCGAAAACCTCATTCCGGGCCTCACCATCATCCGCGACCTGCCCGGCAGCTCCGGCACCTGGCCCCACATCATGCTCGCATTTCGCGATCGGAAGAAATGCGCCGCCGTCCTCGACGCGCTGTGGGATTCCGGCCTCGGCGTCGGCAAACTATTTGTCCACGACCTGCGGGGCTACGAGCAGCTCAAATCCATCCTTCCCTCCGCGCTCACGCCCAACGCGCGCTCCTTCGCCGCGCGCCACCAGACGATCACGAACAGCCCCTGGCTCGGCGAGGCCGGCTTCGAACAAATTCTGGCTGCGCTGCGCGGTCTTTCGAGAATCTGAGTTTCCAATGATTGGAAAGTGCGGGCGCGAAAACTTCCAATCATTGGAAGTGTCCGGCTAGCGCGGAACGGGGCTGGCGAGGATCTGGCGAAGGCAGACGGCGAGTTGGACGAAGGTGAACGGCTTGGACAGAAAGGCGGCGGGTTTGTGAACGGGGAATCGCTCGACGAGGGTCTGTTCGCTGAAGCCGCTGCACAAGATGACAGGGACGCCCGGGCGGATACGCTGCAGTTCAGTGAAGGTGGCCTGTCCGTCGAGGCCGGGCATGGTGAGGTCGAGCATGACACAACGAATCTCCGGCGCGCGCCGGGCGAAGATTTCCAGGGCCTGATTGCCGTCGGCGGCGAGCAGTACGTCGAAGCCGAGTTCGGCGAGCATGGCCTGGCCGAGGCGGCGCACCTGTTCTTCGTCATCAACGAAAAGCACGAGGCCGCTGCCGCGCCAGGTTTCGACTGGCGATTGCGCGGCGGGCGGGAGGGCCTTCGTATTGGCGGGACGGCTGAACGTGGGAAACAAAACGCGAAAGATGCTGCCGGTGCCGGGCGCGCTCTGGACTTTCATCGCGCCGTGATGACCGCGCACGATGCCGAGCACGGCGGCGAGGCCGAGCCCGCGGCCTGTGAATTTGGTGGTGAAGAACGGATCGAAGATTCGTTCGAGCGTGGCGGCACTCATGCCGCAGCCGGTGTCCTGGACTTCGATGAAAACGTAGCGGCCGGCCGCGGGGGGCGGATCGGTCTTGGGATGATGGGCGGGATTTCCGTCGGCCAGATAGGCCACATCGCATTCCATCACGCCCGACCGGACGGTGACGGCGCCAACAAGATCACCAATGGCCTCGGAGGCGTTGGTGATGAGGTTCATGAATACCTGGCCGATCTGCGTCGCGTCGCCTTCGATGACGGGCAGATTTTCCGCCAGCTCGTAGCGCAGATGCACTTTCTTCGAAACAGAAACCGTGAGCAACTGGCCCATTTCCCGCACGACATGGTTGAGATGAATTTCGGTGATGAAAAATTTTCCCTTGCCGGAATAGGCGAGCATCTGGCGCGCGAGATCGGCGGCGCGCGTGGCCGCTTTTGTGATCTCGTTCAGGTGTCGCATCACGGGAGAATCGGGAGGAATCTGCATCTCGATCATGTCGCTGTGACCGAGTATCGCCGTGAGGATGTTGTTGAAGTCATGCGCAATTCCACCGGCAAGCACGCCGAGGCTTTCGAGCTTCTGTGCGTGCAGAATCTGGCGCTCAAGATGCAGCCGTTCCTCCTCGGCAATCTTGCGGTCGGAGATGGCGGCATTCAGTTCGGCGACCGTCTTCTCGAGCGACTGGATCGTCGATTGAAGCGTTTCCGCCATCTTGTCCACGCCTTCGTGCAGCAGCCCGAGTTCATCACGGCCGGGCTCGCCATGAACGCGCGCCGAGAGATCGCCTTCCGTGACCTGACCGACGACCTTCGCGACCCGCGCGAGTTTTCGGATGACGAGAAGACGGAAGCAGAGCAGAAGCGCGGCGGTTGTCGCGATGACGGTGGCGATGGACCCTGCGAGGAAATAGCGCTTGAGTTCCGACTTCTCCGCTTCCGCGGCGGTGGTGCGAACCCGCATGCACGAAAAAAGGAACGGATCGCGACCGGACTCGCCGCCGATGGCCGCGATGCGCGTGAGAAACGTGTCGCCGTCGAGGCGCTGCTCCTCGACCACCGGGCCGCGCTTCGCGCGCTCGAGCCAGGCGGGGTTCCAGGAAGCTTCATTGGTTGCCGGTCGGCCGATCAGTTCCTGATTGGTTGAGTGAAAGACGTCGCCGTTGGCTCCGACGATCATCGCATCAACTAGGCCGGTGCCGACGAGTTTTTCGAAGGAGCGGCGGTCCGTGACGGTGTTGAGATTGATAATGCCCTGCGACATGAGGTCGCCGGGTTTTTCGAGCGCATCGAGCATGGCGCGGTCCACCTGCGCGCAGAAGCGGTCCACGTAGAAATTGCCGAGCAGAGCCAGCGTCACGGACTCGACGGATATGATCATCACGCCGATCTTGAATCCGAGGCTGGAGGCGAAGGCGACTTTCATGGCGGCGCCGGCTCCTGTGGATCGAGGTAGAACTGGCATGGGTTCACAGGGGCGGGTGCGAGGAAGCTTCTGCCGGATGTCATCATCACAGCCGGAACATTGTGCAGCCTGTTTGCCACGAGACCCGTGATGTCATCCGCGGTACAAAGCCCGATCACCGGAAAGAAGTCTGCCGTGCGGTCGAGGACTTTCATCATGAGGTTCTGCCGCTCCACAATATCGGCCGTTGCCTTCACCCGCCGGTAGAGCTGCATCTGCTCCTGAATTTCCGGCGGCGGCTTTTCGCCGCGGTTGTCGGCGGGGTTCACCATCCAGCGCCCCCACGGAAGCGCAAAAAAGGACTCGTCGCTGACAGGCAGGTAGAATCGCGGATCCATGACCACATCGAGTCCGCCATCCCCGCTCCAGACCATCGCGTCATGCTGGTTTCTCATTCGATTGAAAGACATCTTCGCGGAATCCTCGATTTGCAGGACGAGATCAATTCCAACGGCCGCCCAGTCTTCTTTCACAAGTTGCATCGCCGCGATGCGGATGCCGTGTGCGACGGAGACCTCGGCGGTGATCGTCAGTTTCTTCCCGTCGGGGCCGGTGCGCCAGCCTTTCCCGTCTTTTTTCGCAAGGCCCGCGCGGTCGAGGTATTCGCCGGCCTTCGCAATATCATATTCCGTGTATTGCGTCGCGAGCCGCTCGTGATACAGCAGCGATTCGGACAGCGGGGCCATCTGTCTCGGAACGCCGGCTTGTTTTAGAACCTCGCGAATAATCCGATCGCGGTTGATCGCGTACGACAGCCCGATGCGAAAATCCTTGTTCTGATAAAGCTGGCGCCGTGCCGGATCGCGGTGCGTCAGGTTCAGCCCGATGACCGCGAGATTTCCCGAATCGGTCACAATGCGGATGAAATGAAAGCCGCCGTCCTTCTCGTGCCCCTGAAGCTGCGGAAGATCTCCGTAAGAAGTCAATTCACGCTCGCCAAAATCAATCTCTCCTCGCAGGGCCATTGCAACCATTTCGTCGGCATTGGTGACTTGCGTGTAAACGAGGCGGTCAATGTAGGGCAGTTGATTTCCCGCCGTGTCCATCTTCCAGTAATACGGATTTCGGACCGCCTCGATCGTGTTGGTCTGTCCGTAGCCATGGCCCGGCACGAGCTGCCAGGCGCACAGCCGGGGCAGCTCCGCCGCGCGAAAGCGGTTGGCCGGATTGTTGTCCAGAAGCGAGCCGAATTTCCGGCGGAAGAATCGCAGCGCATTGGTCTCGCCGGTTTCCTTCAACAGGGCGGGCAGGCCGTCCGGCTTGAGGCGCGGATCGAAACGGCTGAGATAATGGCGCGGATACGAAACCGGCTCATCGCCCTGCATGCTGGCCAGCCCATAAAGCAAAATTCCGTTTGGCGAATCGAACCGGAATACCACCGTGAAATCATCGCGTTTCTCAACGCGCAGCGGTTTTCCATCGGCGAAAAAACACGGAACCGTCGGCCGCGCGATGCCCGTCGAAAAAAGTTCTTCGTACCAGAAGACGATGTCATCCGCCGTGAACGGCTCGCCGTCCGACCACCGCGTGCCGCGGCGCAGATGAAAAACATATTCCGTCGCGTTCGAATTCACCGTCCAAGACTGCGCCAGATTCGGAATGATCTGCGTCCACTGCGGGTCCCAACGCACCAGCGACTGATTCCCCATGGTCCGCTCGACCCACGCCAGATCGTTCCAGCCCAGCACCGCCAGCCGCAGCGTCCCGCCATATTTTCCGATCCGCACCACCGGCTGCACGATCTGCGGATTTGCCGGCAGGCGCTGTTCCACCGGCTGGAGTTTTCCCTCCGAGACAGCCTGCGCCAGATCCGGCGACTCGCCGAAAATGCCGGCGCTTGCCGGCAGACAACTCCCTTGGAGCAGTCCCGCCGCCATCGCCGCCAGTAACCCGCTGTTGAATCCCCCCCGCATGAACTGAATCTAGCAACGTTCCGCAGGTGCTTCAACACACAACCGTCCCCGGCGGCCCGCCGGCGCGGCAGTCGCGAGTTTCCAATGATTGGAAAAGACCGGCTGCGAAAGTTCCCAATCATTGGAAGCCGCGGATGCGGGCGCGCGGGCCTTTTTGCCTTGCGAATCGAATCGTTACGATATATGTTCTCCCGCCATTCGTCGTCCATGTTTGCAGCCGGCATCGCGCCCGGGTTGGCGCGGGTTCTGCTTGTGAATCTTGTGCGTGATTCGACCTTCGGAGTGAGATGACATGAGGGAACTTTTGCCGGCGCGATGGCGCGCCATGGTTTGCGCAGCTGTTTTGCTCGCGGCGATTCCGTCTGCACGGGCGCAGGGCGGAATTCAGCCGCCCGCGCAACGGTTTCATCGCGATCCGGAATCCCTGCCGGGCGTGACGCTCGTTCCGAAAAAATCCGCGGCGAAAATCCAGGTTCCAACCGCGACGTTCGACCAGTTTGACCGCTGGGCCGAAGGCCGGGTCGCGGGCGACGGCCTCGCGTTCGCGCACGCACGGCGTACGGCGATGGCGCAGCTCATCGAGCTTGATCCGGCGGAAGCCCTGCGCCGCGCCGTGCGCGACGATGTGCGGGCGAAGCTGCCGGCGAATATCGCGGCGGAAATCGAGGAGCCGGTTCGCGGCATCGGCTCGCTGCTGGTCGTCTGCGCCCTGCCGGCGGACCAGAATCAGCCGGCCGAAATCCAGCGCGAGGTGATCGTGAACGGAAAGCACTATCGCGCGTTCACCAGCGGCAAGCGGCTCGATCAAACCTGCGCGAAAGAGACGCCGATTTTCGGAATCGCCATCGGCGATGTGCTGGCGCTCGAGGACCGGCCCTACCGCCAGCTTCATCGCGAAGAGGCGCTCCTGGATTTTGCGCGCGCGGCAAAGCCGGTGACGGACGCCCTGACCGGCGCGCAACTGCATGAAGCGGACATCGCGGGCGCGATTGACGAGGGCGATCAAATCGCATTTTTCGGAACGGATTCCTCGCTCAATTCGTATCTCGGCCAGAACTGGACGCCGTACATCGCGGAATTCGGCGGCACTGCGGGCGGGCCGGGCATGACGAATGCGTGGACGCAGGGCGTCCGCACGTACGTGGCGTATCGCGCAAGGCTCGCCGAGGACGCGACGAATTATGAGCCGTATGCGTGGTCCAGCGGGCAGGCCGCCTTCAACACGGTCAGCAACTGGTATTACCAATGGTCGTACGGCTCGGTCACGATGCGGTTCGTCGTGGTCACGAATACTTATGTCTTCACGAATTCCGGCGCGTGGTACGAGTCGAACGGCAGTTGGCCGAAATTGCTCGCGGATGCGCGCACCGCCTCGCTCGGCACGTCCGAGGCCTACACGAATTTCAACTTCGACTCGGTCACGCACAACTGGGATGTGGGCCTGAGCGGATATGCGGGCATCGCCTATGTCGGCGGGCGCGGCGCGTCTTTCCACGAGGGATACGGCGCGATTGCGGGCGTCGTTGGTCACGAGCACGGGCACAATCTCGGACTACCGCACAACAATTTTTGGGACACCGCCGGACAGAGCATTTTCGGGGCGGGCACGCATTCGGAATACGGCGACGAATACGACATCATGGGCGATGGCTATGCGAACTGGCCGTTCGCGTCGAACATGCGCAACCGGCTTTCGTGGCTGCCGGACATGCACACGTTCTACAACGTCACATCGGGCGTTTATCGTCTGCAGGCGATGGACCAGTTTCCGCTTTTCCTGCCCGACACAAACTCGCCGCAAAACTCCTACTCGCTGGCGATGCCGAAAGACGGGCGCAATTATGTTTTCGAATTTCGCGAGGACACAAACCGCATCGGCTCGAACCAGAGCATGCTGAACGGCCTGTTTCTCGAGGTGGACAACGGCTTCGGCGGCGGCCCCGAGTTGCTCGATTGCACGCCGGGTTCGTCGGGCGGAATTGCCGATGCGATGTTGACGATCGGCCGCATGTTTACTGATCCGAACGCGAATGTTCATGTCACACCGATTGGACGCGGGCCGACTTCGACGACGAACTGGATTGATGTCGTTGTTAATCGGAACACGCAGATCAGCAATCACCCTCCCGCGATTGCAATCACGGCGAGCAGCTACGCGACAGCCGTCAGCAACGCGGTCACGCTGACGGCCACGGCAAGCGATCCCGACGGCGATGACCTGGCCTTCTTCTGGGACTTCGGCGACGGGAGCCTCAGCTACAACAACACAAACGTTCAGACGAAAAGCTGGTCGGTCGCGGGTGTGTTTCCGGTGCGCTGCGTTGTCGCGGACATGCACGGGCGCGAGGCCTCGGCGCAAATTCAAATCACGGTGGGTGCGCCGGCGGTCTATTCGATCAGCGGCCGCGCGACGGCGCCGGACGGTTCGCTCGTTCAGGGCGTTCGCATCGCGAGCGGCGGGCCGACGGTCTTTACCGACGTTGACGGAAGATATGTCGTGCCGAATCTCGTCGCCGGTTCCTATACGCTGACCGCGAACGGCTCGGATTCGTACGCCAACAACTACGCATTCACCTACAGCTTCGCGAACCCGATCACGGTGGGGCCGAGCCAGTCGGACCGCGACATCATCGCGTCCGTTGCGACAGGAACGAACATCGGCGCGGGCACCGGATTCCTCTACGAGCGGTGGGAGGGAATTTCCGGCACGGCGGTTTCATCGCTCACAAATGCCGCGGCCTATCCGAACCAGCCGACCGTGCAGCGAATCCTGAAATCCTTTTTCGAGGGGCCGACGGATTTCATGGACAACTACGGAACGCGAATGCGCGCGATCTACACCGCACCGCTCACCGGCACGTACTACTTCTTCATCGCTGCTGACGACACTGCCGATTTGTGGTTCAGCACGACGACGAACCCCGTGGCGGCCACGAAGATCGCCTACCTGTCCAGCTACACGGCGAGCCGCACGTGGACGACCTACGCGAGCCAGAAATCCGCGGCGATTGCGCTGACCGCCGGGCAGAAGTGCTACATCGAGGCGCTGCACAAGGAGGGAAGCGGCGGCGACAACATCGCGGTCGGCGCCGATCTTCCCGATGGATCGCAGGAGAAACCGATTCCATTTCACCGCCTCGATCCGTGGCTCGCAGGATTTTCTTTGCCGCCGACCAGTGTGAGCATCGCCGCGACCGATGCGATCGCATCCGAGCCGGGAACCGACACGGCAACGTTCACGCTCACACGGGCGGGCGACGCAGCCGATCCGCTCGTTGTCACGTTCCAGCTCACCGGCACGGCACAATATGATGTCGACTATGTTGCCACCGGACTCACGGCGACATTTGCCGCCGGCGAAACACAGACGGTCGTGACGATCACCCCGAAAGATGACGCGATCAGCGAGCCGGTTGAAACCGTCACCGCCACGGTGATTCCGGGCACGGCCTACGCCGTCGCGTCTCCGGCGTCCGCGACGATTTCGATTTACGACAACGAGGCGACGACGGTCACCGTCTCCGCGCCCGATCCGGTTGCAAACGAATCGGGAGATTCCGGACGCTTCCTCATTTCGCGAAACGGCGTGGCCACGGGCACGATCACGGTTGCTCTGGCGATTTCCGGCACGGCATCGAACGGCGTGGATTTTCCGGCGCTGCCATCGTCGGTCACGATTCCGGCCGGCAGTTCGACGGCCACGGTCGTCGTCTCGCCGATTGCGGACGGGATCGCCGAGATTGCCGAGACGGTCATTCTCACCGCGCTCGGCGGCGCGGGTTATGCCGTCGGTTCGCCGTCGAACGCGACGGTCACCATCACGGCGGACCCGGGACCCGGCACGGGAATTTTGCGCGAGTGGTGGACGGGAGTTTCCGGCACGCTCGTGAGCGACCTGACGAGCAATTCGAATTATCCGGCGACGCCGACCGGCAGCGAAATCCTCACCAATCTTTTCGAATGCCCGATCAGCTGGGCCGACAATTACGGCACGCGATGCCGCGGCTATTTCGTGCCGCCGGTCAGCGGCGCGTATTATTTTTACATCGCATCGGACGACACCAGCGAGCTGTGGCTCGGCACGAACAGCACCGCGGGCAGCGCCGTGAAAATTGCGTACGTCGGCAGCTACACCGCGAGCCGCGCGTGGACGACCTACGCGAGCCAGAAATCCGCCGCGATCAACCTTGTCACCGGCCAGACGTATTACATCGAGGCGCTGCAAAAAGAGGGAAGCGGCGGCGACAATCTCGCTGTCGGCGTCGAATTTCCCGGCGGCTATCAGGAGATGCCGATCCCGTATCACCGGCTCCTTCCATTCGACACGCAGAAGCCGACGGTGAACATCTTCGCGAGCGATCCATCCGCGAGCGAGGCCGGCGACACCGGCTCGGTGCTCGTCGTGCGAAGTTCCGAAGGCATCGCGCAATCGCTCGCGGTCTCGCTGAGCTACGGCGGCACCGCGACGTTCGGCGTTGATTATGCCGCGATGCCGACGCAGGTGGTCTTCGGCGCGAACGTCACCAACATGTGGCTGCAGCTCACGCCGGTTGACGACGCGCTGCTCGAAGGCGTCGAGACGGCGGAAATTTCCATCGTGAACGACGCATCGCATTTCTTCCTCGGCGCGGCCACGAACGCGGTCATCTCGATTGCGGACGACGAAATGCCGTCGGTCACCGTCGCGGCGACCTCGCCCTACGCCTATGAAGCCGGGCCGACGTCGTCCACCTTTGTGATCTCGCGCAGCGGCAGCCTGACGACGGCCGTGACGGTGGACTACACGCTTGGCGGCACGGCCACGCCGGGCAGCGATTTCGTGCCGCTGCCGGGCTACTTCACGACCAACGGCTCCGTCACGCTGGCCGCCGGCCAGGCCTCGACAAATATCGTTTTGATGCCGGTGAACGATTCCTCCGCGGAGGGCCCGGAAACCGTCGTGTTTCAACTCTCGCCCGATCCGCTCTACGCGGTCGGATCGCCCGCGTCCGCCACGATCACAATTCTCGATGACGATGTGCCGCCGGTCATCGTCCTGAATTCGCCGGCGTCGCCGGGCATCCGCATTCCGCCCGGCGTCGGCCTGATCCTCGACGCGACGATCACGCACAACGGCCTGCCGAATCCGCCCAGCGCCGTCACGCAACGCTGGGCGCAAACCAGCGGGCCGACCAACGCGGCGCTCGCAACTTCCAATGATTGGAAAAATGCCACTGCCACTTTTCCAATGATTGGAACTTACGTTCTGCAGCTCACCGCCGTCGCGGGCGCGCAAACCGCAAGCACGAACATCACCATCGCGGTCGGCACGTTCACGAACGGCGCGCCGCTGGCCTGGACGAACGCGAATGTCGGATATCTTTATCCGCCGACGCCGACCTATTCGGTCACGAATGGCACGAACTCGATCACCGTCGCGGGCGACAACAGCATCTATTCGGGCATGACCTATGACGACTTCGGCTCCGTCATGGCGCAGGTTCCCGGCAACTGCTCGGTCACCGCGCGCGTCGTCAGCGTGCAGAGTGTTCTCAGCGGCTGGTCGCGCGCCGGCGTGATCATGCGCGAGAGCCTCGACAAGAGTTCGAAGTCCGCGTTCATGGGCCTTGCCGCCGGCAGCGGCTCGACCGGCGGCGGCAAATTCGACACGCGCGCGACCTATGCCGCAGCCAACGCGCAGACCAGCGTGAGTTCGCTGACCGCGCCCTACTGGATGCGCCTCGACCGCACCGGCAATGTCTTTCGCGCCTTCCGTTCCTCGACCGGCACATCGTGGACGCAGGTCGGATCGGACACGACCATCACGATGAGCAACACGATTTATGTCGGCATCGCCGCGTCCAGCGGGCTGACCAACAGCGCGGGCACGTTCAAGTTTTCCGGCCTCGGAATTTCCGGCGCGGGCGCCGGCGGCGTCGCTTCGAACGTCGGCCCGAATGTCAGCGCGGGCGCGGCGGCGAGCGCGAACCTGCCGAATCCCGCGACGCTGTCCGGCGGCGCGAGCGACGACGGTCTGCCGAATCCGCCGGCCGCGATGTCGTTCGCGTGGGCGAAAGTTTCCGGCCCCGGAATCGTGACCTTCGGAAACTCCGCGGCGACCAACACGACCGCGACGTTCGACACGCCCGGAAATTATTCGCTGCGCCTCGTCGCGAATGACGGACAAATCAAAACGTTCAGCGACACCACCATCGCCGCGACCGGCTTCGGCGTGCGGATTATCGCGACTGATCCGTTCGCCGCGTCGCCCGGCACGAACACGGCAACCTTCGTCATCACGCGCGACGGCCCGACGAACGCGTCGCTCACCGTAAACCTGGGCATTGGCGGCACCGCCGTTCCCGATTTCGATTACATCGCGATTCCGACGCAGGCCGTCATCGCCGCCGGCGAAAGCAACGCGACGGTCACCGTGAACCCGATTGATTTCTATGTGCCGCGCGACACCGTCAGCGTCGCCATCGCCATTGCACCCAGCGCGGCCTACGCCATCGAGTCGCAAAGTTCCGACACGGTTTTCATTTCGAACACGAACCTGCCGATAATTTCTGTCGTCGCGAGCGATCCGAACGCAAGCGAGCCGCCGGGAATTTCCGACACCGGCGCCTTCACGTTCACGCGCGTCGGCGGGACGAATTATCCGCTGACGGTTTCGTTCGACGTGCTCGGCACTGCGGCCGGCGGCGTGGATTTCGTCCCGCTGACAAACGCGATCACGTTCGCGACCGGCGCGACGAGCGCCACCATCACAGTCACGCCGCTGGATCATGTTTACGGCTCTGTTCCGCTGACCGTCATCGCCTCGCTCTCCGCGACCGACGGCACGTATGCCGCCGGAATTCCGGCGAACGCGACCGTGACGATCACGAACAAGAATTTCTTCGCGCTGCATCTCGTGTGGAACGGCGCGACGAATAATTCCTGGGACATCGCGACGACGCCGAACTGGTTCGCCGCCGACATCGCGGCGCCGAATACAGTTTTTTCGAACAGCTATTCCGTGACGTTCGACGACACGCCCGGCGTGACGACGACGGTTTCCATCGCGACAAACGTCCAGCCGGTTTCAGTCACCGTGAACGCCTCGACAAACCGTTTCACTTTCAGCGGCCCCGGATCGATCAGCGGTTCCGCGAGCCTGACAAAAGACGGAACAAACGTTTTGGTCATCGCGACGAACCAGAATTTCTCCGGCGCGACGACGATCAGCAACGGAACGTTGCAGGTGGGCGCGGGCACGAACTCCGGCTCGCTTGGCAGCAGCGCCGTGCAGATCAAACCGGCGGCGACGCTGTCGTTCTTCCGCAGCGACAGCGCGCTCGCGATCACGAATTCTATCGGCGGAAATGGGACGCTGAATCTGAAGGGAACCGGCGTGAGCGGACAAAGCGCATATCAGTTTGACACCGCAAATCCGTCGTTCTCCGGGCAGATCGTCGTCAACAACGCGCGGCTGCAGGGCGCGATCACGAACGCGGGCAGCGCGTCGATGATCTCAACCGTGGACAACGGCACGGATGGCGGACAGATCTATTTCAGCAATTTGACGAACGCGATTCCGCTAACGCTCGCCGGCACCGGGTGGCAGGAAAGCGCCGGCCGCCTCGGCGCGATTCGTTCCGAGAACGCGACGATCAACGGGCCGATCACGCTTGGCAGCAACGCGCGCATCGGGTCGTACGCAACCAGCAGCAGCGCGATCAACGGAACGGTCGGCGGAAATTTTGAACTGGAATTCTGGTGCGGCAGCGGCACGCAGACGTTCACGCTCACGCCGGCCGCCGCGAACAGCAACGGTTCGCTGCGCGTGAGCAGCAACGCGGTGGTCGTGGCCGGAAACACGAACGCCTTCAGTCCCGGCCCGCTGGTGATGAATGGCGGAATCGCCAGGTTGAACGGAAACAACTTCTCGTTCGCGAGTCTGTTCGGCAACGGCGTCGTCCAGAACGGCAGCACGAATCTCCCGGCGGTCATCACCATCGGCGCGGCGAACAGCAACACGAGCTATTCCGGCACGCTCCTGAATGGCTCAGTCGCCTCGCTCGGCCTCACGAAAATCGGAACCGCAACACAGATCTTCACCGCCGTGCAATCGCTCACCGGCCCGACGACGATCAATGGCGGCACGATATTGCTGACCGGACCGAATGCCGCGAACAGCGGAATCTATGCCAGCCCGATCACGATCAACGGCGGCACCTTGATCGCCGGTGGTGCAAATTCATTGCAAGGTTCCAGCACTGCTGGCGCGGGGACGATCACGATCAACGCGGGCGGCACGATGACGACAAGCAACGGAGTCACGGCGCACGTTCGCGGCGTTGTCACGCTGGCCGGGGGAACGCTGGCCAGCGCCACGCCCGATGCGACGTATGGCTCGTGGAATTTCGACACGAACGTTGTCGTCAACGGCGGCACGAACTCGTCCGCGATCCCGGCGCTGAACGTCCAGCTCACCAGGAGCGGAGGCGTGGTGTTCGATGTTTCGCCCGGCGCGGCGAACGGGATCGATCTCAACGTGACCGGCAATTTCGCGAACCCGAGCGGCGGCACGGGCGCGCTGATCAAGAACGGTTCCGGCGTGATGGCGCTCGGCGGAACGAACACCTACACCGGGCCGACGATCGTCAGCAACGGCGCGCTGATTGTGAACGGAATTCTCGCGACGGGCACTGCGACCATCGTCAACGGCGCGGCGCTCGGCGGGAGCGGCGTGATCAAAGGCATCGTCACAAACGCCGGCGTCATTTCGCCGGGTGCGACCGCGACGAACATCGGCGTGCTCACGATCTCGAATTCATATTCGCAGACTTCCGCCGGCACGCTCGCGATTGCGATTGGCGGGACCAACGGCGCGGGCGCCGGCTTCGATCAACTGAAGATCAGCGGCGCGGCGACGCTGGGAGGCACGCTGGCCCTTTCGCTGACGAACGGCTTTGCGCCCGCGGTCAGCAACAGCTTCAGAATTCTGACCGCCGGTTCCATTGGCGGCGCGTTCGCAGCGACGAATCTGCCGCCGCTGGCCGCCCATCAATCCTGGGAGGCGGGCAACACGACGACATCCGTCACGTTCACTGTCGCATTCGGCAATTCCGCACCGTCGCTGACGGTGCCCGGCCCGCATATTCTCGCGCTCGGCGCGACGACGAATTTCGCCGTGACAGCGGGTGATCCCGATGGCGATTCGATGACGGTTTCGAACAAAGTGAAGCCGGCGGGCGCGGTTTTCACGAACGGGATTTTTTCGTGGACCGCGGCGCTGGCGAACTGGAACTCGACGAACGCGATCACGTTTGTCGCGACGGATTCCTTCGGCGCGTCGTCCACGAACTCGACGGTCATCATCGTGCCGTACGACGCGAACACGAACGGCGTGCCGGATAACTGGGAATGGCAGAACACCGGCAGCCTCACGAATTCGGCGGACGCGGTGCTGAGTTCGTCCGGCTTCACGCTCGCGCAGAATTACGTCGCGGGCACCAGCCCGACGAATCCGTCGGATTATTTTCACGCCATCGCGATCACGGGCACGCCGTCGTTCGTCTCGATTCCGACGGTGAGCGGAAGAATCTACCGCGTGTGGTACGCCGACGGCCCGCTCGGCGCATCGCCGGGCTGGAATCTTTTCAGCAACCAGATCAACGGCATCGGCTCGTGGCTGGAAACGAATCCGCCGCCGGCGGCGCACGGCTTCGCCGACGACTGCGGCCCGAACACCAGCGGCCACGCGCCGACCAACGGCGTCCGCTTTTACCGCCTCGATGTCCGCCTCGCGCCGTGACCGCGGGCGGCGACCGGAAGTTTCCAATGATTGGAAGCCTGCGCCGCGGGAACTTCCAATGATTGGAAATATTGCGTCCGAAGTTCTCCAATGATTGGAAACTTTTTCGGGCCGCGCAGCCGCAGAATTTTTCTTGCGGCAAAAAGGCGCCGGCGTATTCTCGAACCTCCAATAATTTATTTTTTGGTGTTGAGGGGAGTGTCGTGATGATTCGAAATATAATGTTCGTGTTGGTTGCGGCGGCGTTGGTTTCCGTGCCGGGTTTCGCCGCCGAGAAGAAGTCCGCAGCGTCGGGCCGCGCGGAAATTTCCGACCGCACAAAGTCGCCATATCTGGGCGCGATCGCCGTTGACGCGTTCAGCGGAAAAGTTTTGTTCGAGGACAACGCCGACGCGCAGGGCTATCCGGCCAGCGTGCTCAAAATCATGGATCTGTATCTGGTCTTGGAGCGGATCCAGAACGGCCAGATGAAGCTCGATGAGTTGGTGGACGTCAACGCGGAGGCCGCAAAGACGGGCGGTTCGCAGGTGTTTCTGAAGGAGAAAGAGCAGTTCACCGTGGATGAAATGCTCTATGCGCTGATGGTCCAGTCGGCCAATGACGCGGCCGTCGCGCTGGCCGACCACATCGGCGGTTCGAAGGAGGGCTTTGTCGAAATGATGAACGCAAAGGCGAAGCAGCTCGGCATGAAGAGCACGACGTTTCATTCCGTCCACGGCCTGCCGCCGTCCGCGGGCCAGGATGTTGACGTGACCACGCCGCGCGATCTGGCCACGCTGGCGCGCGCGCTGATTTTGCAGCATCCCGAGGCGTTGAAATACACGGCCACCAAGACGCACACGTTCCGGCCCGACAAGGACGAGAAGACCGGAAAGATGGATCTCAGGAATCATAATCATCTGCTCGGCGAACTCGCCGGGTGCGATGGCATGAAGACCGGCTACATCAAGGCCGGCGGCTATTCCGACGTCGTCACCGCCTCGCGCAATGGCCAGCGCGTCATCACGGTCGTGCTGGGCTCCGGCCCGCAGATTGACTTTGGACGGTTGCGCGACAAGAAGGCGGCGGAAATTACGAACAAGGCCTTCGCGGCCCTTGGCACAAAATAATATCGGGAATGGGAACCGTGGGATGAATCCTTGCGAATTCAAATTGAAGCTTCGCGATGAAATTATCCTTGGTCATCTAGAACTCAGGTTTCAGGTTTCAGGTTTCAGGTTTCTTTTCCGGCCATGATTCCCTTCACCCAAAAGATGCTGATGGACTGGGCTGGACCTTCCGTCTTCCGCGATGCGCAGACGTTGCTTGATCGCGGCGCGGTGCAAATTGTCAGCTTCGAGCCGCCGTTCATCAGCGGCACGCTCAACTTCGGAAACCGCTCCCTCGATTCGCGGGGCAAGATCTGCCGCGATGGCACATGCGAAAGCTTCTGCCCGTGCCGCGACAACCGGGAGCGCGGCATCATCTGCGCCCACCTCATCGCGCTCGGCCTCGCGCTCATCAAGAAGGCGAACGATCCGGAACGGCAGCAGAAGAAAGTCGAGGAGGCGCGCAAGGCCGTGCGGCTCGCGAACGTTGATGAGACCGCATTCATCCGACGCATTACGAAGCCCGCGCCTCACGCCATCCCCGCAAAACTCATCCTGCAACTGCGCCGCGACTGGGATGACGTCATGCACACAGCGGGCGTGCCGCTGGCCTGCGCGCTCGAATTTGAGGGCCACACCGTCCGCCTCGACCAGGTTCCGCGCGGCAAACTTTTCCTGATGTCGCCCAAGGACGAGGCGCTCCTGTTCGTACTCGAAGATATTTCCGAAGGTTCCGCCAAGTCGCGGCTGGATCTGAACAAGACGGACTTCATCAACCTGCTCGACCTTCTTCAGGGCCAGCAAATCCAAATCGAAGGCCGCGACGAAGCGGTCATGATCAACGCCGCCGCCGTGACATCGCTGCTGCGAATTGACCTCGACCGCGAAAACGGCGAGCTGCTCATTGACATCCGCACCGAGCTGCCCTTCATGAAAGTCGGCGAATTCCCGCTGTATTGCGTCGCCGCCAAGAAGGGCTATGCCTACGGCGCGGGAAATTTCTGGCCGCTTGGAAAGGTCCTGCCCGGGCCGCTCCAATCCATCTACGACGCGCCCATCAGCATCGAGCGGGCCGCCGCGCCGCGCTTCCTGCAAACCGAATACCCGATCCTCGCCCAGCACATGGGCGTCGATACCGACATCACGATTGACCTGTTCACCATCGAACCGGAGATGCCGAAGTTCCAGCTTTCGATCCGCGGCAGCCCCGCGTCGCTGGCCGCCACGCTCTTTGCCGACTACAAGGGCGTCAAGCTCGTTGCCGCCAAGAGCGACCCCAATGCGCGTTTCGCCAATCCCGATCCGGCCGATCTTCTGCGATACACCGTCCGCAACATGGAGGCCGAGACGAAGGCGCTCGAACGTTTGTCCGAATCCGGACTGCGCGGAACCGTCGGCGATGAGTTGCCGCCGATTGTCGGCGTCCGCGAAGTCCTGAATTTTATGGCGCGCGATCTTCCCTCGCTGCACCGCGAGGGCTGGCAGATTGTCGTCGAAGGCAAAGCCGGCGAAGTCTGGAACGACGCACGCTTCGTCACGCCTGTCGTGCGCGTGGCCGATGGCGGACAGGGCGGCTGGTTCGATGTGGATTTCGAATATGACGACGGCGAAGGCGGGACGCTCTCGCCGGCCGACGTCCAGCGCGCGCTGCTCAAGAATGAATTCTATGTCGAGCGAAAGGGCCGCACGATCCTGCTGGACGCCACCGCCATCGAGGCGATGCGCGACATCTTCGCCGACTGTGCGGCCGGCGAAGGCAACCAGCCGGGCAGCTTCCGGCTCTCCGAAATTTACGCGTCCTATGTGAAGTCATCGCTCGACGCGCTCGAAGGGATTGATGTCGAGGCCGCGCCCGCGTGGCAGACTGCTGCGCGCGTTCAGAACCACGAGCTGACCTTCGAACCGGTGGTGTTGCCGCCATCGCTGGATTCGATTTTGCGCCCGTATCAGCGCGATGGAATCAACTGGCTCCGGTTTCTCGAACAGCATCATTTCGGCGGAATTCTCGCTGATGAAATGGGCCTCGGCAAGACGCTGCAGACGCTTGCGTGGCTTCAGCTGCAGCGCAGCCACGCCGATGCCGCCGGCAAACCCGCGCTCATCATCTGCCCCACGAGCCTCGTCGAAAACTGGGCCGAGGAGGTCCAGAAATTCACGCCGCAGCTTCGCGTCATGACCGTGCAGGGCACCGACCGGCATCAGAAATTCTCCGAATTCTCAAAGGTCGATCTGGTGGTCACGTCCTACGCCCTGCTGCGCCGCGATATCGAGACCTACGCGTCCACCGGATTTTCCGCCGTCGTGCTCGACGAAGCCCAGCACATCAAGAACCGCTCCACCCAGAACGCCATCGTCGTCAAAAAGCTCAAGTCGCCACATCATCTCGTGCTGTCCGGCACGCCCATCGAAAACAGCGTGTCCGACCTGTGGTCCATCATGGATTTTCTCATGCCGGGCTATCTCGGCTCGCACGAAAATTTCCGCACCCGCTACGAGCAGCCGATCATGCGCGGCGACCGCGACGGCGAAATGGCGCAGGCGAAGCTGCGGCGAAAGCTCCAGCCGTTTCTGCTGCGCCGGCTCAAGCGCGATGTTGCCACCGACCTGCCGCCGAAGATTGAGCGCATCGCCCACTGCACGCTCACGCCCGACCAGCAGACCGTATATCGCAGTCTCCTCGAAGCCTCGCAGCGCAGGATTCTCGACATGGTCGCCGCGCAGGGCTTCCAAAAATCGCGCATGGAGATTCTCAAGACGCTGTTGCGCCTGCGCCAGACCTGTTGCCATCTCGAACTTCTCAAGCTCGCCGATCTCGAAAGCAAACAGCCGTCCGCGAAAATGGATTTGTGTTTTGAACTTCTCGACGAAGCGCTAGACGGCGGCCACCGCGTCCTCGTCTTCAGCCAGTTCACCTCCATGCTCGCAATTTTGCGCCGCGAACTCGATGCGCGGCAGATTCAATACTGCTATCTCGACGGCTCGACCATGGAGCGCATGAAGATCGTCCACGAATTCAACAGCAACCGCGCCATCCCCGTCTTCCTGATCAGCCTCAAAGCCGGCGGCACCGGCCTGAACCTCACCGGCGCGGACATGGTCATCCACTACGACCCGTGGTGGAACCCCGCCGTCGAAGACCAGGCCACCGACCGTGCCTACCGCATCGGCCAGAAGCGCACCGTCTATGCCGTCAAGCTCATCACCCGCAACAGCGTTGAGGAAAAAGTCCTCGAACTTCAGCGCCGTAAAAAGATCGTCATCGACGCCACGCTGGCCAACGACGAACAGGTCATGGAAAAGCTGAACTGGGAAGACGTGCAGGAACTCCTCAACCTTTGAGCCGGAGTCTCCGGCCAACATCTCCCGCGCCGATAAGTTCCAACCATTGGAAATGACCGCCGCGCAAACTTCCAATCATTGGAAATGATCGCGCCCGGCAGCGCCCGCCACAGGGGCGTCGCACCCACGCTCGTCCTTGTTTTCGTCCTCGTTGATAGGCGTGGTATCGAATCGTGGACGACGAGCGAAAAGAAACTGCGACAGCCTTCAGCTACCGTTTCGCTAGACTTTCAAATGCTATTTTTCCATT
This sequence comes from uncultured bacterium, assembly GCA_903906425.1. Classification (GTDB taxonomy): domain Bacteria; phylum Verrucomicrobiota; class Kiritimatiellia; order CAIVKH01; family CAIVKH01; genus CAIVKH01. Next base: position 58,491 of record CAIVKH010000098.1, read on the forward strand.
TGCTTCCGGGTTCAGGCGTGATGATTCTTCTTCAAGTGATGCCTGCCGTTGCTTCGCCAGAGCAAAAACTGTACTTTTCCGCGAGCGCTTGATCTGCTTGTTGTCGCGTCTCAAAATCGCATAGAATCTCTGGGGTTATTTGGAGTGATCGTAACGGCGGCCTGCACAGAAGAAAGTTTGACTGGCGGGGCCGGAATTATTGCTTTCCGTTCCCATGATGTCAGCCACGATAGGACTCGAGTGCGGGTCACAAGGCTGAAGTGTTGTTTCGTGCGGCGCGTCTTCACTGTCTTGTATTTGGTGTAAAATAAAAATATAGGGCCTGTAGCTCAATGGTCAGAGCAGGGGACTAATAATCTCATTTTGAGCTTTTTTCATTCTGCCGCATAACTCACACTTATGCAAATCGTCTCTGTTGTATAATTGCTATTGGCAATATTATACATAATTTACGTGTGCGCGTATTGGCGCGTAATTGCGCCTCACGGGTCTTGCGTTCTAATGCACGAAAAGGTAGCATGACTTTGTACTACAAAGTGACCACGCTGCCGCTCGACGCCCTTGCTGAATGGATCCCATCCGACTCAGTAGCGGCGGTCTAGCACCGCCCTGATCTGTGCAGGGAATATCAGGAAAATTTCGCCTGGTGCCGGGCCCGGTTAAGAACCGGAAATAACCGGGAATTTGCCGTTTAATAAACGGCAGAAAACATGGTTTTATAAACCTTAGAAAACCAGAAAATGCCGCGCAGGCTTGGCGCGCTGAACTAGGGGACGTAATCGAAGGAAACGAGCCGCTTCACTGCGATGCCCCGCTCTTCATCAGTGAAGAGTTCTTTCCATTGCGGCTTAATGATGAACGCCTCGACCGTCAGATCGAGTCTGCGCCTCTTCCAGAGTTCCGTGTAGGCGTCGGAAACAGTGTTCGCGTGAAGCAATGTCCGGGCGGTTTCCACAGCGCCATGGTGCGCGAGCATCTCGAGGAAGTGACCGTCATCGCAATCCGCTTCATCTTTCGCCCTGCGATAGATGCCGGTCATGGCGGAGTGAAAATGTTTCTCGATGTCGGGGTGTCGTGACACGGCATGAGCAATAGCCGGATGGATTGCTGATTTCGAGATGATTCAGCGTGGGGCTGGCACGGCGCGTGCGAATGCAGGCGGCGTGACAGCTCACGGGGAAAAAGTGAATCCGTCTGCGGAGAGGAAAAACGCGGCAGCATGGGGGTTTGTCCTGCAATGGCCGGCGGATCAGACGAGTCTGTCGGGCTGCATCGCGGGTGTCGTCGCGGACTGATGCGATGACATGGCGAAGCTGACCGACAGTCTCGTCCCGCCGGCACGAAGGGCGCGTCGTTGTGGCGTGCGGCGCGGTGCGGTGGCCGTGCGGAGTGTCCGACGACGCACAAGCAAACGCGCCAACGGCGCGGGGGTTGGAAACGACATAGAGGCGCGCGACGCGGGCGAAGCAAAAGTGCAAGCGGTGAGTTTCGATGCCGCGTATTGCGAGTCTGTGTGGCGTGCCGTCCCTGAGTCATCGAAGGGCCAGCGCGCCGGCCCAAGATTGGGCTACGGCGCAGGGGTTGAATA
>CAIVKH010000099.1 GCA_903906425.1 uncultured bacterium
CTGCGATTCTGGAAAAATATGCGGAGCGATTTTTGTATGTGATGGTGGACGAATATCAGGACACGAACGCGATCCAGGCTGAGTGGATCGATTGCATCGCGTCGAAGAATCGAAACCTGCTCGTCGTCGGCGATGATTTTCAAAGCATCTATTCGTGGCGCGGCGCGGACTTCAGAAATTTTCTATCGTTCAAAAAGCGCTATCCCGACGTGACGATGTTCAAGCTGGAGACGAACTATCGCAGCGTCCCGGAGATCCTCGCCGTCGCGAACGCGTGCATTGCCGGCAATCCGGAGCAGTTTCAAAAAACGCTCCACGCGACGCGCGAGGCGCACCAGAAACCATTTCTGTCGCGGATGCAAAATGGAGACGAACAAGCGTTGTTCATCATTGATCGCATCCGAAATTGCAAACGCGAGGGCTACAAACTTCGCGACATCTGCGTCCTGTACCGCGGGCATTTTCACGCGATGGAATTACAGCTCCAGCTCGCACGCGAACACATTCCGTATGTCATCACCAGCGGCGTCCGCTTTTTCGAGCAGGCGCACATCAAGGACGTTTGCAGCTTCCTGCGAATCATCGCGAATCCTGGCGACGCGTTGGCGTTTTCGCGACTGCTTCAACTGCTGCCGAAGATGGGCGAGAAAACCACCACAAAAATTTGGAATGCGTTTCGCGGCCGTTTCCAGCCGCTCGATGCGAATGACCGGTTGCGGCTCGAAAGCCTGATGCCGAAGCCCGCGATTCCGCTATGGAAAAAGATTGCCGGAGTCTTCGCCGCGTACGTTGATGAAAATCTCGAGCCGCATCCGGGTCTCGCCATCGAAAAATTTGTCGCCGCGTTTTACGACGACTACGCAATTACGACGTTCGAGAATTATGACCGCCGCATGGAAGATGTGAAGGAACTTGGAAATTTCACGGGCCGCTTCAATTCAACGCGCGAATTTCTGAACGAAGTCGCGCTGCTGACGAACGCTGATGCCGAGCCTGACGATCCGCACGCCGAGGCTGTTGACGCAATCCGCCTCAGTACGATTCATCAGGCGAAAGGGCTCGAATGGCCGGTGGTATTCATCTTGTGGCTCGCCGACGGAATGTTCCCGTCCGCAAAATCCATGAACGATCACGAAGGCGAATCGGAAGAGCGACGGTTGTTTTACGTCGCGACGACGCGGGCGAAAGACGAACTCTATTTGTGTGTTCCTGCCATGCGCCGCACACGCGATGGCGGCACGCAATTTTTCACGCCATCCCGATTCGTCCTCGAAATTCCGAACAAACTGCTAAAAGAATATACGGGATTTTGGTGAGCGTGACTGGTGTGAATGCTGTCTTGGATACCTGAACGGAGAAATAGAATGATGAAAATATATGATCTGGTCTTGTGCGCTTTTTCATTTGCGATCGGTATTGCGGCGGCGCCATCGCGTGCGGCGGAACCGCTCGTTGCTGAAAAGCCGGTCGCGATTCCTGATGCGAAGGACCGTTTTGACTTCCTCGAAGTTGACGCCGCCCAACGGCGGTTTCTCGCTCCGCACACCGTCAATGGAACGCTCGACGTGTTCGACCTGGATTCGGGCAAACTCATCAAGCATGTGCCGACGGGCAAGGCGCAGAGCGTCGCGATTGACGAGGCGGATGGAAAATATTTTGTCGGCGTGAGCAAGGAGCAAATCGTCGCCGTCGTGAACAGCAAGACGCTGGAGAAAACCGGCGAGGTGAAAATTTCCGGCCCGGCGGATGGCATCGCCTTCGACTCGAAGAACGGCCGCGTTTATGTGGACAACGACGACGGCACGAGCGTCTGGGTGATTGACGCGAAGTCGGAAAAGATCATCGCGACGATCACGATTCCCGAGGCGCCGGAATACGTTCTTTATGATCCGGCGAGCGATACGATTTTTCAGAACATCAAGTCGAGCGACCAGGTCCTCGCGATTGATCCGAACTCGAATGTCGTAAAAGAAAAATGGTCCACTGGTCCGGCGAAAAAACCGCACGGTCTCGCGCTCGATGCAAAAACGCACCGTCTTTTCTGTGCGGGAAACAACGGCAAGCTGGCGGTCATTGATTCGACAAACGGGAAGCTGATCGCGTCGGTTGACATCGCGACCGGCACGGACCAGATCGCGTTTGATCCGGGCAACAAGCGGATTTATTGCGGCTGCGGCGGCGGAATCATATCCGTGGTCGAGGAAACCGCCGACGGCGCGCGCCTGCTCGGAAATGTGAAAACTCCGGGCACCGGCAGGACGCTCGCGGTTGATCCGAAAACCCACGCGGTCTGGACCGCCTACGGCGACAAGAGCGCGAGCTTCACCTTGAAGCTCTTTCCGCAGTGAGCCGGACGGCGGGTGCGGCGATCAGGCATCCGGCGAGCTGATCACGGCAGAAAATTCGCCTTCTTGATTTTTTCCGGCAGGTAGGTGTCGAGGACGAAGTTCAGGCCGTGCTTCGCGAAGGCCTGCTGTTCGATGCGGACGCCCATGTTGATCATCTGATTCAGCGCGTCCTGCCATTCCTTGTGGTGCTTGATGAACGGATCGTTTTTCAGCGCGTCCTTCGCCCGCTTGATGTCCACTTCTTCGAGTGGATGCGTCGCGTCTTCGAGGTCGTAGTCAATGATGTCTTGCGGCGTCACGCCGAGGTAGTGGCACGTCGGCACGCAGAAGAAACGGTTGATGTGCGCGGCCTGGCCGGAGCCGACTTTCAGCGTTCGATAAATATTGCAGTAGCCGTACGGATCGCCGTCGGTGAACGCGAGCACGGGCATTTTCAGATCGTCGGCGACGCGCCGGATGAACCGCCGGCACGCGCGTGTCGGCACGCCGCTCATCGAGATGATCACGCAATTCGCTTTTTCGTAATAGCGAGGGTGCACGAGACGCTGAAAGAGCGACGCGGTTTCGACGGCGAGGATGAACTTCGCCTTCGACTGAAACCGTAGATGCTCGACGCGCGACGGAATGCTCCACGCGCCGGAGCCGAGCTTCGTGCAATCAATTTTGATTTCCTTCTTCGTCGCAGGGTCCTGATCGAGAATGACGATCGGCCCGCAGACATCGCCGCCGCGCTCCTCCGGAATGTAGCCGAGTTGTTCGCGGTTGATCGCGAGCATCGCCTCGATGTCGTCGAGCAGCGTGTCGGATTCCGGCTGCTCGTCGAAGCGGCATTCGCCCCAGCTCTTCGAGTTGTAATAAATTTCGCGCTTGCCCGCGATGTCGTCCTTGTCGAGCAGATCGTTCTTCGTCGTCGCCAGCAGCCGCATGGACTGCGCGAACGTCTTCACCGTGTTGTACGACAGCGTGCGCTCGGCGGTCTTGTTGAGGATTTCGAAATGCCCGCGCTTCACGTCATATTTCACATTCGCGAGCGAGCGGATCGGAAACCGCATGGACGGCTTCTTGTGCTTCTTGACGATGTCGCCGTGAATGCCGCCGGCGACCTCGACGATCTTTCGCGACGCCGCCTGCTTCGATACAACTTGTGGTGCCTGTTCTGTCATGAATCGCCCTCGTGTTCGATGGCGATATAGCGGCAAATCCGCCCGCGCGTCAAACGCCGCGCTCATCGCGGCGGTGTTTTCCAATCATTGGAGGAAACCGCGCCCGCAATTTCCAATCATTGGTAATGTCCGGCCGGGTTTGTGCCGGGGAGAAGAAATCGGAACCGCGGCGGCGGACCGGCGCGCGGCGCGTCACTTCTTCTTGGCGGCAGTGTCTTTCGTGCTGGTGTCAGCCTTCGGGTCCAGGTCTATGGAATGCGCTTGATATTTTCCGCCGTCCCGCCCGCCCGAATAGGAGATGCCGATGCGCTCGCCGACTTTGATGTCGCTGAAATTTCCGGAACTTCCACCGCTTGCCTTTATGTGGCAGGAGCCTTGCACATCAAATGTCACGCTGCCTTTCTTCGGCGCATCCTTGCTGTCGCTGTTGGAGGCGCCGTCCACGACGATCTGATACGGCAGCGAGTTGGTGATGATCTCCTTCACGGTGCCAGTGAATGCGACGGCCGGCTTGCCCTTGGTGATCGTGCCTTTGGTCGTGCGGCTGCGGTTATAGGCAGAGGCGGTGCCTGCGCTGATGAAAAGCACAAATGCAAGGACGAGAAAAAGCGCTGTCTGATTTTTCATGGCCGCGTCACTCCGCTGGTTCGATGGACCCGAAGCATAGGCGGCCCGCTTCCCGATTGAAACCCCAATCATCGCCGGGGTCACGAGTGAAAAGACTCAGACGTCGAGGTGTGTCTTTTCGAGCATCTTCTTCAGGTCGGTGACGATCCTGCCTTCTTCCTTGTCGTTCAAATCCAGGATTTCCTTCAGGCCGAGCGCGAGGTGCGGAATGTACAGCTCCATGTAATTCCGTTTCCGCGCCGCTTCGAGATCGTGGCGGCGCTTGTTCAGAAACACCGACAGCCGCCGCCCGCATTCCTGCAGCGCCAGCGTCATCTCCGCGATGATTTCCTCGTAGCTGGCAATCGCGTCCTTCGATTCGCTCGTGAACGGGACCCAGACGCTGGCCATGTGGACCATGATCACGACCGGCCCGACCGGCAGGCTGTCCTTCGGCTGGTCCAGCCCGTACGACTTCCAGTTCACTCCGCAGACCGCCTTCGTGATCGAGCACGCGCCCGGCTGGTAAAGCAGCGGTACGCGGTTCGCGAAACGCAAAACGCGGACCGGATCGTCGCTTTTGATTTCGGGATTCTCCGGCTTCGCATAGGCGACGCCGATCTCGATCTGGAACGGATTGCCGCGATAGACGGACGGATCGCGCGTGACCGCCGTGTAAAAATCCGCGGCGATTTCCTTCTGCAGCCCGGCGAGGATTTGCGTCTCGCCAATCGGCGAAACGCAATCCGTCGGCGGGCGCATCAGCTTCGTTTCCTGGATCGCCTTGAAAAGCAGTTCCGCCTCGTGGTGCGCCACGCGCGATGGCGACGCCTGCGGATCAACGCCGGCCCGCGCACAAATATCCGCCGCGGTCTGCGCGCTGACGCGCGAGAAGTCGGACGCGAGTGCGCCCTTCACCGTGCGGCTGCCGGTGTCCTTGAGCATCTGCATCAGCATCCCGAGTTCGACGCCGTGCGGATGCGGATAAATTTCGTCAGGGATGCGCGGGTGCTCGTTGGTCGCGCGCAAGTACGAAACCTGAGACCTGAAACCTGAGACCTGAGTTTCAGATTCTGAAGTTCCTTCCTTCTTACTCAGGTTTCCGGTTTCAGGTTTCAGGTTTTTGGCATCGGGCTTGCCCAATAATGTGACTGCGTAGTGCAGCGACAGATGCGGATTCACGATCGCGCATTGCTTGATGAACTCGTCCACCGACTGCCTGCCGCGCTGATACGCCGCCTCCATGTCGATCGAGACGCTCGTGCCGTGATTCGAAATCGAAGGTTCGCCCTGCGGCTTGCCCTCAGCGTCAACCGCCTGAAAAACCGGCCGCCAGTCCTGCTCCGTGTCGCTGAGGATCACCGGCTTGTTCGCCCGCGTGTCAATCTGGACGTGAATCTGGTGCGCCGCCTTTGCGTTCTTGATGCGCGACAAAATCCGCGTGGCCGAGCCGGTCGTGAGCTGGCCGTACATTCCCGCCGCGCTGATGCCGATGCCCTGCTGGCCGCGGCTCATTCGCAGCCGGTGAAATTTCGAGCCGTACAAAAGCTTCGCGAAGATTTTCGGAATCTGCGCCTTCACGATCCCCGGCCCGTTGTCGGTCACCGTCATTCTGAACCGCGACTCCGCGATCTGCTCCAGCTCGACGGAAATTTCCGGAAGGATTCCCGCCTCCTCGCAAGCGTCGAGCGAATTGTCCACCGCCTCCTTCACCGCCGTGAGCAGCCCGCGCCGCGGGCTGTCGAAGCCGAGCAGGTGCCGGTTCTTCAGAAAGAACTCCGAAACGGAAATATCGCGCTGTCGCGCCGCCATCGACTCCGCGGTTGCCGCGCCCGTTGGTTTTTTAGCCATAAGAAAATCTTCCTCGTCTGCGAGCCGCGAAACGTATTTTCCAATCATTGGAAAAACCAGAGCAAAGAATTTCCAATGATTGGAAAATCGCGTGGAGAATTAGTCAGCCGCCAAATCTGGCCCTATAGGATTCTGTCGCGCTGAAGTCCGTTTCCGACGCTGGCGAAAGGCCGTAGTAACGGCGCAAGACGCTCACAACCCAGCGCAACTCGTCGTCGTCGGCGTTTGACAACACGCCCATCTTTCCGCCGCCGGACGTGAAAACATTCACGCGGTGTTCGAACCTCGGATTCTCATCGTTGGCGCTTCCGATGGTCTCGAATCGAATATCGCGAATCTCGGAGGCCGCGACCGAACGCTCTCTTTTCCAGAATTTGCCGCCCCTTCTGTTCGTGAGGCGTTCCCGCTGCGCAATCAAAACGGTGTTCTCGGTCCAAAGCTGGATTGCTGCGCACATCAGCAAGACACCGAACGCGACGAACGAACTGATCACGACGGGTGATTCATTTGCGTACTTCGGATTCGAACTGAACATGACAAGATAAAGCCCGGGAAGACTGAGGCCGAACCACAGCAGCCCGGTGAGAAAAAGGGCCGCCGCTTTCAGCGCCTTGTGGAGAGGGGCGGCGGAAAACTCCAGACCATGAGCCAGTTCTTTCAGCCCGATACGGCAGGTTATCGGCCGTGGCAGCGCGTCATCCTTCAAGTTCATTCCGCCGCCGTTTTTTTCGCCATAAAAGATCTTCCTCGTCTGCGAGCCGCGAAACGTATTTTCCAATCATTGGAAAAACCAGCGCGAAAACTTTCCAATCATTGGAAGCCGGCGCCGGCGGAATTTCCAATCATTGAAAAAAATGAAGGGCGCGGTGGCATCCACGGCGCGGGAGGCAATGGCGGCCAAACAAAAACCCCGGTCCGCTCTGGCGGGCCGGGGCTTCGTTCCAGCTTTTCTTGCTGCCCGCCTAGGGCGTCGGCGGAGTCGGCGGCGTGTCTTTCTTCTTCGCCGGGTTCCCGCGATCCACGATCACCCGCGCGGCC
>CAIVKH010000100.1 GCA_903906425.1 uncultured bacterium
GCATGAGTTACGACAGAAATGGCAATGTGTATGTGCAGAAGCTAGGCAATCCATTTTTCAAATATGATGCCTCCGGGAAAAAGACGCAAATGAGCGAGAAGGCATTGACCTATTTTACTCGCACACCGGTCATGGATGCCAACGGAGATTTTTATGTGCTTGCTGGAAGGGATATTGTGAAGGCAACCGCTGATGGACGGACGATCGCGAAAATGGCGCCGGGGTATCAGTTTAGACATAGCGTAGGCCTTGTCATTGACTCGAAAGACAACATTTACCAGTCGAATCCCGGTGTTGAGGATGGTCAAGTGGTGGTTAAACCTGGAGTAATGTATAAATATACTCCCGACGGACAACGAAGCGTCCTGTGCGATCATGTTGGCATTGCGCCGTTCTGGATTGCGATCTGGCCGCGCGTGAAATTTCCCGCTGAAAAACCAAATCAATAGTTCACTGAAGTCAACGGAACCAATCACCGAAAGAACCAAATCATGAAAAAAGCAATCCTGTTCGCAAGTTTAACACTCACGCTCGCCTTGGGGTTTGTTCACGCGCCCGCGCTCCGTGCGGATGAATCCGATTACACGACCATGCGGTACGACCCGGACGAAGCCAAGGAAATGCGGTCGCAACTGCGCCCGTATCTTGAGCCCTCCTTCATTCCCAGCCTTGAGTATCTGAAGAGTTGGCCGGAATTGCCGGTTTACGGGGAATATAAACCCACACAAACCCCGGAAGAGATGAAAACTCACAGCGCGAAGTTGCAAGCCGCTTACAATCTAATCGTAACGGGACTGCCGGAAAAGCTCTCGGCGCCTGTGGCGCGGAAGCGGAAGATTCTCGTGCTCACCTACCGGACGCATACGGTGGGCGGGTCGGCGGGCGGTCTCATCCTCTTGCGGGAAGCGGCGAAGAAATACGGGGCTTTTGAACTGACAGAGGTGTATAAGCTCGATGACAGCATTGATGAGAAAATGCTCGCCGGCTTCGATGCCGTCGTGCTCAACAACGTCACTGCCACAGGCAGGAGTGGACCGTGCGGAGATCATCCGAGTCTTTACAAAGACCACCCGGAATTGAAGGATGCGGTGGAAAAACGGCAAGCGGAGACGAAGAAGATTACTCCGCATCTTTACAATGAATTACTGCCGAATTATGTGAAGGCCGGTGGCGGTCTGGTCGCCATCCATGGAGGGATGTTACTCGCCTCATTTATATGCGGCAATGAAGAGAAACAGGATGACCCGAAAAATGTGTTTGGAGCGATGCTTGGCGGAGCACCCGACAACTGGCCGCATCCGCGTGGGAAAAAGAGTTACAATCCCATGGAGCTGCAGATTATGGAGCCGGAGAATCCGCTGACCCTTGCATTCCGCGACGTGATGGCATCGAAAGTAAAATTCATGTCGGAGTTATATAGCGTATGGTTGCCGAAAGCGAGCATCAACGAAACGCGGCTTCTGTTGCGCAACGATTACGACAAGCAGCCGGGCGTGGAATACAACCCCAAAAGCGTGGAGCGAAGCAAGGTGTTTGCCTCGGCCATCATCTGGATCAAAAACTACGGCAAAGGCCGGGTCTATTGCAATGTCATGGGCCACTATCAGGATGATTTCTCTGAGCCGCACAAGGAACAGGCGATGCTCGACGGCCTTCTCTACGCCACCGGCGACTTGAAAGTGCCCGACGC
>CAIVKH010000101.1 GCA_903906425.1 uncultured bacterium
CGAAACACCATCAGCCCTGACATGACGCCGTGTCCGAAATCATAATCTCACTTTGTGTACCGGCGCAGAAATCCCCTGAAAAAGAAGGGGGAGACTTAGCTTTTAGGCGGCTGAAAGGATGCCAATGTAATACATTCTTAGGTTACGCATTCGCTGCATCGAGCGCCAATCTTGCGAATTGCCTCGTTGGAACAAACGGCACGGTGTATTACTCAGATCCAGGGTGTGACCTTTTTCGGAACTATATGTCAGACATTCTCCCGTCATCTCAGCCGGTGGATGTGTGGGATGTTTATCACTGTCAGTATGGCGAGATTCATTGCGCAACAGCAACGCGCCGCGCACTGCCTGCGCTTCCGCCGTGGTGGGTTCAGATTTCAACATGGAAGTGAAAATAAATGAAAACAATAATTATGCTGCTTTTGGCAATGCCGTTGACGGTTGCTGCCGTTGACTCATCGGAACTGAATGTGCTGTTGGCAAAAGCCGCCGCAGAGGAATCAAACAGTTACATAAACGCGCGAAACGCAATCCTCTCTCATGACAAGGAGTTGCCGCTCTTGCTCGTAGCGGCTACAAATCCTGCGCTTTCATGGCAGCAACATCTTGTCGCGCGCATTTGTGTAGAACATATTGTACGGTCCAATGAAATTGAGAGCCTACGGAACTATAACTGGCGCAATGACCCGAAATACAATCATGAGTGGGAAGGGTCCCATGTCGGTCCCAGTTCCATGATGGGCGGTATTGCCGTGCCCAAGTTTGTCGAGATGGGCCTTTCGTATTACTATATTGAGGTTTTATGGAAGAACACAGAGGAAAGATCAGCTATACGGCTTGATAAACGGCAGAGGGGTAATTGGGCGGGTTGGTGTGCGGCGGCAGTGGATAGGGCACCGGAGTCGTACTATCTCGCAATGATAAATCTTGAAAGGCTAACAGACGATCCAACCATTCAGAATATGAGAAGTTTTGGATCATGGCACTATTTAGTCGAAAATAGGATTTCTTTAGCGGTTCCTCTTCTTATTCGTTCTTACGATGCCTATTTTAACATTGTAGTAACAGGACCCGAAGCGTTTCCCGGAAGACATGCCGAACTTTATGCGGGCATGTTTCAGCCTGTTCTCGCTTTCGCAGACATGCGGCACGCAGATCTGCTAGAGAAATTCATTTCCGAAAAACCGGCGCTCGCACCACTGAAAGATGCGATTGGCGAAGTGCGGAAGCGCCGCGCAGCCCCACTTCCAGAGGAGCCATCATTTCGACTTGGCATAGCAGCCCCGTAAACTCTGCCGAGCAGCATTCCCGCTCCTCGCGCCTGTTCGTCGGCAATCATCTTGTTCGCCGCGGCGACGGCCTTGTCGATCGCGTTGTTCGCGCGCTGCCACGCGTCGTGCTGCTTCTGCCACTGCGCGGTGAGCTGGTCCATGTATTTGCTCAGCGCCTGCGCCTGCTTCGCCCCGTCATTTGGATACGCCTTGTGAAGCTGCTTCTTGATGTCGTCGAGCGCGTGTTTGCGGCGTTCGTTCTCCGCCTTCGCGTCGTCGAGGGCCTTGCGGATTTCATTCGTACCCTTGCCCTGCTTCATCAAATCGCGCTCGAGCTTGCGAAGATCAACCTGCTTGAAATCGGGCTTCGTCGGCTCGATGGGCCGCTGCGCGATGAGAGCGTCGCGCTGCGCCTCGATGGCTTTGATCCGCGCGGCGCTGTCACGAACCGGGCTGAAGTTGACGCCGCCGGACGTTGGCGCCGGAGTGTCGCCGGACAGCGAGATGTGCGGCATCTCGTTTTGCGCGGAGTCGTAGTTCGACGTGTCGAGCGCGAGGATCGGATCGGCAGCCGGCGTCGGCGATGCATTCGCATCAGCGGGCGGTGGCGTGCTGCCGTCCGTCTGTTCGATGACCTCGGCCAGCGGTTGCGCATTATTGTTGCCCGCACCCGCCGCTCCGCTGTCGCCCTGCGGGCCGCTCTCGCCGTGATCGCCGCGCGATGATGCCGATCCCCCGCCCTGTGAGTAGAGCCAGTGCAGATAGCGGCGTTGTTTGTCATTGAGCGTCTTGTTTGCGAGCGCGCCGGTGCGCGGGTCGGAATACATTCCGCCGTTCGCCAGAACGAGGCCGCGCGCGAAATGAAATGCGGCGCGATTGGCGATTCGGAGCGATGCCGCGCGAGGCGGGTGCGGCGCTTTCATGGCGCGATTGGAAAGCGGCACCATGCCGCGAATGTTCGGATCATTTGTGACGGCGGCATTCACCAGCTTCAACGGCCGTACGCGATTGTTGCCTAGCATCTCGCATTCGTCCTGCTTCCACACCGGCGAGATGAAGCGATAGCGTCCGCCGCTGACGGCCTGCTGTCCGCTGTCGCTCCAGCGAATCTGCGCCCACAGTCCGGTGGGCCGCTGTTCGAGAGACGTGATCCATCCCGCGGCCTCACTCGGCTTGCTCTGGTCCAGGCTGAAGTGATCGAAGTCGATCAGCACGCCCGCGAAGTTCGGCTGCATTGCGGCTTGCCGGAAGAAATCCACCATCGCTTTGCAACCGGCCTCGTCGACCACCTGCACAAGCCCCGTCGGCGCGTGCGGAAATTCGCCGAGCGAGCTGATCTGATACCACCCGTCGGCGGGCATTTGAAAAGCATCGGTCGCAATCATGGGACGCCTCCGTGTTGTTCAAGGAAATGAAGCGCGATGGCGAAACGATTGTTTATCGTTCCGCGTCCCTTCCCTTTCTTCTTCAACGCGGGGTCAGGCGTCCTGCCTTTCCAGAACGACGGGCTGGCAGGTGCGGAATATTTTACGGGCACGCCGGGTGTGGGATTAAAGATGGGACCATGACGGAGCGGCGGTGTCGTCGGCTTCGTGACGGGGCCGTGTCGCAACGTGAGCGGCGGAATTGTTGGAAGCGGCCTCGCAACGGTAATGGGTCCGTTCCCTGCCTGTGTCGGCGTCGAGGCCGTCGGCGTGGGCGTTGCTGTTCGCGGCATCATCGCCTGTGCGGATGCCGGGTTCGCCGTGTCAAAGATCACAAACGGCGGATGGGATGTGTCAACCGGCGGGTCTGCGGGGAGTCCCTGCCGGATGCGATTGATCTTGTCCAGGATCTCCTGCATCGGGTCCGGCGGCGGTGTTGGTGGCGTTCTGGCCGGCGATTCCCCCATCGTGGCTCCGGTCGGGGGAGGAGTCCTGGGCATGATGACCGGAACCGGTACGCGGGGTACGGGAATGAATGTGCGCGGCGGCGGCGCGCTGCTTGCACTGGCGGCGGCGGGATTATTCTTCTTGGCCCACATCGCGCGCGTTTGCTGCGGCGTCATCGGGCCGGAGTTCGCGAGGTGGCGCTCAAGCATGTGGCGGGCCTGCGGGTCGTGCTTCGTCTTGCATTTGTTTTTTGTCTTCATGGCTTCTGTGGCAACGGGAGCAATTTCAGCCCCGTCTTCTCCTCCAGTTGTTTTTGTTCGACCGTATAGCCGGCCCACGAGAGATTCCCGATGGCACCGAGCAGCGCGACGGCGTCGTCCTGCTGCGGGACATCGAAGTTGAAATACGCGACGTGCGGCTGGTGCGGGAAAAACTCCGTGAGCCACATCGCGTCGAGATCGCGCTGATAGACTTCGGAGAGCAATTGCGCGTCGTTGCGCGCGAGCGCCAGCAGGCCGGCGGCGTGCGCTCCACCCGCGAGCGTCCCGCTGCCTGATTCCGTCAGCATGGAAAGCAGGCCGCCGGTCGCCGCCATCACGATCTGCTCGTCGCAATAGCGGATGCGGTCATAGAACGGGAGTTTCGACCGTGCGCCCGGATCGAACATCTTCACGTCCGCGCCATTCGGCAGGAAGCCGCGGCCATTGCTCGCCATCTGCTCTGCTACGTTGCGATATTCCTTTTCCTTGTCTTCGCTCGCGCCCGGCGGGCCGATGAAGAAGATACTCTGGTTGGCTCCGAGTTCGAGGGCCTGATCCCAATCGGCAAATGCGAGCTGCTTTGCGAAGAAGTGCCTCGCGATGGCGCGGTTAAACGCGGACGATTCAAGGATGCAGAAATCCTCAGTGCCGACGACCTCGCCGCGGCTCTCGTTGCTGCGAGACTCCTGATTGAAGAGCCAGCGGCCATTCATCCCCTCGCGAATCCAGAACCACTGCGGAATCGGTTCGAGGCGCGAAACGAGGTTCGCGTAGCCCGTGCCGATCTTCTCCAGATGCGCGTAGCCGCGGAAAAGTGCGCTCGCCAGAAACAGCGTCGCGTCCTTGAAATTCGCGATGCGGTTGTAGGCGTAGCGCAACAGATCGGCCTGTTCCGCCGCGAGCGTCGCGTCGGCATTCTCGTTGGTGCGGATTTCCCAATCGCCGGACGCGACGAACGAGAGCCGGCGCGAGATGGCGGCCTGCACGGTCACATCCGTGCGCTCCATGTGATGCCAGAACCATTGCAGGTCGGCGAACTGGCCGCGGTCGGCGGCGTCCTCCATCGCCACGATGCGCGACATGGTCAGCCCCTTTAGGGGGTTGTACCAGTCGCGCCAGGTTGTACTCGGTCGTTGCAGCGGCATGAACGAAGTCCTTCGGCTCCGTTCTGCCGTTTTTCAGCTTTGGTGAACGATAGTTCAGTATCGGGCGGGAGTCAATATCCGTCGTATTTCCTGCCGTTTTTCGTGCCGTCGCCGATATCGTCACCGGCCCGCAAGACCTCATGATCGGCGTCAGCGCATCAACGTGGGATAAGTGAGAAAGAATATTTACAGCGGAATGAAGATAGCAAGTAGGCGATCTGCATCTGAGCACTAATGAAGAATCATGGAGAATATTTCTTGAATGTCTCGTAGGCCAGCATTGCATCGACTGACTTGTGATCAACAGTAGGATTGGCTTTGCAATATTTCGCCCACGCCCGGACGAACGCACACTGCTGCTTGGACTGATAGACATCCTCGAAACGCGGAGTGGCGATGCCCCGATTTTTTGCGCTGGCGATGTCATCGGCATTAAGTTCCAATTCTTCGGGAGTGAACGTCTGTTCGGTTGGAAACCCACTCGTGACGGCGCGGAAGCTCGCGAGATTTTTCAGCGCGACGATTTGGGCGTCTGACGGGCCTTTGCAGAGGGCTTCGTCATCCATGACATCCCAATGTTGCACGTCGATTTTTCCCTGATGCTTGAACCGCGCCATGCTTTCGAGGAGGAAATGCAGGGCAAAAGAGTTGATGCTTTTTTCCAAGTGATCTAGCTCGGCAGGCGTGTCGACTTTGACGCGCTGGTCGCCTGGCTCCCTGCGATTGTTCCAAGAAAAATCGTGAAAGCTCTTGAGCCAGAAAGCGAGCGCTTCCCTGATTTCGTTTGTGTTTGACGGCGGATTTCCGCCAAATACAGAACTCATCAGCGTTTCCGCGTTGTAGTTCCCGTTGGGTACGGGCCCCCAGAATAGATCGTCTTTTCCCATCGCATAATCACGGTGTCCGATCTCTGGAACGACGAGCGGCCTCATGGCGCGGGGCGGGTCGAGCCTGCTGCCCATCGCGACGGCGGTGACCCAAAAGCCGTCGAGAATTTTCTGCTGTGTCGCTTCGTCGCCGGCGAGTTCGACCATGGCAACGCCACCGGGCACATCATCGGCGAACGGGGCGAAGTCGTCGCGAAGGATTTTTGCACGGGCCGTCGCGGTTTTCCATTTCACGTCGAATCGCGGAAATAGATTTGTCGTGGCCGTGAGAGAACAGTTGGCGTCGGCCAGCGCATGGCCGATTCCATCCGCCGCGAATTCATGGCAGCGCAGCGCGATAAAGTAGTTGCCGTAGGCGGGGGTCTGCATCAGCCAGTCGGCGATATCGAGAAAGTTGGTGGCGTTGGGAGCCAGTAGTTTCGCGCTTCTCATTTCCACGTTCCACTCCTCGATGCGCTTGAAGATGGCCGATCCAAAATGGCGCGACGCGATGTTCCAAGCCTGCGGCTCGATGTCATGTAGCCAGTTTGTTGCGTGCCACTCGGAGCGGATCGCGGGCGCACGGTGTTTGGCCGTTTCGCCAGATCGCAATGCGGAGCAAAATTTTGGAGCCGTGATGTCAGGCGGAACATTCTCGAAATAGGAAATATCTGGTATCTGAATAGCTTTATTAGTCGCGGCCAACCCGGATAAGCCAATTGTTGCCGCAGCGATCAACCAAGCGTATTTCGTTTTCATAGTTGACCTCAATTAAAAGGAATCACGACGTCCTGATCAAATTCGATCCGGTTACGGAATATCTGGCCCTGAATCCGGCCGGTACTATAACAGCCGTTCCCATGGCCGAGTTGTATAACGGCGGCCTCGCCACCAGGCCCTTTATCTTCGGCGTTGAAATCATAAAGATCTTCAACCGCGCCGGAAAAGTGAGTGATAGTGTTTGTCTTAATGCTGCCCCAAAAATCCAAATAGGTTTGAATGGTGAACCTTGCTTTGTGTGTGAGTACTCTTCCGCGCCCGATGGAGTGGTTGACGTCATCAACCGTGCTGGTTGTTCCAATCGTCTGGTAGAAGGTGACGGTTACGCCCGAAAGATAATTGGTCGTCCACTGTTGGCTTTCATCGGCATGGGGAATGTCATACATCGTGCCGTCGAGCGGGAAGTTAGTCACGGTTCCCACCGCATTTGTCGCAAAGTAAGCCGTTGCCGCGGCAAGCACTGTGTTGCTGAAGAAAACCTGTACCGGCACCTCCATCGTGCCGGACTTACAGACCATGTCGGCCATGAGCGTGTTGGTTCCCCATGTGTAGAGCTTGATCTCTGCGTTACCCGTGTTTGTGAATGCTGCGCCAGCGTTGTGCGTCAGCCAGATCGCATAGGGATCGGTGAAGCAGTTGAAGGTGATCGCATTGGTAGAGGTGGGCAGCCGGCTCGAATAGATCGAATGGGTGTCGCCGTCCATAAAGATGTGCAGCAGCGCCGAAGCGTTAGGAAGGACAAGCCACGGCGTATCAAACAACCAATTCAAATCACTAACGTCGTCATCATACGCGGATGCAACTATCCCACGGACAGTCGGAGCACCCTTGCCATAGCCAGACGAATCCCGGACGCGAACAGGAAAAACTTCGTTCGTGTCAAGCGTTACGTTGGTATTTAGATCATAGCCGACCTTGATTTCGTAGTCGAGGAAATTTGTGGACGATCCCGTGTGGGCAAAAGAAATATCGGCGCCGCCGGATGTCGGGAAATGTCCTTCCGCCCCGGTCACTTTACTGCCGGTGTTATCAAAAACGGCATACATGAGAAGGCTATTCAGTGAGGCGGGGGCGGTATTAACTGAAAGTTTCACATGAAATTGACCGTCGGCAGGCGATTCAACGACATATAGCTTGTTGCTTGAAACCGGCGGGGGATCATCCTTGGGCGTCGGATTGAAAATCCGGTTCACGGCATTGGAGGTTTCCAAAAGACTCCCGAATTCGATCTTGATGATTTGCGGGGAAATCGTTCCGTTGTTCGTCGGCGGATCAATCGTGACGCCGTTTGTCGGATCAAGATAGAGCAATCCACCATTGCCGAGAGCGAGAAGGTTGGTAACTGCGATGACAACTCCGGTCGCATATGCATTAGTCGGAGTGTAGATGTGCGCCACGGTAGCGCGATATACAACGCCTGATATACTCGAAGGAACCCCCGCCCTGTATTGCAACGCGATCTCGAAGAGCCTTGAGCCATCGTCTGAAAGAACCCGGTTGGCTATCGAAGCTGAAGAATTGATCACGACCATCCCGCAGTAGTCATAATACCCGGAACAGAAGCATCCCACATCCTGCGCAGAAAAAGTGTTGGATTGACGGTGTAGCCCTGCCACACGGCAGGGATGAATAACAAAATCAACCCAACACGGTCGAAGTTCACCATCCTGCGGCAGATTTGCAATTTTATTCCACCGC